>JAFAOS010000191.1 GCA_019247515.1 Chloroflexota bacterium | reverse complement strand
CGATCTTTCGGCGTGATGGCGGCCATCTCGGTCAGCCTGTTGGCCTGCAGCGCGCCAGCGGCGGCTCCGACGCTGCCACCCGCGACCCCCACGGCCGCCGCGACCCCCGTCCCGACCGTCGACGCAGCAACCATGGACATGCAGGACGCCTTTCTGACCAACGTCAACGACCTTACCAGCGACGTCGAGACACTGGCCACGGCCCAGTGCGCCGACCTGACCACCGAGACGCGCGCGAATCCGACCGAAGTGACCGAGATCCGCGGCTTTGCCGCCACCCTGCAGCGCGTGGGAGGCCAGCAGCCGGCGCTCAGCAACAGTGATGACGTGAAGTCTTCTCTCTCAGACTTGACCAAGGCGATGGCGCAGCTGGACGCGGCGCTGAACACATGCGGGATCAAAGGTCCCTGACGTCGATAGCACCGCCCGACGAGCGGATCACTCTCGATCTGGGCCGGCCCATCGACCTGCCGCGCACCGTGGCCCACGGGCGCATGGGCATCGGCGACCCTTGCGTTCGCATCCAGGCCGACGGCCTGTGGCGCGCCACCCGCACCCCCGACGGGGTGGCCAGCCAGCGCCTGCGTGTCGTCGGCCGCGGCGTGGTCGAAGTCGACGCCTGGGGCCCCGGCGCCGCCTGGCTCGTCGACCACGCCCCGGCCCTGTGCGGCGCCTTCGACCACCCCGAAGGGTTTCTGCCGGAGCAGCCGCTGCTCAGGCATCTCATGCTCGTCCACCCCGGCCTGCGTATCGGCCGCACCGACGCCATCTTCGAGACCGCCCTGTTCGTCACCGTCGAACAGAAGATCGCCACCCGCGAAGCCTGGCGCAACTGGCGGCTGATGGTCCGCGTGCTGGGCGAGCGCGCCCCCGGCCCGCTCACAGACCTGTGGGTGCCGCCCGCACCGCGACGGCTCGCCGCCACTCCCTACGACGTCTTTCACCGTTTCGGCATCGAGCGCCGCCGCGCCGACACTCTGCGCCGCCTGGCGGTCGTCGCCCACCGCCTGGAGGAGACGGTCGGTCTGGCTCTCGAGGCGGCCTACCGACGCTTTCAGACGATCATCGGCGTCGGACCCTGGACCGCCGCGCGGATCGCGATGCTGGCGCTCGGCGACGCCGACGCGGTGTTCATTGGCGATCTACACCTGCCGCACATGGTCAGCTCGGCGCTGGCCGGCGAACGGCACGGCTCGGACGCGCGCATGCTGGAGCTCCTGGAGCCATATCGCGGCCATCGCGCGCGCGTCGTGCGCCTGCTGCTCGCCGGGGCACAATTGCGCGAATGAGCGAATGGGACGCCGCCGCCTACAACCGCCTCAACAATCCGATGCAGACCTGGGGCGAGGCGATCGTGGCCCGGCTGCCGCTACGCGGGGACGAGACGGCCCTCGACCTGGGCTGCGGCAGCGGCCGACTGACCGAGTTTCTGTTGCGCCGCCTGCCACACGGCCACGTCATCGCCGTCGACCGCTCGGCCAACATGCTCGAAGCTGCCCGCGAGCACCTGCAGGCCGAGTTCGACGGTCGCGTGGAGTACGTCCAGCGCTCACTGGACGAAATCGACTTCGTCGCGCGTGCCGATCTGGCCTTCAGCAACGCCGCCCTGCACTGGATCAAGGATCACCCCCGCCTGTTTCGCGCGATTTTCCGGGCGCTCAAGCCCGGCGGCTGGCTGGTCGCGCAGTGCGGCGGCGGACCGAACATCGCCCGCGTGCGGGCGCGCGCCGGCGAGTTGATGACGTCCGAGGCATACCGTCCCTTTTTTGGCGATTGGACCGGCCCGTGGGAGTTCGCCTCGCCCGAGGTCGCCGCGCAGCGCCTGACCGACGCGGGCTTCGTCGACGTGGAGACGAGCATGTTCGAAGCGCCCGTCCAGCTCGCGTCGCGCCAGGCCACCTACGACTACTTCGAAAACGTCATCTTCGGCACTCACCTCGAGCGCATCCCCGACGCCGCGCTGCGCGCGAATTTTCTCGAAGCCATGACCGAGCAGAGCGCGGGCGATGACCCGCCGTTTCGTCAGGATTACTGGCGGCTCAACCTGCGCGCGCGACGGCCGGCGTCCTGACCCCGACCGCTGCCGGGCGCCAGCACGTCGGCGACTCGCGAACGTGGCTCAGCTCGCGTCGACGCCGAAAATGCGGGCGGCGGTGCCCCAGAAGATCTGGTCCTGCTCGGCGGCACTCAGGCCGATCTCGCTAAAGGCCTGCATCCAGTTGCTGAGCTCGCGGCTCATGTGGGCCATGTCGCAGTCGGAGCCCCAGGTGAGCTTCATGGTCGAGACCTCCGAGCGCAGCATGTTGCGCTCGATGATGTGGCGCCGAACGACCGTGCCGCCGGAGATGTCGAAGAAGACGTTGCGGCGCCAGCGCGCGACGGCCGCCGCGGAGTCGTACAGCCCGTAACCGAGGTGCGCGCCGATGATCTTCAGCTCCGGAAAGGCGACGCTGATGCCGTCCAGAAAAATCGGCTGCATGCGCGCCGCGCCGTACCACGAGTCGACTTCGGATTCGGGCTGCCAGCGCCGGTTGGATTCCATGCCTCTGGACAACTCGGCCACCTGTTCGTGGCTGGTGGGCGGGAACTGGAGGTAGTCGACCATGCCCCCCGAGATGCCGGTGTGGAACAGGACCACCAGTCCGTGCTGCTCGGCGCGCTCGTAGAGCGGGAAGTACGACGTGTCGTCGTAGTTCTTCCTGGGATTGATGATCTTGAGACCCTTGAAGCCGCGTTCGGCGAACTCGGTGATCTCCGCGGGTTGGGTCTGATCGACGTTGATCATCGCGAAGGGCACGATGAGGTCCGGATAGCGTTCGGCCGCCTTTTCGACGTTGTTGTTGCCTTCGCCGGGGCTGCCGAGAAGGCACACGCGATAGATGTTCAACCGCTGGCAGTTGTACGCCAGCATGTCGAGCATGCCTTCGGCGGTATAGATGGGCAGCTTGGAGGCGCGTTGACGCCACGGGTAATGGACGTGGGTATCAAAGACGCGCGGTGGAGCATCTTTGACATAAACAGGGCGCTCGATTTCAAACATCTGGGTTCAGGGCTAAGCCTAACCCATACACCCCGCGCGACAACGTGTAGGCTGAACGGGACTGACCCATGATGATGACCCTCACAACGTTTCAATGGATCGTCCGGGTGGCCGGGATCCTTGCCCTCATCCTCGGGCTGCTGTTCTGGACTGGTGACGCCGTCAACCTGGTGCCGGTGCACATGCTGCTCGGCACGCTGACGGTCCTGGCCCTGTGGTTGGTGGCAGTGACGGGTTCGCAGATGGGCGCGCCGATGGGCCTGGTCGTTGGCGCGGGCATCCTGGGCCTCCTGGTGCTGGGCCTCGGCTTCAGCCAGCAGAGCCTGGTGCCGGGCAGCGGTCACTGGGTTGTGCAGGTCGTCCACCTGCTGCTGGGCATGGCCGCCATCGCCAGCTCCGAGGCGATCGGCGGTCGAGTCCGACGCGCGCAGACGGTCGCGACTGCCTGAAGCGGCAACGGTGAACGCGCACGGGCCATCGTGGCACGGACGGCCGGCCTGAACGGCGGCTGCACCCACCCTCCAGGCTTGACTGCGCGGCGCCCACCGTCGCCAGCATCGGGCTTAACGTCGCGCGCGGTTGCGCTGTCACGGCCCCGGCGGGCCGTCACGCCTCGCGCGCCACTTTGACGCGCGTCAGCGGCAGCGCCAGGCTCGCCGCACCAAGCCCGCCGCACATCGTCAGCAGCGCCAGCGTGCCATAGCTGCCGAAGCCAATCGCCAGCCCGCCGAGCGAGGCGCCCAGCACCGTGCCACCCTGATTGGTCAGCGACAGGAGTCCCAGCAACGCGCCGCGGTAGCGGGGTGAAAGCTCCGATCCCAGCGCAAGAAACGAGGGCCGGCTGCTGGCGTTGCTCATGCCAAACAGCGCGCCGAGCACAACCGAGAACACCAGTCCCGGCGCCACGCCGAACAAGACCAGCCCGAACCCGCCGGCCACCAGCTGGGCGCACACGAAAATCATGGCTCGCGGCCCGCGGAATCGATCCCCCAGCCAGCCGCCAAAACTGTTGCCGACCAGCGTGCCGATTGCGACCAGCGCCAGAGCCGGGGCCACGTCGGCGGTCGACAAGCCGTAGTTGAGCATCAGGAACGACGGCAGGAAGAGCAGCGTGGCGTTGAAGATCGCGCGTTCGAGCAGGTTGGCGGTCAGCACGTTGCCGAGCAGCGGCACGCCGAGGACCTCGGTGTAGGTCTGCCGCAAGCTACTGCCGCCGCGCGTAGGAGCAGGTGACGGAAACGCAAAACGGACCAGGGCCGCCAGCAGCAGCAGGACGACGCCAATCACTCCAAAAGCCCAGCGCCAGCCCCACAGCCCGCCGATGAGTCCGACCGCCGGCACGCCCGCGACGGCCGCGAGTCCGAAGCCGGCGTTCAGCCAGCCCATCGCCATGCCGCGGCGCGAGGGTGGAAACAGATCGCCGACGGCGGCCATGACGCTGGCTGGCCCGAAGGCGCCGAACATGCCGGCGGCGAACCTGGCCACCAGCAGCATCGCAAAACTGGTGGCGAAACCGGCCGCGATGGTCGACGCGCCGACGCCGGCCAGCGCCAGGACGATCAACGGCCGTCGGCCCAGCCGATCGGACAGTAATCCGGTGAAGGGCGCGCCGAGCGCCCACGGCAGGGACATCACCGCGGCCAGCAGGCCGGCCTGGGCGAGGGGTACGTCGAGCTCGCGGGACAGGTCGAGCAGCAGCGGCGCGACCATCGTGAGCGCGGTCACGAAGCCGAGGATGGACGCGCAGATCAGGAGCAGCGTTACCGTGCTGCGCAAGACACACCGCTCCGCGGCACTGGCGTCACATGAACAGGATAGCCGCGCCCTCGCGCAGCTCGAGCATGTGCCGCGTGAAGCTTCTCAGGAACGCACGGTCGTGCGCCACGACGACGATGCTGCCTTCGAACGCGTCCAGGGCGGCCTCGAAGTGCTCGCGCGACTCGACGTCCAGGTGGTTGATCGGCTCGTCCAGCAGCAAAAGGTTGCAGCCCTGGAGGACCAGGCGCGCCAGCTGCAGCCGGCTGCGCTCGCCGAGGGAGCACGCGGCGACCGACTTGAAGACGCTGTCGCCGTAGAAAAGGAAGAATGGCAGAAAGCTGCGCGCGTCCTGCTCGCTCATGGGCCGCTCGCGCAGGACGGTCTCCAGCACGGTCAGCCTGGGATCGAGTGTTTCCTGCTCCTGGGACATGACGCCCAGCCGCGCGCTCGGTCCCAGCTGGATTCGGCCCGCGCGCGGCTGGAGCTCGCCGGCCATGAGCCGCAGCAGGGTGGTCTTGCCACTGCCATTCGGCCCGACGAGCGCCAGGCGCTGGCCGTACCGCACGTCGAAGCTGACGTGCTCGAACAGGTCCGGCCCGCCCGGATAGCCGAACGCGACGTCCTCGCAGCGCAGCATGACCTGGCTGCCCGAGGGCGGGTCGCCGAAGCGCAGGTTGATCGGCCACCGCTGCCGGGGACGTTCGACCCGCTCGTCGGACGCGAGGTAGCGCTCCAGCTTGCGCTCGCGGCTTTTGGCCACCGCGGCCTTTCGACGCGCGAATTTTCTCAACCCTGGCTGGCGAGCCGTGGTGGAGTTCTCGATCGACCTTGCTTCACTTTTGAGTCGGCCGACATCAGCGCGCACCTGATGGACATACTCCTGCTGGCGTTTCCAGCTCTGCTGCTGCAGCTCGCGCTCGTGCGCGCGGGCCTCGGCAAAGTCGCGATAACCACCAACGTAGCTGCTGACCGTGCGCGTCTCGGGGTCGAGGTACAGCACCCGGTCGACGGTGGCGTCGAGGAACACGCGGTCGTGCGAGACGAGCAGCACCGCGCCGCGGTAGTGGCTGACGAAGTTCTCGAGCCATTCGAGCGCCTCGACGTCGAGGTGATTGGTGGGCTCGTCGAGCAGCAGCACATCGGGTTCGGCGAGCAGGAGGGTCGCCAGGCCCAGGCGCGTCTTCTGGCCTCCGCTCAGCTCTCGAACTGGCTTGGCCGGATCGACGTCGACGAGGCCAAGGCCAGCGAGCACCGCTTCAGCTCGCAGCCGCGAGTTGGCGGCGGCCTCCTCGACCACCTCTTCGAACGGCCGTCGATCGCTCTCCGCGAACGCCTGCGGCAAGTACCCGATTCGCGCCCCGGCCGGGCTGAGGACGATCCGCCCGGCATCGGCCTGTTCTTCGCCCACCAGGCAGCGCAGCAGCGTCGACTTGCCGGTGCCATTCGGCCCGATCAGTCCAACGCGCTCGCCGTCGTTCAGGACGAAGCTGATGTCCTCGAGAACGGCGGTCGCGCCATACGCTTTGCGAAGGTTCTGGACTTGAAGCACGCGATCGACCGCGGGTACCGCAGTCAGCGGCCGGGCACCAGTCGCGCCGACGGGATGAACGGGTTGGCCATCGGACCCACGGCGGCCATGTCCACTTCGATCACCGCCGGCCCGGCGTGCTGCTGCGCCTCCTTCAGCAGCGGCCCCATCTCCGCCGCGGAGCGCACCTGGCCGCTCCAGCAGCCGAACGACTCCGCGGTGCGCACGAAGTCCGGCATCACCAGGTCCACGCCGAACCGCCGACCGTCGAAGTGCGCGTCCTGCAAGCCGCGCAAGATGCCGTAGCCGCCGTCGTTGAACAGGATGACCCGCAGCCGCGCGCGCTCCTGAACGGCGGTGGCCAGCTCGCCGATGGCGGTGACAAAGCCACCGTCGCCGGCGATCAGGGCCACCTCGCGATCAGGCTGGCCAATCGCCGCGCCGATCGACAGGCTAACGCCCATGCCGATGGCGTACGAGGCGGGATGCAGCACCGAACGCGGCGCGTAGATCTCGAGCAAGCGCGAGCCCCAGGTGGTGGCGGGCACGGTCACGTCGCGGACGACGATCGCGTCTCGGGGCAGGGTCGCGCGCAGGTCGTCGAGGATCCGCTCGTAGGGTCCGAGCGTGGCGCGGGCGCGAGCGCGAACCGCGCGCCGCTTCTCGGCGATGAGCCGCAGCCAGTCAGCATCCGACGCCGCTGGCACGGTCTCGAGCAGCGCGGCCAGCGCCAGCCGGGCATCGCCGGCGATGCCCACGTCGACCGGATAGTTGCGTCCCAGCAGGTCGGGCTCGATGTCGATCTGCACGCGTGGCGAGGGCAGCTCGAGCTGCCAGTTGCGCGTCTCGTTGCCGCGCAGCCGCGTGCCGATGGCGAGGAACAGATCACACTGCGCGTAGAGGTCGGTCAGCAGCGCATCCACCGGGAAGAAGCCGATGCATAGCGGATGGTCTTCGGGCAGCACGCCGCGACCGGCGGCGCTGGTCAGCACGCCGGCGCCGATGCGCTCGGCGAGCTGGCGCAGCTCCTCGGCGCCCCCGGCGGCGATCGTTCCGCCGCCTGACCAGATCAGCGGCCGTCTGGCACGTGAGATCAGGTCGGCGGCGAGCTGGATGCCACCGGGATCGGGGGGTCGCGGCGCGGGCGGACCGATGGGCTCGATGACCTCGGCGTCGATCGAGCGGTACTGTTGATCGATCGGGATCTCGACCGAGACCGGGCCTGGACGGCCCTGCTGCGCCAGCACGATGGCCTGGCGCATTGTCGCCGGAATGTCTTCGGTGCGCATCGCGCGCAGGCTGGCCTTGCCAACGCGGTCCAGCATGTTGAGCTGGTCCTTCGCGCCGTGCAGAAAGCCGCGGTCGGTGGTGACGAACGCTTGCTCGACCTGGCCCGTGACGTGGATGACCGGCGAGCTGGCCGAAAACGCCTCGAGCAGCGAGCCAGCCGCGTTGGCCGCGCCGCCGCCAGTGCTGGTGATGACCGCGGCGAGCTTGCCAGTCGCGCGCGCATAGCCGTCGGCCATGCCCGCCGCGCCGTGCTCGGTGCGCGTCGGCACCAGCCGAACGCCGGGCTCCCGAGCCATCGCGTCAAAGATGGGCACGTTGTGGACGCTGACGATGCCAAACGCAGTGTCGACCCCCGCGGCCCTGAAAGCCTCGATGACCAGCTCCCCGCCCGTTCGCTCCACGATCAGCGAGCTCCCTCCAACCTGACCTTCAAAACTCGACAATCGCCCGACCGGCGATTTCGCCTTTTGCAAGTGCGTCGCAGGCCTCGTTGATCTGCTCCAGCTTGTAGCGGCGGGTGACCATCAGGTCCAGCGGCAGCTTGCCCTGCTTGAACCAGCGCACCAGTAGCGGGAAATCGTTGTCCGGAATCGAGCAGCCGCCGGGTGCGCCGCGGTACACCTTGCCACCGAAGAGCATCTGCATGGGCAGCGTCGGCGTTTCGCCGTGCGGCACGCCGACGAGCACCGCCACGCCACCGTCGCGCTCTCCGGGACGCCGCGCGCGGGCCATGTGGAGGATCTGCTCCATGGTGCGACCGCTGCCAATCGCGTCGAAGGCGAAGTCGACGCCGCTGGTGGGCTCACCGCCCATCAGCTGACGCACCTTTTCGACGGGGTCCTCGTTGCGGGCGTTGATGCCAATCGTGCCGCCGAACTTTTTGGCGAACTCCAGCTTTTCGTCGGTCAGATCGACGACGATAACGGGATCGGCGCTCAGGTTGGCGCACGCCTGGATGACCGACAGGCCGACGCCGCCCGCGCCGATGATGGCCACCGAGTTGCCGGGTCGCACCTGGGCGGCATTCAGGGCGGCGCCGGCGCCGGTCATGACCGCGCAGCCGATGATCGAAGTCACGTCGGTGGGGACGCCTTTTTCCAGGGGCACGATCATCTGCTGGTCGGCGACGGTGTCGCGCGCCCAGGTGAAGGTGCCAGTGAAAGCTGGGGCGCCGTAGTTGATCTGCTCACCGTTGAAGGTAACGTGCGCCGGGGTTGGCCGGGGTGTGGTGCGGTTCGCGTTGCGCTGCACCCAGGTGACCATGACGTTGTCGCCCTCTTTGACGTGGGTGACGTCCTTGCCGGTGGCGCTGACGACGCCGGTGGACTCGTGGCCGAGGACCAGGGGGACCAGAGGGTTGGGTCGATGCAGCTCGTGCAACTGGGAGTGACAGACGCCCGTGGCGAAATGCCGCACCAGCACTTGCGTCGGACCCGGGTCCGGCAGGTCAATGTCGTCGACGACCAGAGGTTTGCCCGATTCGACGAAGATGGCAGCGGGAGTCTTCATACGTCCAGGTAGTCTAAGCCCAGCCTGAACATAGCGGATTGCACGTGAGAATCGTTCAGAGAAAACCTGGCCGGCGGAGGTGCCAGTCCGTCGCCTGCTGGTACTGGTGCGCCACGCGCAGCAGGACCGCTTCCCGCCAGGGCGCCGCGGCTAGCTGCAGGCCGATCGGCAGCTCCTGGCGATCGAAGCCGCACGGAATGCTCATCGCTGGGAAGCCGCACAGATTGAACGGGTACGTGCAGCGCGTGGCAAGGTCCGAGCTGTCGAAGGTCTTGCCGTCGAACTCGACGACGGTCGAGCCGATCCGCGCCATCGTGGTCGGCATCGTCGGGGTCACCAGGACGTCGACCTGGTCGAAAACCGACCACATCTCCGCGCGAATCGGCTCGCGCTCGCGTTGCGCCTGGACATAGTCCATGGCGCCCAGCCCGCGCGCAAAGGCGAAGCGTTCGGTGGCGTTCGAACCGTAATCTTCAGGCTGCCGCGCGTACCACTCGCGATGAAACGTGGCCATTTCGGCACGCAGAATGGTCATGCCGACGGACTGGGCGTCGTTCAGTGACTCGAAGGCAACCTCCACCGGCACGCCGCCCAGCTCGACCAGCGTCTCGATCGCCGCGAGCCAGGCCGATTCCACCTCGGGCTGGAGCGTCGCGTTGAAGTAGCTCGTCGGCACGCCGATGTGCAGGGCGCGCAAGGGCATGTCCAGGGTGGCCGTGTAGTCCTCAACGGGGCGGTCGACGGTCGCCGAGTCGCGTCGGTCGAAAGCGGCCAGCGCGTTGAGCATGAGCGCCGCGTCGGCGGCGGAGCGCGTCATCGGTCCGACGTGGTCCAGCGACCACGACAACGGGATCACGCCAAAACAGCTCACCCGGCCGTACGTGGGCTTGATGCCGGTCGTGCCACAGGCATGGCTCGGAATACGGATCGAGCCGGCGGTGTCGCTGCCGGTGGCGCCGAAACACATGCCCGCGGCCAGCGCGGCGCCCGACCCGCCGCTGGAGCCACCCGGATTGTGCTCGAGATGCCACGGGTTGTGGACGGGACCGTAGTGGGGGTTTTCGCTGGTGCCACCCGCCGCGAACTCGTGGAGGTTGAGCTTGCCCAGGGCTATCGCGCCTGCCTCGTCCAGCCTCGCGACGACGGCGGCATCGCAGTCGGGCACGAAATCCTTGAGGACCCTCGAGCCGGCGGTGGTGCGGACGCCGCGCGTGTACATCAGGTCTTTCTGGGCGACGGGGATGCCGTGCAGCGGTCCGCGGTAGTGGCCCTGCTGAATGTCCTGCTCGGCCTGCCGGGCCTGGGCGAGCGCCGACTCGCCGGTCACGGTAATGAAGGCGTTGATCGCCGGCTCGAGGCAGTCGATGCGGGCAAGACACGCCTGGGTCAACTCGACTGGCGAGAGCTCGCCGCGTCTGATCTTCGGCGCCAGCTCGACAATCGACGCATACGCTAACTCATCTCTGGACGGCATAGGTTGGACGAGTCTACCCCTCTGCCCGGTTCACGCACGACCCGTCGCGGCGGTGTATGGTCAAACTGAAAACACACACGCGCCATGGGGAGGTTTGCACACGATATGTCGCGAGTCGTCGGCCTCGGCCACATCGGCATCTACGTTCGGGACCTCGACAAGATGACCGCCTTTTATCGGGACTTCATGGGCATGCAGGTCACCAAGCAGAGTCCCGGGCGCGCCGTCTTCTTGAGCTCCGACCCCGAACGCGTCGACCACGAGATCGCGCTGATGACCGGGCGCGAGGCGGAGCAGGACCCCCATCTCATCCAGCAGATCTCGCTGCGCGTCGACACCCTGGACGACCTGCGCGACTTCAAACGCCGCATTCTCCAGGAGGGCTACAAGATCGACAACATCGTCACCCACCTGAGCGCGATCGGCTGCTACTTCTTCGATCCCGAAGGCAACAGGAACGAAGTGTTCTGGCTCACCGGCCGTCCGTCATGGGTGATGGTCGGAGTGCCGATCGACATCGATCGACCGGACGACGAGATTCTGGGCCAGATCGATCGCGTCTGGGAGCAGACGCGTCACGTGGCGATGGGCACGCCGCCGGATGCCGCGGCGGTTGCCGCCATGCAGGAGGCCTACCGCGAAGCCGCGCCGGTCGGCGCGCGCTAGATCAGAACAGGCTGTCTCGCCGGCTCGGCCCCTGGCAGCCGGCGAGACGCGCTGATGCGCCGAATTACGCTTCGGCGCGAACGAGGGTGGCTTGTGGCTGGCCTTCGATGCGCCGTGCGATGGCGAACAGCCAGCCGGCGACACGCGCGCGGACAGGCCGACTCGGGCCGGCTGCCAGATCCGCGAGCCGGTCTCGCTCGGCCTGGCGCAAACGGTCGCTCACAACTTCGCGGACGTACTCATCACTCAAAGCAACAGAGAAGAACACGATCAACCCCTCCTTCTGCAGAACGAACGCCGTGGGGCACAAAAATGGGGCCTCGCCCAGGCCCCAGCCGATCGATTCGAGCGACCCTTCGGGTCAACGTGGGCATCAGCGGAAAGGCACGCCACGGCTCGACCCGTATCCACCCGGTGGGCTGGGAATGTATCGGGTGTATCCAAGAGTGCTCATCAAGTGGCGTCTCCTTTCTGTCTATCTCTCACGTAAACAAACGCCTGCGTCGAACAAATTCGTCCTGTCTCCAACCCCGGTTAGCATTGGTCGCGGCACACTGCTCGAGAAACAAGGAGCCACTCATCGATGAAATTAGGTCTGGCCGGCATCAATATCGGCACGATGGCCGTACCGGAGTTCGGCCCGCTCGCCGCACTCGCCGAATCACTCGGCTACGACTCGCTGTGGACCGCCGAGCACATCATCTTGCCGGACCTGCCGCCCGGCGAAACACCCCGGCCGGGGACCACTCCGTTTCTGGACTCCATCGCCGCGCTCGGGTTTCTTGCCGCGCACACCAGGACGATGCAGCTGGCCACGGGCGTGCTGCTCCTGCCACAACACAATCCGCTGCTGCTTGCCAAGCAGCTCGCGAGCGTGGACGTGCTGTGCGGCGGCAGACTGATCGTCGGCATCGGCGTCGGGTCGGTTGAGGTGGAGGCGCGCGGCATGAACGCGCCGATGCAGGAACGCGGCGCGCGGGCCAATGACTACCTGAAAGCCATGATTGCCCTGTGGACGATGGATCACCCCCAGTACACGGGGCGACACGTCAGCTTCAACGGCATCAACGCGTATCCGCGACCGGTCCACAAGCCGTACCCGCCGTTCGTGATCGGCGGCCGCGCCGATGGAGCGCTGCGCCGAACCGTGCGGTATGCCGCCGGTTGGTACGGTTACGCGATGAGCGTGGACCAGACGCGCGATCTGCTCGGCAGACTGGCTGGTACGCGTGAGGCGGTTCAGCGGCCGCCAGAACTGGGCGACATCGAGATCACGATCGCGCCCACCGAGAAAATTACCGCCGAGACGATCGGCGCCTACGCGGCGCTGGGCGTGAGCCGCCTGCTGGTGCGGCCGCCGCAGGATCGCGGCCTGGCTGCCGTGGAGGCGTCGATTCGCGAGTTCGCGCCTCTGACGTGACGGCCGTCTCGGGGTACAGCTGAACGTAGCGCTCGAAGGCGGCGTCGACCGCTGCCCGGTCGGCGGTGGCGAGCAGGTCCAGGAGCAGGCCGCGCACGACGGCGACCGCCAGGCGCGTGTCGGCGCGGAACTCGTCGGGATCGAGGCCGTAGCGGTCGGCCAGGTCGACCATCGGCTCGACCCAGGCGTCGACCACGTCATCGAGGAAGCCGGTCGTGCCTGGGCGGCCCTGGAGCGCCTGGGCGTACAGCTCGTAGAACAGGCGCTCGTTGGGCCACAGCGCGGGGTCGGCCAGGCGACGCCACATCGTGCGCATGACCTCGGCGCGAGACAGGCTGGTGTCGGAGAGCAGGTCGGCCAGGAAGGCCCGCTGCGCGCGTTCGACCGCCTGCACGACGGCCACCAGCAGGCCGTCGCGCGAGCCGAAGTGATAGATGAGCATGCGGTGGCTGGTGCCGATGGCGGCGGCCAGCTCGCGGAGGCTGAAGTCGGCGAGGCCGTGGTGCTGGATGTGGTCGAGCACGGCGGCCAGGAGCCGATCGCGGGCGAACGAGGGGGCGGGCAAGGGCTTGCAAATCCCGGCCGGTAGTGTACCATGTGGTACATGTACCAGTCGGTACACCGGTTGGTCAGCGCCGACGCGATCAATCTCGCTTTGAGGTTTACACCACCCATGCGCCAGTTTCACTTCTCCGCCGAACGCCTCATCCAGGCCCCCGTCGAGGTCGTCTACCACTGCCTCGCCGATTACCGCGAGCACCACCGCGTCGACGGCGGGTTTTTGCCACCCGCGTTCACCCGCCTCGACGTCCTGGAGGGCGGCGTCGGCGCCGGTACGGTCATTCGCTTTACCGCCCAGGTTGGTGGCCGCAGCGTCACTCGCACCCAGCAGGTCAGCGAGCCGGAGCCCGGCCGCGTGCTGAAGGAAAGCGGGGGTGGCGAGGGCAGCACCTTCACCCTGGACCGGGTGGGCGACGCCACGCGACTGCGCATCGACACCACGCTGAACGCACCAGGTGTCGAGGGTCTGCTCATGCGCTGGTTCGGAGCTCGTTTGATGCAGCCGCTGTACGCCGACGAGATGTCGCGGCTGGAGAAATACGCGCAGGCGCACGCCGCGGTTTCGGTCGCCTGAGGCGTGGGTCCAGCAGGTCGCGCAGTCCGTCGCCCACCAGGTTGAAGGCGAGAACGGAAATCAGAATCGCCACGCCGGGCGCCACCGCCAGCCAGGGCGCATTCAGCAGGACCGGCGTGCCGTCGCGGATCATGTTGCCCCACGTGGGTGTGGGCGGCGAGACGCCCAGGCCAATGAAACTCAGGCTGGCTTCGATCCGGATGGCGGAGGCGGTCAGCACGCCGGCCAGCACCAGCGTTTCGCCGATCACATTGGGCGCCACGTGCCGCACGACAATCCGCGCGTGCCCGGCGCCCAGGCCGCGCGCTGCCTGGACGAACTCGCGTTGTGTGAGCGACAGCGTCGCGCTATGGACGATGCGCGCGAATGGCGGTGCGAGCACGATCCCGATCGACAGCACCATTTTGTCCAGTCCAGCGCCCAGCAGCGCGAGCACCACCAGGCCAAGCAGCAGGCTAGGAAAGGCCATCAGCAGGTCGACGGCGCGCATAAACAGGCTCTCGATCCAGCGTCCGGCGTAACCGGCCAGCAGGCCGAGCGAGGTGCCGAGCGCCGCGCCGAGCGCCACCGCGCCAATGCCAACCGTGAGCGAGATGCGCCCCGCGTACAGGACGCGCGCGAAGATGTCGCGACCGAACGTGTCGCGGCCGAGGAGGTGCGCGGCGTCTGGAGCGGTGAGGCGGTGGCCAGCGTCCTGCGCGGTGGGATCGAGCGGCGCGACCAGTGGTGCACCGGCGGCCAGAACGATAATCAGGATGGCCAGCAGCAGGCCTGCAAGTGTGACCCGGCTCACCGGCGCTCAGCTGCGAATGCGAGGGTCGACCAGCCCATACGTCAGGTCAGTCACCAGGTTGATGCCGACCACGAACAACGTGTAGATGACCATGACCGACTGGATGGACGAGTAGTCGCGCTGCAACATCGCGCCCACCATCATCTTGCCGAGGCCGGGGCGTGAGAACACCACTTCGGTGGTGACCGAGTCACCGATCAGCGCCACCGCCCACACGCCGGTGAGGGACACGATGGGCAGCAGCGCCGGTCGCAGCGTGTGCATCACCACCACCGCGTGCTCGCGCAGGCCTTTTGCGCGCGCGGTTCTTACGTGCTCGCTGCCCGTGACGTTCAGCATGGCGGACCGAGTGAGTCGGGTCACCGACGCGGTCATGATCAGTCCGAGGGTGAGCGCCGGCATTACCAGGTGGGCGACGAAATCCGTTGGCGCATCCGCGCTGCCGCCGCCGACGGCCGGCAGCCAGCGGAGCTGGACTCCAAACAGCAAGATGAGCAGAATGCCGAGAAAAAATGCCGGGATGCACAGTCCGCCCAGCGACAGGATGCGAATCAGCACATCCGGTGCGCGATCGTGCCGCGTCGCGGCGTACACGCCCAGGGGCACGCCCACGAGCGTGCCGATGATCAGCGCCGACAGCGTCAACTGGAGAGTGAAGGGCAGGTTGTAGGCAATCTGGTCGCGCACCGGTGTGCTGTTGATCATTGAGACCCCGAGGTCGCCGCGGAGCAAGCCGCCGATGAAATGCGCGTACTGGAGCGGCAGCGGCGCGTCGAGGCCCAACCGGGCGCGGAGGGCCTCGACGGCTGCTTTTGACGCGTTTTCGCCGAGCGCCGCCTGGGCGGGGTCGCCCGGCAGCACACGGATAACGAAGAACACCAGCGTGACGACACCCAGCGTGAGGGGGATACACAGCAGCAGCCGCCGAAGGACGTACGCGAGCATCAGCGTGCGATCGCTCGCGCGGTGCGGATAGTGGAGCGGCACTGCCGAATATGCCGCCCCACCACCCGGGCCCACGTCCGGACGGTGAAATGCGTTGTCACTTGCGGACCGTCGTTCGCTCGTCGATGCCGGGGTACAGTTGGATGACGGAAGTCAGGTCGTGTCCGTAATCCACGGCGGTGCTCCGCGCATAGACCTGGTTGGTGTACTGGATCGGGTACGCCACCACGTCCTGCAGCGCCTGAACCTGGGCCTGCTTCCACAAGGTTGCCTGTTTCGACGCGTCAGGCTCGTTGCGAGCGCTGTCGATCTGCTCGTCGATGCTGGCGTAGTGCGCGAAATTCGTGTTCGGGTTCTTGCCGGTGACGACGATCGAATCCGAGTGGAAGAACTGCGTCAGATACACGTCGGCGGTCGGCCGGAAGGCAATGTAGACGACCAGTGGATTGACGTCTTTGCGAATCTGGTCGTGCATGGTCGCGTGGTCGACGACGTCCACGTTCATCTTGACGCCGACGCGGGCAAGCTGCGCTTGCAGGGATTCGTAGATCACGCGGTAGGCGGGCATCTCGGACGCCACCACGTTGAACTCGAAACCGTTCTCCAGTCCGGCCTCGGCGAGGAGTCGTCTGGCGCGCGCCGGGTCATACCCGTAGTCGAGTGACCGCGCCGCCAGCTCCTGCTCGCTCAGTCCGCCGGTCATGAAGGCGTCCGGCACCGGCGAGAACACTTTGTTCGCCGCGCGCTTGCCGTAGAGGGCCAGGAACTCGTCGCGATTCAGCGCGCTGACGACCGCCTGTCGCACGGCCAGATTGTCGAAGGGTGGCTTGTTGAGGTTGAAGTAGATGGTGGAGACCTCGCCGACGCCGAACACGTCCACGTTCACATTCGGCGCACTGGACATCTGGTAGATCCAGTTGTCGTCGGCCTGACCGTAGATGAGGTCCAACTGGCCGCTGCGCAGGGCGAGCTCGCGGCTGCTCAGGTCGGCCATGTAGCGGTATTCGATACCGTCCAGCTGGGGGCGGCCGCGGAAGTACGCGTCGTTGGCGACCAGATCGACCTTTTCTCCGGGGCTGTAGTCTTTGAATCGAAACGGGCCGGTGCCCACCGGGTGGGTTTTCAACCCCTCGGGTCCAAGCTTCTCGGCCGCCTGGCGGCACACAACGTAGCCGCCCGAGTAGTTCGCAACTCGCGGATAGAACAGCGCGGTGGACTGCGGCTTGTCGAGTGTGATGGTGAAGGTGTGCGGGTCTGGAGCGGCGAACGTCATGCCGGCGTAGTCGCTGGCATAGGCCGACGTGTTTTTGTCGGCGGCCTTCGTGAACGAGTACAGGACGTCGTCGCTGGTCAGCTCGTACGCCGCGGCGAGCTCCGACGGATGGCACATGACGCCCGGGCGCAGCGAGAATTGCCAGACCTGTTTGCCGGCGGCGTCAGTCGTGGGTGTCGGCAACTGTGTGGCCAGGTCTGGTTCGAAGACGGTTGCGTCGCCAGGCTTGTAGCGCAGCAGTCCGTTGAAGACCATGTCGACCAGGGCGCGGTCCTGCGTCCCACTCACGTAGTCGGGGTCCAGCGTGCCGAGGTCGGCCGCCGCCTGGCCGATGCGCAGGATTCCGCCGGTGTGGGCTTGCGTCGCGGGCGCCGATGTCGGCAGGACGGCGATGGCGGTGGTCGAACCCTCGCCCGCGACCGCCGCGGGCTTGACCGGCGCGCAGGCGGCAATCAGGAGTAACAGCAACGCCGAGATGGCTTTTATCCACGTGTTGGTCAAACGTGGACGAAGGTTCAGCTCAGATGAACTTGGCACCGGAGCATCCTCGACCCGCGAGGCCGCGGATACCACGCAAATCTCGCACTCCGACTCGCAATAAGTAGCGACCTGTCGAGACCAGTTTTGCGACACTACCCGACGCGATGGACCAGGCCCAGGCCCAGGCTCGGCGCTTTGGCGATCTCCTGCGCGAGTATCGCCGCGCCGCGGAGCTCACCCAGGAAGAGCTCGCCGAGCGTGCCGGCGTCAGCCCGCGCAGCATCAGCGAGATGGAGCGCGGCGGCGCCCACGTGCCGCGCCGTGACACGGTTGCTCTCCTCGCGACGGCCCTCGGGCTGAGCGGCCCGCAGCGCGAAGCGCTGGAGGCGCTGGTCCACGAACGGCGACGACAGTCCACCGCGGCTCCGCTCGAACCGGTCAGCCAGCGGCCAAAACACAACCTGCCGCGCCTGCTGACCAGCTTCGTCGGCCGCGAGCTGGAGCTGGCCGACCTGGCGCCGCTGGTGGCGAGTTCGCTACTGCTCACGCTGGTCGGTGCCGGCGGCGTGGGCAAAACGCGCCTGGCGCAGGAGCTCATGCGCCAGCAGGCTGCCAGCTACCTCGACGGCGCCTGGCTTGTGGAGCTGGCCGGTTTGACCGACGCGTCGCTGCTGCCCGGCGCCGTGGCAGCCGCGGTCGGCCTGCAGGATATCCAGGCCCGCGACGTATCCGGCGTGTTGACGGACTACCTGGGCCACCAACACCTGCTGCTCGTGCTCGACAACTGCGAGCATCTCGTCGATGCCTGCGCGCGGCTGGTCGTGCAGCTGCTGCGCGCGTGCCGCGAGCTGCACATCCTGGTCACCAGTCGCGAGCCGCTGGCGGTTCCAGGTGAAGTGATTCGTCGCGTCCTGCCCCTGGAGGTGCCGGACCTTCGACCGCGACGCTGCTCGAGCTGGTCTTCACCCACCAGGCTGGTGGCGCCGGTCCTGACGAGATCGCCTCGCTCGACCGTCTGGAGGTTGAGCATGACAATCTGCGCGCCGCGCTGGGCTGGACGCTGAGTCACGACCAGCCACTGCTGGCCGTGCGCTGCTCGGCAGGCCTGTTCCGCTTCTGGGAGCGGCGTGGCCATTTCCAGGAGGGCTGCGCCTGGCTCGAACGCGCGCTGCGCGGGGTGCCGGAGACGCCAACCGCGGAGCGCGGCTGGGCGCTGAACGCGCTGGCCTTTCTGTGCTGGCGGGGTGGCGACACCCAACGTGCGCGTGCGGCGGCCCAGCAAGCGCTGTCCGTAGCGCGCGCAGCCGGCGAACCGCGCGACGTCGCACAGGCGCTGCTCAATCTCGGGATGATCGCCTACGTCGGCAACGCGCCCAACCTGGCCCTGCCGTACCTGGAGGAGTCCGTTGCCGAGGCGCGCCAGGGTGGCAATGTTCCCCAGTTGAGCCTGGCATTGACGTTTCTGGGTCGCACGCGTTTGTGGCTCGAAGGTCCGTTCGATCGACGGGCGCGCCTGGCGCTCGACGAGAGCCTCGATCTGGCCAGAGCGGCTCGGTCTGTATGCGACGGGCCATGCGTTGGCCACGCTGGGCGATCTGGTCTGGGGTCAGGGTGACACGCGGCAGGCGCTCCCCTTGTGGCGCGAGGCGACGGAGGTGCGCGCGCGGCTCACCGATCGACGCGGCATCGCCGGCTGCCTGGAACGCCTGGCGCTGTCACGCCGAGGGTCGCGCGTCCGCCTCCGACGAGGCGGTCGCGCGTGCGCTCGGACAAACCAAAGAGTTGCTCCAGCTCCCTCTCCCTCTGGGAGAGGGCCGGGGTGAGGGCTTCCGTACCATTGCGAGCCCTCACCCGCGCTTCGCGCGACCTCTCCCAAAGGGAGAGGTGGTGGATTCCCCGCCACGCGGATAAGTGTCGGCCACCCAGCAACGGGCGGTCAGGATGCTATTCGTATCAGGCTGTGTGGACGAGGACGGGGATGCCGATGAAGGCCCAGTCCCAGAGCCACTTGCTGTCGGCCAGGCTCAGGCCGAGGCAGCCGTGCGAGCCGATGCCGCCGAAGTTCGAGCTCCAGTAGTTGTCGTGCAGGCTGGCGCCGTCCGGTGTGAAGTATTGCGTGTACAGCACGTTCTTGACCAGGTACCCGTACGGACTGTCGTGCGGGATACCCAGCGTCATCGAGTCCATCGTCTCGTTGGGCACGCGGCGCAGAATGCTGAAGGTGCCGACTGGGGTTGGGAACACGGCGATGCCGCGCAACGCGAGCATCGAGCGAACGGGCGTCTGACCCTCGTAGGCGACGACCTTCGTCACCGGCAGCAGGACCGCGTTGAGCCAGCGGCCGGTGTACGAGCGCGAGGCGCTGGGCTGGAAAACGCCGTTCGCAGGCAAGTAGTAGAAGTCGCTAGTCTGATACCAGATAGCGCCGTCGTCGCCCATCACCGTGCCGTTGACAGGCTCGATGCTGCTGGCTTGCAACGGACCGAACCGCGCGCTGTCGACCGGCGAGGGATACGTGGCCAGGACCGAGTCCTGAGTGACGACCACGCTCTCCTGAAGCTCGTCGATGAGCGGCGGCGCGGGTTTGCTGACGTACGGTGACGGCGGGTCGCCCGGGCTGAGCAGGCTGCTGGCGACGTAGGCGGTGCCCTGGGTGTGAGGATTGAAGACGTAGCTCCAGCCGTTGCTAGAGGTATCCAGGATCTGCAGCGGCGTGCCGGCGCGCGCGAAGCCGAAGCGGTTGTCGGCGAGATCAGGCGTGGCGCGCAGGGAGGCTTCGCCGGTGGTCACTGCCCAGACCGGGCCGCCAATCGGGTTGATGGTCGGCCAGTCGTCCATGGTGGGCGGATCACTGGCTTCCTGGGCCGCGGCGATCGAGGGCAGGGCGGCGAGGCTGAGCGCGGAAGCAAGGCCCCAGCGCAGCATTGCTCGGCGAGATGGACGTCCATGCGCAGCCATGTGTCGCACTGCCCCAGTCTAGCAAGACAGGTGCCACTCGAACCGTTTTGCCGGTGCCGGTGGCCGCCTTCCCAAGTGGGAACCCGAGGTTTCGACGAGGATTGTGTCAGGTCTGAGAGGACCTCGCCCGAACACTCGCCGGCGAGCTCCCGCCGACGCGCACGCCGGACGTGTTGCCCGTTACCCGCTGCAGCAAGGCCACCGGCTCGAGTGCCACGCTGTCACCCGCCCAGACCACGTATTGATCGGGCCGCACCAGCACCAGCCGGCTGGCGTAATCGCGCCGCGCGTCGGCGTAGCTGTCGCACACCACCTCCAGCGGCGCCTGCACGAACGCGGCCGCATCCTGCAAAACAGACAGCGACGCGGCGTCGGCGTCCAGTGCCAGCAGCGTGAACCACTGACCCAGCGATTCGAACACGTTCGAGCCGTTGGACAGCGCCGCCGGCATCAGGTGGTATCCGGCCTGGGCGGCGCGCGAGCGTGTGCCGTGGATGCTGCACACGCCATCCGCCGGACCCATGACCACCGGCGAGCCCGCGTACTGCGGCTCGTACGACTGCCGGCGGCCCATGGTCGCTTCGCCAAGCTCCCGCCAGGCCGCCACGAACGGCGCCCGGTCCGCGCTCGGAGAAAAGCGTTCCAGAAACTCGCGATCCCGCTCGATGCCGCCAGCGATCATGGCCTCGCCGGTCTCGACGAAGATCGGCCGGCGCTCGGGCGTATATGACTCGAGCAAGCCCTCTCCACCCCAGCCCTGCAGCACCGCGGCCAGCTTCCAGCCCAGATTGACCACGTCCTCCAGACCGGAATTGAGGCCATATCCCCCATATGGCGGATGGCTGTGGCACGCGTCGCCGGCGATGAACACGCGGCCCACCCGATATTCACTCGCAACGGAAATGCGGAGGTCCCAGAAGCCAACGTGGTCGAACTCAGCGGCGAACTCGAATCCGGCCGCCTGGTGGAGCAGACCCAGGAAATCATAATTATCGGGCCGAGTCTCACGCGGGACCGGGGCATGAAAAAACCAGCCCTCGCCGACATCCACGCGTCCGAAGAACTGCCAGTAGCCCTGTAGCTCCGGGCGCAGCACGCGGTATGTCGTGCATTCGGGAAAACGCTGCAGTCCGCTGTGCAGCTCGCGCGAGCGGAACACCGCCAGCACCATGCGCTGGTCGAAATCGGCGCCGCCCCGATCGATGCCAAGCTGCTCGCGGACGATCGACCGCGCGCCGTCGCAGCCAACCAGGTAGTCGCCTTCGAGCACCTGGTCCTCGTACGGCCACACGTCGCTGCCGAGGGTGACGCGCACCCCGTCGGCGTCCTGTTGGATGGCGGTCGCGGTGCGACCGAACAGGCACTCCACGTGTGGCAATTGCGCCGCGCGGCGGCGGAGGACTTCTTCGGTCAAATACTGGGGCAGACGTTCGTTTTTCTGAAAGTACGCGTCGGAGACCCGCTCGCGGGTGTCAGGTCCGAACCAGAACTCGCTCATCAGGTTGCCGTAGGCGGTCAGGCTGCCGATCGGATAGCCCGGCGGCAGAGCGCGCGCGGCGCGCAGCTCGTCGGCGATGCCCCAGAAGTAAAAGTGCTCGAGCGTGCGCTGCGTCAGACTCTGGCCCTTGGGGATACGCTGCGGGCTCTCGCGGCGCTCGATCACGGCGCACGAGACGCCGCGCAACCCGAGGTCGACGGCCAGCGCCATACCCACCGGCCCGCCGCCCACGATCAGGACCTGATACCGCACCGCCATACAAAATCAGCGTACTCCGGACACCCTTCGCATGATCGGGACTCCCTTTCTTGTTGAAAGGGAGTGCCGCCGCTGAGCAGGGGCTGAGGCTGTGGGTGGCTATGGTGTTGCGCACGATGCGGTACGTCATTCGCGATCAGAGCTCGCTGCGCTCGCGCGAGATGTCGATCGAGGATCACCATGGACAGCGCTTGTTTCGGGTCCACGGGCCGATGGTGCGCGTGCGCGACGAGCTGCGGCTCGACGATGCCCAGGGAGTCGAACAGGCCTGGATCAAGGACCCTGTCCTTGGCGACAGCTCGACCTTCGAGATCTACCGCGATGGCGCCCACTTCGCCGACGTCAAAACCGTGGCGGCGGGCAACGTTCTCGAGGGCTACGACATCGTGATTCGCAGTGGCGGCGAGCCGCTGCGCGCCCGCGGCGACATGTTCGAGCGCGATTTCAGCGTGACCGAGCGGGGGCAAAAGGCGGCGCGCGTCAAGCGGCACCCCAACAACGCGGTCGAGCTCGAAACCGAGTCCGGACAGGACGAAGTGCTGCTGCTGGCGGGCGTCGTCGCCATCGGCGCCATGACGGACCTGCGCGCTCGCGCCGCGGCCCGCCAGGATCGCTGAGCAACGTTCTAGCCGGTTGCGGGACCGCGCGCGCTTGCGTTCTGCAGCGCGTTCAGCAGTAGTTGCAGCTCGGTTGCCTGCCAGCCTTGAAAGGTCTGGGCATCCGGCGGCATGGTCTCGGAAACGCCAACGGTCAGAATATTGTTGTCGTGGGCCAGCTGTTGGAACTGGTCGACCAGGCTGGTCAGCGTCTGGGTGTTGTAGACCAGCACCTGGATGCGCTGACTGCTGATCTGATCGTGAAAGATCGCGATGTCGCGCGCCGATGGCTCATTGCCCTCGGAAACCGACTGCATGAATCCGGATGGTGAGACCAGCTGCAGACCAGTCGAGTCCGCCATGTAGGCGAAAATGGTTTCGGTCGCCCCCACCGGCGTGCCCGCAAATTGTTGGGCAACCTCACTCACCAGCGACTGGTACGTCGTCATGCGCTTGCCCACGGCGGCGGACTGCGCTTCGAAATAAGCTGCATACGCCGGAGCCAGTTGTTCGAGTCCCGCGGTAATCGCGGAGCGAATCTGGTCGACGTACGCCGTGCTGTACCACACGTGCGGATTGGCGCCTACCTCGAGTCCGACCACGTCTCCCGCGTTGATGATCAAGGGCTGCTGGGAGAGCGTCGAGAGGACATGGTCGCTGAAATCGTCGTAGCCCAGACCGTTTTCAATCACGAGTTGCTCGCCAACCAGCGGAAAGCCGTCGGCGTTGAATTCCCAGGGAAACCGCTCCCTGGGCCCACGCACCTGGACCTTGCCCGATGGGTCCAGGACATACGTCTGTGTCGCGTCGCTGAACGACACCAGGCCGTCCACCGAACGAAGCACCATCTGGCCGGTGCTGGTCGGCTGGAGCGTGTCGCCCATCTCGGCGACCTGGACAACGCGCCACTATAGCAAGGCGACGCGGCGGAGCCAGTCAAAGATGCGGTAGCTGGAGGAGATCACGCGCACGCGCAAAGAACCGTCCGACCTGGCTGGGCTTGAAAGGCGCCGCAGCCAGATCGTGCCGTCGCGCCCGGTCGCTGCCAGCGCCGAGCCGTCAGCAGCGAGCGTGATGGTCTCGAGCCGGCTGCGCGAGCTTGCCATTTCGAGCGGCGGCTCGGTCGCGGGTGCGCGGAGCCGCCACGCGCGCACCTGGCCGCTTGGCATGCCCACCACCAGGTGGGACGCGTCGGCGCCGAATGCCAGACACGCAACGTCGCGGCCGGCGGGCAAGCGCGCCATGATGCGCCCGCTTGCCGCGTGCCAGACGGTCAGCGCCAGGCGCGGCCCCGCGGCCGCGATGGAGCGCCCATCGCGCGAGACTGCCAGCGCGGTGACCGACCCGTGCGGGGCGAAGCTGCCGGCCAGCCGTCCGCTCGCGACTTTCCAGCAGTGGAGCGTGCGGTCGTCGCCGCTGGCCACCAGGCAGGCGGCGTTGCTCGACAGCGCCACCCCGCGCAGCGTGCGTCCGCCGACGCTGCAAGCAAAGCGTTCGCGGCGTGCGACGACATCCCACACCCTCAGGTTGGAGCCATGCGTGGTGACCGCGAGGAGGTCGCCCGAGGCGGTAAATGCCAGCGCCCGGGTGTTGCCGGCGCCGCGCGGCAGGCGCACGCTCCGCCGCGTCCGACCCGTGGTGGCGTCGCGCAAGGTGATTCGGCCGTCGCGGTCGGCGGTCGCCAACACCTGACCGTCCGGCGAGAAGGCAACCGCGGTCTGGACCGAGGCGCGACGCAGCTTCCAGGAGTGTGGCCGTGTCGTGTGCGTGGCGCGACGCGGGGCGGCATACAGCGTGTTGAGCACGGCGACGTGTCGCGGCTTGAAAGTCGGGCGACCCGCGTTGAGGAACTCGTCGAGCGTCGGCACGCGCGCGTAGTCGTCCTGGCAAACGGCCGCCAAACGCCGGCTCAGCTCACGCGTCGCGGCCAGCGCGGCGAGGTCGTGGAACAGGGCCGATGCGGATGGATCGACCAAATCGGCGCGGCGGAACAACAGGTTGTCGCCGGTGGTGTAGGTCTGCCACAGGTGCGGCGCGACGGCCAGCGCGCGCAGCGCCACGACGATGACGATGGCCGCGAAGCGGTCCAGCTCCGCGTCGAACTGCACGCCGCGGCGCGGGTGCTGGTAGTTCGGATCACCGGACTCGCTGGCCGGTCGTCCGTGCAGGGCGGGCACGAACATGCCGTCGTAGTCGACCAGCCGCAGCGTGCCCGCGCCGTCCACCAGGACGTTGCCGTGCTGCAGATCGCCGTGGGCGATCCCGAGCCGGCGCAGCTCGGCCACCGTCTCGATGAAGCGTCGCTCGATGTCGGCCAGCGCGCCCGCCGTCGACAGACGCTCCTCCACCGCGCGATTCAACGGCCGCCCTTCGAGCCAGGCCATCTTGGTGATCGGATACCAGGCCCCAGCGACCCGCACGCCTGAGTCCAGGTACTGGATGGGCACCAGCGGTCCGACCTGCAGGCGCGCGAGACTCTGGCTGATCGCCGCGTAGCGCGAGCCGCGGTCGACGGCCTCACGATGAAAGCAGCGCACCGCCCACTGCCGTGCGCCAGCCCGCAGCTGGTACGTCACCGCGAAGTTGCCCGCCACCGCGCGCGGCAGGCCCAGGTTGCCGGTGGTGACCGTGGCGCCGCGGAGCTGCGGGTCGGCAAAGGCCGTGGACGGGTGCTGGACCGCCGTCTGATACGCGACCAGATCAGGCAGCCGCATCGATTGGCAGCTCGAGCCACACCAGCGACACGTCGTCGTTGCGCAGCAGCCGCCGCGAGCGCATGGCGCGCACCCAGCGACGAAAACCTCGCGCTGTTGGCTGAAATTCCAGGACCGTCAGTGCCGAGCACGTCGAGCGCGCGGGCTGGAGCTGGAGCTCGAGAAAGCTCGCCGCCAGGGCGTCGGACATCAACAGGAACGTGTCGCCCGGCTGCCAGGTCCCCGCGACGGCGATGATCGCCCCTTCATCGCGCAGGCGGGTGTTGGCTTCTGCCCGCGAGCCGATGAGCAGCGGTCGATTGTCGAACGCCTGCGCGTCGGACAGCGGCACGGCGGTCAGGATCCGGCCGTCTCGGACCAGAAACAGGCACGCGTCGCCGACTGCCAGCGCGCTCCACGTCCCGCTGTCGTCGAGCGTGAGGCCGACGAGCGCGGCGAACGCGCCGCGGCGCACCTGCTCGGCCGCGTACCAGGGCAGATCGCGGCGCTCCACGTCGGCGGACCAGCGGTGTTGGGCTGCCCCCAGGTCGGACTCGAGCGTTTCGGCCGACAGCGTACCCGATACATACGCGCGGACCAGCAACCGTGCCCAGAGCCGGGCGAACGCGCTCGCCGAAGCGCCGTCGGCGACCGCGAAGCGCTGGTGGCGGCGACTCCACGCGATCGCGTCTTCGTATTCAGCGCGGGTCGAGCCGTCCTTCGGGAGCCGGAAAACGGCAGGCCCCCGCATCTAGCGCAGGTTGGCGGGGCGCGTGCCGATATCCAGGAACTGGATCACCGCCGCGGCATCGGCGTTGAAGACGAAGCCGCGCGTGCCGTCCTCCACGACGTAGCCCTCCTGTCGCGCGGCCGACTGCAGGTGCGGTGGCAGCGTGCTGGACATGCTGAACAGGCGACGGGCGAAGCTGTCGGGCAGGGTTTCGTCGCTGGCTGGAAATTCGACCGACGGCGCGCGTCGATCCGAGAGGTGGACGTTGAACAGCAGGGCTTCGCCGTCGTCGGTCGCGAGCGACTGCAACGCCTGGGCGGCGTGGCACGGATCGCCGTCGGTGGCTTCGCCGTCGGTGATGTTGAAGACGACCGGCGGAAAGGCGGCGGCATGCTGCTGGACCCAGCTGGTCAGTGCCTGGCGGCCCTGGGTGAGGGCCTCAGTCATGGGTGTGCCGCCATTGGCGTGCGGATCGATCCAGATGGGGAACTTGACGGTCTGCTCGACGAGGCCGCCGGCGCCATCGGGAATCTTCTGCGCACGGTCCTCCACGCGCAGCGGCGAGTTGGCGAGGCGGCTGATGGGCACGATCGGGGTGCCGTCGCTCCCGATGGCGAGCGCGGGCTGGACGTTGGAGCCGTAGCCGATGACGCCGACGTCGAAGTAATCGCGCACGCCCTCGTCTTTGGAGCAGCGGATCACGAGCGAGGCGAGCAGTCGGTTGATGATGGTCGCCAGCTCGTCCGCCTTGCGATGCCCAGCGCCCGAGAAGCCGTCGGCCATCGAGCCCGACTGGTCGAGCAGGAACAAAAAACAGCCAGGATTCGAGCGGCTGATATCTGCCTGGTAGGCCATATGTTCAGAAAGTCAGGCTAAACCGAGTAACGCGTCAGGTTCGGTCACGATCCCGCCCCAAGATCAACTTGATCAGAGCAGTCCATAGAATCTAGGTATGGAGATTGGGATGATTGGCCTCGGGCGGATGGGCGGCAACATGGTCCTCCGCTTGCTGCGCCACCAGCACCGCGTCATTGGCTTTGACCGCTCCGCGGACGCCGTCAAGGACGTCCAGGGCCAGGGGGCGGTGGGCGCTTCGTCGCTCGAAGACCTGGTTGGACAGTTCAAGGATCGGCCGCGCGTGTTCTGGGTCATGCTGCCCGCTGGCAAGCCCACCTCCGAGACCATCAAGGAGCTGGTCGAACGCTCGGACGAAGGCGACATCGTCATCGACGGCGGCAACACCAACTGGCGCGACGCGGTGCAGGACGCCGAGTTCGTTCGGAACAGGCGTCGCCACTATATGGACGCCGGCACGTCTGGCGGCGTGTGGGGCAACCAGTACGGCTACTGTCTGATGGTCGGCGGCGAGAAAGACGCGTACGAGCATTGCCTGCCGCTGTTCAAGGCGCTGGCGCCGGACGATGGCGGCCTGGTCCACACCGGTCCCGAGGGCTCCGGGCACTTCGTGAAGATGGTCCACAACGGCATCGAGTACGCGATGATGCAGGCGTACGCCGAAGGCTTCAACCTGATGAAGCACTCCGCCTATCCGGACATGGACCTGCACGCGATCGCCGAGGCCTGGCGCTCGGGCAGCGTGGTGCGCTCCTGGTTGCTCGACCTGATCGCCGACGGCCTGAGCAAGGACCCGCAACTGGAAAAGCTGAAGGCCTACGTAGACGACACGGGTGAAGGTCGGTGGACGGTGGACACGGCGATCGACTGTGCGATCCCGACGCCGGTGATCGCGCTGGCGTTGTTCGAGCGCTTCCGCAGCCGCGAGCCCGACAGCTTCGCCGACCGGCTGCTCGCCATGCTACGCAACGAGTTCGGCGGCCACGCCATTCACGCCGCCTGAAGCGGGCGACTACAGGGGCTTGCTGCCGCCGTAGATCACCCAGTCGAGGCGCTTCCAGAACACGTCGACGTTCGTGAACCCGGCGGCGCGCAGCCACTCCAGCTGGGGCTGCAGCGGGATCATGTAGCGGATGTGGTTCTCGTAGCGCGCCTGCTCCTGAGCGGTGCGGTGGGTGCGGGCATGCGGCGCCTGGGGATCGTAGCGGTCGTTGACGCGCTCCCAGATCGCTTCGAGGCCTTTTTCGGTGTCAGGCGCGCGGATCGGGTCGAAGTTGACGTACCAGCCGCCCGGCCGCAATTGGGCGTAGACCTCGCCGAAGATCGCGCGCTTGCGGTCGTCCGGCATGTGGTGGATGCTCAGGGCGGAGACCGCGGCGTCGAGCGGCGCCGGGCCGACCAGCGACCAGTCCGGCGCCAGCATGTCCAGCTCGACGTAGCGAAAACGGCCGTCGAACGCGGACATCGCGCGAGTGCCCTCGGCGGTCATCTGCGGCGAGTACTCACCCAGAATCGCGCTGGCGCGTGGGTACTCGGCCAGGATCGCCCGACTGGCCGCGCCCGTGCCCGCGCCGAGGTCCAGGAACGTGAAGGCGTCGTCAGGTCCAAAAGGCAGCAGGCGGGCGACGAGGGTGAGCTGCTCACGCCGTTGCTGCTCGCGCTGTTCGGATTGCGCGGCGAAGGTACGGGCGACCTCTTCGGACTTCCAGATCGCGGCGTTGGTATCGGCATCGGTCGGGTCCGGCATCGCACCCATCTTAGCGGGCAGCCGCGGCGCGGACGGCGCACGTACCATGCATCTCGGTATGTCAGACGTCCTGGTGGTCGCCCCCATCCACGAAGATGCGCTCCAACTGATGCGCGACAGCGGCCTCGGCGTGACCGACGCCCGCGGTAAATCGCCCGAGGAGCTGCGCCAGCTGCTGAAGACGCACCGCGCGCTGCTCGGCCGGGCGGGTGTCAAGATCGACGACGAGCTGTTGGCCGAAGCTCCCCAGCTGCGCGTGGTGGCCGTGGGCTCGGTCGGCATGGACAGTCTCGACCTGCCGTACCTCTACAGCCGCGGCCTGAAAGTCTTCAACGCCGCGGGCGGCAATCGCAACGCGGTGGCCGAGCTGTCGGTTGGCAACGCGATCGCCCTGCTGCGTCAGACGCACAAAGCCAATGCCGACCTGCACAAGGGCATCTGGCCGGCGATGTTCCAGCGACCCGAGGGCTTCGAGCTGTGGCACAAGACGGTTGGCATCGTCGGACTCGGGGACATCGGCTCGCTGGTTGCGCGTCTGTTCCTGGCGTTCGAGACCAGCGTCATCGCCTGCGACCCGTACGTGCGGTATGTCTATGACCAGTCGCTGCGCCAGAGCCCGGCGGTTGAGATGGTCGCGCTCGACGAGCTGCTACGGCGCTCCGACGTGATTACCGTGCATGTGCCGCTCACCGACGAGACGTACCACATGTTCTCCGCCGAGCAGTTCAAGCTGATGAAGCCGAGCGCGTATTTCATGAACTATTCGCGCGGCAAGGTGGTCGACGAGCCGGCGCTGGCCGACGCGCTCGAGACGCAGCAGATCGCTGGAGCGGCGATTGACGTGTTTGAGGTTGAGCCCGCCAACGACTCGGTGCTGCTCGGGCTCGACAACTGCATCGTGACACCCCACATCGCCGGCGTGCCCCGTGAGGCGATGCGGCGGCTGGGCATGACGGTCGCGCAGCGCATCGTCAACGAGCTCACCTCGTCAAACACTGCCTCATAGCATCACGTGCGCCCGTTGCTCGGTGGCCGACACTTATCCTCTTCACCACCTCTCGCTCTGGGAGAGGTCGCGCGAAGCGCGGGTGAGGGCTGCGTATTCGTCTGCTCATAAGTAGCCCTCACCCCAACCCTCTCCCACGGGGAGAGGGAGCACGCTTAAAATCTTGTTATGAGAGAACTTGCTATGCTTGCGGCGCGGGCGAGCAGATGGTGAAGCTGCAACATGGGCGAACCCTGAACGTTGAGCCGGCGGCCGAGGTGGACCTGGTCGAAATCCGCGGCGCCGATGGGGTGCTCGAGCTGCGTCTCAAGTTGACCGATGCTGGCGTGGTGCTCCAGTTGGAGGCAGCGCGTATCTCGCTCAAGGCCGAGCAGTCCATCGACCTGGATTGCCAGACCTTCAACGTGAACGCCGCATCCGACGTGCGGATCGAGTCGCGCGCGGGCGATTTGCGAGTCCGCGGCGAGCGCGTCTACATCAACTGAGCCGGAGCCGCGATCGATGCCGCCGGCCGCGCGCATGTCCGATCTGACGCTGCACGACGCGCCGCACTGCCACGCGCCGATTCATCCGCCGGCGCCGGTGCCGACACCCGTGCCGCATCCGCCGATTCCGATCCCGATCGTGCTCAACTGCGTCGAGACCGTGTTGATTGGCGGCCTGCCCGCCGCGGTGATGGGCTCGATGACCCAGCCGTGTCTGGTGCCGCCATGCGTGCCCGGTGGACCGGGCATGATTGCAATGGGCTCGACGAAGGTCATGATCGGCGGCCGACCGGCCGCGCGGGTTGGCGACCTGGTGAACTTCACCTCCTGCGTGGCGCCGATCCCCAGCCCGACCGGTCACATCCTGCCGCCTGGGGCGCCGACCGTCATCATCGGCGGCTGAGTAGAAGAAGCGCGGGCGTGCGGCGCGAGCACTTCGAGCGCCTGCGGCCGGTGTGTCCCACGTGCCGCGCTAGCGGACGGCCCGCGGCCGATCTGCGGCTGGGCGCGATCGTCGTCGTCGACCGCAACGATGAGGACATTCGTGAGGGGGTGCTCATCTGCACGGAGCCGCTGTGTCAGCGCGAGCATCCGATCATCGACGGCATTCCGATCGTGGTTGCGGACCTGCCCGCGTGGGCGAGCCACCAGTTGGACGCGGTGCTGTGGCGGTCGGACCTGTCGGCGTTCACGGAGAGCTTGCTGGGTGACGCCGCCGGACCAGGGTCGGAGTTCGAGCGGCAGCGCACAACGCTGAGCGCCTACGGTCGGGTGCACTGGGGCGACTTTGATCGTGAGGAGCCGCTGCCGCGCGAGGCGTCGCTGGCGGCGCTGTTCGACACCGCGCTGAGTCTCGCCGACTCTCCGTCAGCAGAATTCGCCGTCGGCGACCTGCGGAGCGCGGACGACTCGCTGGACCACGGTCGGCCAGGTGACGGTGTGTGGCTCGACCTGGGCTGCGCCCTGGGCCGTGCCACGTACGAGCTCGCGAAGTGCACACGCGAGCTGGTGGTCGGCGTGGACCTGAGCTTCGCAATGCTGCGCGTGGCGGAGGATGCGCGCCGCCACGGACGAGCCAGCTTGCCGATCCGCCGCGTCGGCCTGGTCTTCGACCGGCACGAGATCGTCGTGCCAGACACGCCCGCCGCGCACATGAGCTTCTGGTGTTGCGACGTGGGTAATCTACCGTTCGCCGACGGCACGTCCGGCGGTGCGTTGAGTCTGAACGTGCTGGACTGCGTGGCATCGCCGCTGCAGCACCTGGTGGAAATGGGTCGGGTGCTGTCGACGGGAGCTTCGGCGCTGCTGTCGACGCCGTACGACTGGGCCGCCACTGCCACGCCGGTGGCGCAGTGGCTGGGCGGACACTCGCAGCGAGGCGAGGCGCATGGCTCCAGCGCCGCCGAACTGCGTCGCGCGCTGAAGACGGTCGATACGGGGCTATCGATTGTCGCCGAGCGGGATCGGGTCCCCTGGCGCGTGTACGTCAACGAGCGGGCGTCGATGGACTACGCGGTCCACCTGCTGCGCCTGCAGCGCCGCCCGGTCACCTGTTAGCCCGTGCGGGCAGCGTCGACGACGGTGGCGAGCGCCGCTGGCTGGGGGGCGCCATAGCGCGCCACGTGCAGTCGCTGGCGCAGGGCGGTAAAGCGATCGTAGAACTCGCCGATGTCGTCGCGGCTGAGGTCCGGGAGACTCAGAATTGATTCGCGGTGGTTGGCCGGCCGCTCCAGGTAGTCTGGCGGCAAATAGCCGCGCTCCAGGCATTCGGTGAACAGACGCGTGCCAGGATATGGATAGAACACGAAGTAGCCGAAATCCGCGACGTTCAGCTCCTCCGCCAGCTCCAGCGTTTGCTCCAGGTCGTCGCGGGTCTCGCCCGGCAGCCCGAGCATGAAATTCGCGGTGAGCATGATGCCCGCGTCGCGGGTCCAGCGGAAAACGTCTTTAAAGCGCTGGTTGGTGACCTGTCGATGCATGATGCCGCGCCGCACGCGCTCGCTGCCGCTTTCCACGCCGTAGGTGATCTGGTGACAGCCGGCGTCGGCTAGCATCTGCAGCAAACGCTCGTTGACGGTCTCCACTCGCGCGTGGAGCGAAAAGGGCGCGTGGACCTCCGCGCCGTACAGTCGGCAAAACTCCATTACCCAGGAGTGATTGATGGTGAAGGTGTCATCCAGAAAGATGACGTACGCGAGATTACCCGAGTTGTGGAGTCCGTGCAGCTCCGCCAGGACATTCGCGTGCGAGCGGCGTCGGCCGTAGTCCTCACCGCCGGCGGCGTACAGCTCATTGTACATGCGCGCCGCGCAATAGGTGCACGGGAATGGGCACCCGCGCTGGGTGGTCATGTGCACCGTTCCGGTCGGTTCGTCGAGCAGGTCGCGCGCGATAAAGGGCAGACGGTCCAGTGGCGCCAGCGGCGGCCGGAGCGCTGGCCGCTGGCGGGAGTCGCGTTTCCAGACGTTGTCGATGCGATCCGTCGCTGCTCCGGATTCCAGCGCGCGCACGAGGTCCAGCATCGGCTGTTCGCCTTCCCCCAGGCAGACGTAGTCGAAACCAGGGCTGGCCAGCACGACTTCGGGGGCGAAGGTGGCGTGCAGCCCGCCGGCGATGACCGGGACGTCCAGGTGGTCGCGGATCGCCTTGACCAGGCGCCGCGCTCGCAGCCACTGGCGGGTGGTGAGCGAGACGCCGAGCAGGTCCGGCCGCGCGGCACCGACATCCAGCATGACGTCCGCATCAGCCGCATCCAGGTGGGCGCGCACGAAGCCGACGGCGTGGCCGTGCGCGCGCAGATAGGCGCCGATGAAGGCCGGCCCGATCGAGGCGACCGCCCACGAGCGCTCGGTGTCGACTTCGAGGAACACGACTCGCATCGCAGTCCGTCTGAGTCTATTACGTCAGGAACGCAGGTTCGGTGATTCCACGTACGGTGGAGCCCTTCGAGACGTGTTTCATCAACCTGCGTAAGTGGAGCCCTTCGAGAGGTCTTTGATCAACCTGCTGTCAGGCGATGGGTCGCGCTGAGCCGTCAGGGGATGGTTCGCGGTGACGGGTGTACGGCCTGCGCGGTACGCTGGTCGTGTTGCAGACGACCGAGCCGCATCCAGTCCTGGACAGCGCCGCCGCGCTCTTTGAGACGGTCCGCGCTTACCAGGCCGAGACCGAGCGCGAGCGCTGCATCCCGAAGCCCCTGGTCGCGCAGCTGGACGAGGCGGGCATGCACCGCATGCTGCTGCCAAGCGTGCTCGGCGGTCTGCAGCTCGACATTCCCACGCTCTTTCGGGTGGTCGAGTTGATCGCAGAAGCGGATGGCTCGGTCGGCTGGAATCTGATGAACAACAGCATCATCCAGTTGTCGTCGCTGGCCTTTCCGGACGCGGGCATCGAAGAGATCTTCGCCAGAGGTCCCGATCAGATCATCGCCGGCACGCTGGTGCCGGGCAGCGGGCATGGCAGGCGCGTCGAGGGCGGCTACGAGGTTTCGGGCCGATGGCGGTTCGGCAGCGGCTGCCGCGAGGCGAGCTGGATGATTGCCAACTTCGACCTGGACGACGAGACGTCTGAAACTCCGGGTGTCTATCGGATGGCGGTGCGGATCGAAGAAGTCACCATCATCGACACCTGGGACATGACCGGCATGCGCGGCACCGCCAGTCACGACTGGAGCGTGACCAACGTGTTCGTGCCGGACCGACGCGTCGTGTTTGTGCCAGGTCGCGTGCTGCTCAATCAGTGGCAGCGCTGGCAGGGCACGCTCTACCAGCTACCGGTGCACACGATCATCGGGCCGCACCACAGCATGATCGCGACCGGCATCGCCCGCGCGGGCATCGACGCGCTGGTGGAGCTGGCCGGCGGCAAGGTCCCGCGCGGGCGGGTGGGCACGCTGCTGCGCGACCAGCCGCACATTCAGGACGCGGTTGCCCGCGCGGAAGCGCACCTGGGTGGCGGTCGGGCCTACCGCGACGGAGTGGTGCGGGAGGCGTGGACCATCGCGGCCGCCGGCCAGACACCCGGTCTGGAGTTGTGCGCCCGCTGCCGGCTGGCCGGCAGCTTCGCGGCGGACTCCGCGCGTCAGGCGATGGACCTGATGTTCCGCGCGGGTGGCACCACGTCGACGCAGCGGAAGCACCGCCTGGCGCACTGCTGGCGCGATCTGCAGGTCGTCGGTCAGGCGGGGGCCGTAAATCCGGATTGGTACCCGGTGGTCGGTCGCCATTTGCTGGGCCTGGAAGCGGGCCCGCGGCTCACCGATCGATAACGACGCGACCAGCCTTCACCAGCATGCGGACATGCCTGGGCGGCTCCGCCAGGATGTTGATGTCTTCCAGGGGGTTGCCGTCCAGCACGAGGAGATCCGCAAAAGCGCCCGGCGCGATCGTGCCGATCTGACCTTCCATGCGCAACAGCCGTGCCGCGGTCGACGTGGTCGCCGATGCGATCGTCGAGCACGCTGACGGACTGGTCGGGCACCAGGCGCTCGGTGTCGGGATCGAGTATCGAGGCGTTTTCGAAGCGGATGCGCGTCACGGGGCGCCAATCAGGTTAACCTGCCTGCATGCGGGCCGCGGTGCTGTTCGGACCAGACGACCTCCGTGTCGTCGACAAGCCTGTTCCTGCGCCGGCAGCGGGCGAAGTGCTGGTCAAAGTCGCCATGTGCGGCACGTGCGGCACGGATTTGAAGCTGCAGACGCATCCATTTCCGAATCAACCGCCCTTTGGTCAGTTCACGCCGGGTCACGAGTGGACCGGTACCGTCGCCGCGCTGGGCGAAACCGTCGACGAGCTGGCCATCGGCGACCGCGTGGCGATCGAGGCGCACCGAGGCTGCGGCCGCTGCGACAACTGCGTGCTGGGCATGTACACCGCCTGCCTGAACTACGGCAATGTTGCCAAGGGCCATCGCGCGAGCGGGATGTCCGTCGACGGCGGTTTCGCCGAGTTCGCGCTCCACCATGTCAGCTCGCTGTACCGACTGCCCGACAACCTCACATGGGAGGACGCCGTGCTGGTGACGACCGCCGGCACCAGCCTGTACGGGCTGGACGCGATTGGTGGTTACGTGGCGGGTCAGTCGGTGGCGATCGTTGGACCCGGTCCGGTTGGCCTGATGACGACCCAGGCGTGCAAAGCGTTGGGCGCCGATCCGGTGGTGCTGCTCGGTACGCGTCGCTCGCGTCTGGAGCTTGGCCAGCGGCTGGGGGCAGACTGCACCATCGACGTCCGCTCCGAAGACCCGGTCGTCGCCGTCAGGCGCATCACGCACGGACTCGGCGCGGACGTGGTCATCGAAGCGTCAGGCGCGATGAGCGCTCCACAACAGGCGGTCGAAATGGTCAAGCGCGGCGGCAAGATCCTGTTCCTGGGCTTTTATCCCGCGCCGGTGACGTTCGACCTGAGCGCGGCCATTCGCGACGACGTGACGCTGTACACGACGCGTGGCGAGGGCGCCGGCGCGGTGCGGCGTGCACTCTCGCTGGCGGCGCAGGGACGCATCCGCGGCCGCGAGCTGGTGACGCACCGCTTTGGACTCGAGCAGATCCAGGAGGCCTTTCGGGTGGTGCGCGAGCGCGAGGGCGACCCGATCAAGGTCGTCATTGTGCCCTGACACGTCGCCGAACGAGTCTGCTTCTCTGCAGAGAAGTATTGCCGGCACTTCGAAAGCTGGCGGCCACAAACGTGAGCTAACGCCCTGTGACGAACGCAGGTTCACTGATTCCACCTACGGTGGAGCCCTTCGAGACGTTTTCGGCAACCCGCGAAGGCTGCTCAGCGGCGTACGACCAGGCTCGCCGCGGCCAGTCCGCCCAGACCCAGGCAGAACCAGCTCTGCAGCGTGAGCTGGTTCAGCCCCAGGGCGACGCCGGCCACGAGCAGTGCAACACACGCGATCAGCGCGACGAGCGTTCCCGACGACGCGCGCGACGATGACGAGCGACGCCCCCGCCGTGAGGTCCCATTCCGACCATCCTCACCAAATTGAAACTCGAGCTCGCCCGCCTCGAGCTTGGCGAGGACGCGATCCAGGGTGCTCGGCAAGGTAAGGCTCACGCGGCCGGCGTCGACCACCTGACGCAACACCTGTTGCACCGTTTGCCCGGCGCCCTCGCGGTTCAATCCCAGGAAGGTCTGAGCGTAGGGCACCGCGACTTCGACCAGGTTGAATTCGGGCGCCAGGCCGGTGGCCAGACCCGACAACGTGCCAACGGCTCGGCCCGCAAACGCGAACTGCGCTGGAACCCTGAACGGTTGGCGATAGAACAGGTCCTCGATCTCGTGCGCGACCTCGCGAACGTTCATGTCGCGCGCCTCGCCGAGGGTCATGCCGTGGTATTGACCCATGATCAGAGTGACGCCACGTTCGATGGCGTTGAGATTGGCGCCTTCGCCGATGAAGCCGAGCTGCGCGAGCGCGCTCACCATGTTGTGCGGGTTGTTGACGACGAAGCCGAGGAACAGGTCGCGCAAGCCTTGCTTGGTTGCGCGGGTGAGTGAACCGACCATGCCGAAGTCGACGAAGGCCACGGTTGGCTCGGAGCCAGGCGTCGGCCCGGGCTGGACAAAGATGTTGCCCGGGTGGGGGTCGGCATGGAAAAAGCCGATTTCGAAGAATTGATAGAAATACGCCTCCACCGTCCGCCTGGCCACCGCCATGCGGCTCACGCCCTTCGCCTCGAGCTCGACGTAATCGTTGACTTTGATGCCGTCCACCCAGTCGAGCACCAGGACGCGGCGCGACACGTAACCCTCGATGACCGGCGGGATGCGAATGTACGGCTTGTCCTTGAAGATTTCGGCGAATCGCCGCGCGTTGGCGGCTTCGCGGATATAGTCGATCTCTTCGAAGATCGTGCGGCGAAACTCGCGATAAAACGCGCGCAGGTCGATGAACTCGGACGTGTCGACGAACCGCGAGATGACCCAGATGACGAAGCGGATCGTGCTCAGGTCCATGTTGACCAGACGCTCGATATCCGGGCGCTGCACTTTGACCGCCACCACCTGGCCCGTACCCGGGAGTACGGCCTTGTGGACCTGACCGAGTGAGGCGGCCGCGGTGGCGGTCGGCTCCAGCGAGCTGAACAGCTCTGCCACGGGTCGATGCAGCTCCGATTCGATGACCGAGACCACGTGGGTGAATGGAGCAGGCGGGACTTCGTCTTGAAGGGAGCCCAGAACATCCAGGGCTTGCTGCGGCAACAGGTCGGCGCGCGAGCTGAGAAATTGTCCCAGTTTGATCATCAGCACGCCCAGGTCGACCGCGGTCTTGCGGAAGGCAACCAGGACCTCGATCAGCCGCTCGACGTTGGGCTGCGCCTCCAGGTCACCGCGCGCTCGGGCGCGCAGCACGCGCCGCCGTTCGTGATACATGACCCAGAGCGTCCACAACAGCAGGCGCGACACCCGAAAGAAGCGGACGATCTGGGTGAAGCGGTTGAGTCGCCTTTGAGAAGTCCGAGCAGTGGGCATGAAAAGCTGCGGCATCGGTATACAGAATCGGAGCAGCCCGTCGCGGCCATTACCCCTCGACGCATCGAGGGAGCGGGGCTAGCTCGGCGGGAGATCGCCGACCACGTTGTTGAGCACCCAGTTCATCTGTGCGGACTGGACGTAGGCGTCGTCTCGGGTCTGGCCGGGTGCGGGGGTTATTGCTGGATCGAGGAAGTCGCCTAGCGTGGCGCCCGAGGGTGCTTTGACGTTGCCGTGATTATCGGTCAGCGGCCCGCTCCAGATGTTCAGCGCGCCGGTCCTGATCTGGGTCGCCACGCCTGTCGCCGCCGCGGCCACGTCCGCGGGCACCAGGTCCGCGGGCGGGGTTGCCTCCACCAGGCCGTCTTTCAAATGGTAATAGCGCTGCACCGGTTGCCACGTGCCGTCGAGGATGGATTTCACGCTGTTGATGTAGTGCGCACCCCACACGAACCGGTCGGATTGCACAACCGCCTGGGGCGCGTACGCCGACTGGTCGTAGTCGGCGCCGACGACGAACTTGCCGCGGGCGGCGGCGGATTGCGCGAGCGCCGGTGAACCGGTGGCGCCGGTCAGCACGTCGGCGTTCAGGTCCAGCAGCGACTCGGCGGCGGCTTTCTCCTGGACGGGATCGAGCCACGTGCCAATCCAGAGCGTGAGGAGCGTGGCGGCCGGGTTAGTCGACTGCACTCCAGCGGCAAAGGCGTTCAGGGAACGCAGGACTTCCGGAATCGGGAATGAGCCGACGAAGCCCAGCGTGCTGGTTCTGGTCAGCTTGCCGGCGAGTGTGCCCGAGACGTAGCGAGGCTCCTCCTGCGCCGCGTTGTAGGTCGCCAGGTTGGGCGCGACTTTGAAGCCGGAGCAGTGCTCGAACTTGACATCCGGAGAGGAGCTTGCAACCTGAAGCATCGCGTCCATGAAGCCGTAGCTGGCGCCGTAGATGACCGCGTAGCCTTTGCGGGCGTAGTCCTCGAAGACGGGTTGTGCCTCGGCGGTCTCGGGCACGTTTTCGGTGTAGGCCGTTTCGACGTTCGAGCCGAGGGCCTGTTCGAGGGCCTTGCGACCGTCGTCGTGGGCGTTGGTGCGGCCGTGGTCCTTGATCGAGCCGGCGTACACGAATGCGGCGCGCACCCGGGTCGTGCCGGAGACGACGACGGGGCCAGCGGTCGGAGCGATTGCGCCGCTTGGCCCCGTGATCGGGCTGATGGCCGGAGCCCCCGGCGCGCGCGTGGCCGTGGTGGGCGTCACCGTCACACCTTGTGGTGGGCTGCACGCGCCAAGCAGTCCGCCGGCGGCACCGGCGCACAACCACCCACCGGCCAGGAGCAGGAGGTGTCGGCGAGACGGGGTACCGGCAGCGCCGTGGGTCACCCCCGCCCTCTCCCAGAGGGAGAGGGAGTTATTCGCCGACGAACTTCTGGCAATTGCCCATCGTCGGCCAGACGTACGCCTGCACATTCGCCTGCAGTTGACGAAAGTGATTGCGGTCATGGTGCAACCACTCGTGCAGCAGGTTCTCGACCGTGACGTGGCCGACCTTTTCATGCGTGCCGCCGCGCGCCAGGTCGGCGGGCGCCAGATTGCGGACCAGCGCCACCGAATCCTCGCGCAGCGCTCCGAACTCCGCCAGCAGGTCGCCGAGGTTGCGCTGGCAGTCGTTGCGCTCCCGCGCCACGGCCTGCTGGTCCCAGCCTGCCAGGTCCGGCTCGGACTCCGCCAGGATCGTGCGGATTCGACCGTTGAACCCGCGTCGCTCCGCTTCCACGACGTGCCCGACGCACTCTTTGGCGCACCACTCGCCCGCCGCGGGGTGCCAGGCGAGCGCCGCGTCGGGCAGCGCGCTGAGCTCGGACTCCACGGCCGAACGCATCGCCTCCAGCAACGCCGCGATCTCGCCTGGCGTAAAGCTCTGGCTCACAGTTGATCCCCCTGCGGAGAGGGCGGCACTTCGAAGGCGTTGTTGACGCCGCAGATCAATCCGAAATGGCCCGCGATCGTCGTCAGCTCGACGAGCCAGCGCGCACCGTGGCGGGCCTTCAGGCGATCGAACGTTGCCGCGTCGACGCGATTAGCGCTGGCCAATTGCTGGCAGTAGCTGATGATGTCCTTTTGATCGTCCGTCAGTCCGGTTGTCTGCCGATTGCGGATGGCGGCGATGGCGTCGTCGGCGAGGCCGGCGCGTCGCGCATTGGGCGCCTGGACGCTCCACACGAACAGGCAGTCCTTCGCGCGGGCGACCGCCAGCGCCGCCAGCACAAAGCCCTGCGCGTCCACTTCGGTGTCGGAGCGCAGGACTTGAGAAAGCTGGTCGACGCGGTCGGCGACGGCGGGAGCGTGCAGCAGAATGCTGTAGGGGCCGGCCACCCGGCCCCGCGCGGCGGCGATGCGATCGTACAGTGGGTACCACTCCGCCGGAATTTGCGCCTTGTCGGTGATCTGTTCGACGCGAGGCATGCGCCGATTCTAGGCGGCCAGGGCTGCTGACCCGCGAATGATCCGCTCGAGGTTGGCGGGGTCGAAAAACTCGGCGACGGGCACGGTGCCGGCCATGATGCTCAGGAAGCGCTCGGTCTCGTAGTGGTTGGTCCGCAGGGCGCCGAACAGTTGCTGTTCCTGTTCGGACGGCGCCTCGAGCTGGGCCAGCCTGTACGTGAACTCGTACATGGGCATGACCGCGGTGTTGCGTGCCTGCTCGTAGGCCGCCAGAGCGTGGGCGAGCGGCTGGCGGCCGCTGAAACCCGCGTCCACGGCCGCGGCTAACAGGTCCGCGTCGCGAAAGGCGTCGGTAATCCCCTGCCCCGTGATCGCGTCGCGGTGGTAGCCGGCGTCGCCCACCAGCGCCCAGCCCGAGCCGTGGGGCTGGCGGAAGAAGAAGGGAAAGTCCGCGCCTTTGAAGGGCGCGACACGCTGGCCCTGGCGCACGCGCTCGGCGAGTTGCGGAGCGCAGTCGTGGAGCACCTGCCAGACGTGGCGCTCGGTATGCGCGCGCACGGCTTCGAACATGGCCCGTCGCCAGCCGACCGCCACGTACACCAGCCCGTCGTTGGTGACCTCGGCGACGATGCCGCGGCCCTCGCGCGGGTACAGCTCGATACCGTGCAGATCGACGCCACTCCAGTAGCTGTAGTACCCGAAGCTCAGCGCCGGGCGGGCATGGTACGTCGGGGCGTCCACCAGGCGGGCAATGCGCGAACGGCGGCCGTCGGCGCCAATCACGATGCGCGCCCGTTCCTGGATGATTTTGCCGTCGGCGGTCTGGGCCTGGATGCCGCATACGCGGTCGCCGTCGGACAGAATGCCCCGCACCGCGAAGTTTTCGCGGACCTCCGCTCCGGCTTCGGCGGCGGCGTCGAGCAGCGTGCTGTCCAGGACGGTGCGGCGTGGGCACAGGTCGAAGTCCAGGTCGCCGGCCGGGAGTGGATTGCCGGTCAGCGCAAACGGCCCAACGTCGAAGGTCCAGCGACGGATGCGCGGACCACCGGTCCCAACTAATCGCGGGAGGAGGCCCCAGCGGTTGGCGGTGGCCAGGCCGGCGCGGTGGATGTGGTGGGTCGAGATCGTGTCGCTCGGAAACGAGGTCTGATCGACCAGGAGAACACGGTAGCCCTTGCGGGCGAGCAGCATGGCGGTTGGCGAGCCTGCAACACGGGCGCCGACGACGATCGCATCGTACATGGTGGTGGATATGCTCCTCGGGAGTTGGTGCTTTCGGGTGCTCGGAGTGGACTACGTGCGTTCGCGCTGATCGGATCAACGTGGGGTGATGTAGGCTGGCTAGTGTGAAGCTGGTCCTGTTCACACACGCGGGCTCGGAACCGGCCGTCGGCCTGCTGACCGAGCGTGGAGTGGTGCCTCTCGCGCGTCGGGGTGTGTCGCCTCAGGCGGAAATGGTGTCGTTCATCGACCGATTCGCCGAGTCGCGCGCGGAGCTGGAGCGCCTCAGCGAGACGGCGGCTAGCGTGCCCGTTGCGCAGGTCCAGCTGCTGCCACCGCTGCCGCGGCCGGGCAAGATCCTGTGCAGCACCGCCACATATGCTGGTGGACGCGGCGCCCCGGAGCGGGCGCAATTGTTGCTGACGCTCAAGAGCGCCGAGTCGGTGATCGGGCCCGGCCAGACGGTCCAGTTGCCTGGAGTCGGCGACCAGTGGCAGTTCCAGCCGGAGGCCGAGCTCGGGCTCGTCATTCGAGGACCAGCGCGCGGTGTCACCGCCGCCGAGTGGCAGCGGGCTGTCTTTGGCTACACGTGTGTCGTCGACGTCATGGCCAGCGGCGACACACAGTTCGGTCGCGACTTCTGGCTGGCCAAATCCGACACGCTGGGGCCGCTCGGTCCGTGCATTGTCACCGCCGACGAGATTCCCGACCCACAGGCATTGAAAGTCAGGTCGTGGATCAACGGTCAGCTCGCCCAGGACTACGCCATGGCCGACGCCGACTACACCATCGGCGAGCAGATCGAACTGGCGACGACCATCATGACGCTGCAGACCGGTGACGTGCTGGCGTGTGGCACCAGCCGCGCCGGACTGCGGCCGATTTCCAACGGAGACGACGTGCAGGTTGAAATCAGCGGCGTTGGCCGTCTGCAGATACGCGTCGCGGCACTTTCGGAGGTGGGTGCATGAAACTGGTCATGTTCGAACGCAACTCCGTCGTCCAGCCCGGTGCGCTCACCGATGCGGGTGTTGTGGACCTGAGCGCCAGTGTGCCCTCGGCCGAAACGCCGCAGGCCACCATGCAATCCATCATCGACGGCTTCGACGACCTGCGTCCACGGTTGGACCAGACGATGGCAAGTGGCAGGCGTATCCCGCTGGACGAGGTCCGGCTGCGCTCGCCCTTGCCGCGCCCCAGCAAAATCATGTGTTGCATCGCCAACTACTGGGAGCACGCGCAGCGCGAGGCGCGACCGTTGAACATGTTTCTCAAGAATCCCGACGCGGTAATTGGCGACGGCGATACCGTGCGCTTGCCGAATTTCACCGTGCCGTGGATGTTCATGCACGAGGCAGAGCTTGGCATCGTCTTGCGCGGACCCGCACGCGGAGTCAAAGCCGAGAACTGGCGGTCGGCGGTCTTCGGTTACACGGGCATGATGGATATCACCGGCCGCGGTGAGGGCCGCTCCACCTGGGGCCGCGGCACGTGGATCGGCAAGTCGTTCGACACGTTCTGTCCGATCGGCCCGTGCATCGCCACCGCCGACGAAATTGACGACCCGAACGACCTGTGGGTCCAGTTCTGGAATGACGGGCAGCTCCGCCACAACTACAACACCGACGACATGGAGCATCGCGTACCGGAGCTGGTGGAGTTCGCTTCACGTACGCTGACGCTCCGCTCGGGTGACCTGATTTGTGGCGGCACCAACCACGAGGGGCTCGGCCCGGTGCAGAACGGTGAGACGCTGGAGCTGCTGATCCACGGCATCGGCAAGCTCACGGTGCGCGTGGAGGATCCGCTAGGGCGCAGCTGGGAGCGCGGCATTTACATGGGAGTGGACTCCGTCAACCACGAGGCGGTGCGTCGCAACCGGCCGCAGGAGGCCCACCTGCTGCGCGAATGAGCGGGACCAGCTCGCGGCCGTACTCCACCGCATCCTGGTATGGGAGGAAGCCGCGGATCAGCAGCGTGTCGCAGCCGATGTCCACGTAGCGCAGCAGTGCCTCGGCCACCTGCTCGGGGGTACCAACCAGTGCCGTGGAGTTGCCCGCCGCGCCGGTGATGGCCGCGACCCGCGTCCACAACCGTTCGTCGTGCACGTCAGACTCGGCCGCCGCGGCCAGCAACCGCTCGGAGCCCACCGAGGTCGAGTCGCGCCGACCCCGCGCCCCCAGGAAGCGGGCGCGCTGAGCGGCCGCCCGCTCGGCAATTTCCTCCGCTCGCGCCCAGGCGGCGGCCTCGGTGGGCGCGATGATTGGTCGCACCGACACGCTGAAGCGCAGCGTACGCCCAAAGCGCGTCGCGGCGGCCCGCGCCTGTTCGATCCGCGCTTGCGCCGCGGCCAGCGGCTCGCCCCACAACATGTACACGTCGGCGTACCGCCCACCAACGTCCACCGCGAATGACGACGCGCCGCCGAAATAGAGGGGAATGCCCGCCTCCGTTGCGGGTCGCACGGGCAGCGAGGCGCCTTCGACGTGATAGAACTCGCCCTCGAAGTCCAGCGGCTCGGGACCATCGAACAGTGCCCGCAGGATGTGCAGATATTCCGCGGTCCTTCGATACCGACTGTCGTGGGGAACGAAGTCGCCGTCGCGCCGCTGGTCGGCCTCGTCGCCGCCGGTGATGATGTGCAGCGCCAGCCGTCCGGCGCCGGCGAGGTGGTCGAAGGTGACGGCCTGGCGGGCGGTGAGGGTCGGCGCGACGAACCCGGGCCGGTGCGCCAGAAGCAGCTTCACCCGAGGAGTCGCGCGCGCGACGTGGTTGGCCACCTGCCATCCGTCGGCCCAGTACGTGCCGTAGCCGATGAGGACGCGGTCGAAGCCGGCGTCCTCGTGGGCCTGGGCGAAGCGCGCGGTGAACTCGGGGTCGATGAGCGGGCCCTGCGCGGGCAGGATTTCGGAGGCCTCCTGGGTGGCGATCATGCCGATGATCTCGATGTCCCGCCCGGTTCGGCTCATTGGGGGGTAGGCTATCGCGTATGGCTGTTGCGCATCTCGAGGTCACTCATCGAGGCCCGTTCCCCTTCGACTACGAGCGGATCGACGGCAAGCTCCACTTCGCGGTCGATCCCACTCATCCAGCCAACGCGCGCATCGTCGACCTCGACAAAGCCCCGCGTGATCACGCGGGCCGCGTCAGGTTCTGGGCGGATTTCGTCCTGCTCCAGCCGGCCGACGCCGGCAAGAGCAACCGGCGCTTGCTGTACTACGTCGTCAATCGCGGCCTGCGTGTCAGTGTGCCGTTGAACCACGGCAAATCGCGAGGGCCGAAGCTGCCGCCCACCGACGACATCGACGTTGGCGACGGCTTTCTGATGCGACGCGGCTGGTCGGTGGCGATGTGCGGCTGGCAGTGGGACGTCGAGCGTCAGCCCGGGCTCATGGGGCTCGAGGCGCCGCAAGCGCTCGGACCAGATGGCCAGCCCATCCGCGGCCGCGTCGCGGTCGCCTTCCAGCCCAACCAGCCCCACACGTTCCATCGTCTGGCGCACTGGCCGCTGCACCCGGCTCCGGGCGCACAGGCGTACTACCACCAGCCGTACCCGGCCGCGGACCTCGACGAGGCCGACGCGCAGCTGACCGTCGCCGACAGCCGCAATGGACCGACCACGCTGATCCCCCGCGGGCGTTGGCGATTCGCACGCGAAGAAAACGGCAAGCCCGTTGCCGACGACTCGCACGTGTGGCTCGAGGGCGGCTTCGAAGCCGGCCGCTGGTACGAGGTGACGTATACCACGCGCATCTGCCCGGTCGTCGGCACCGGCCTGCTGGCGACCCGCGATTCGGTCGGCTGGCTGCGTAACGCCAACCCCTTCGACCGCCGCCTCGACTTCACGTATGGACACGGGCGCTCGCAGTGCGGGCGCTTCCTGCGCCAGTTCGTGTACGAGGGCCTGAACCTGGACGAGGATGGACGCCAGGTCTTCGACGGCCTCATTCCGGACGTCGCCGGCGCTCGGCGCGGCGAATTCAACCAGCGCTACGGACAGCCGTCCGAGACCAGTCCGCGCGGTTTCGGTGGCCTCTTTCCGTTCACCTCCGACGACCAGACCGATTCGGCGACGGGCAAGACCGATGGACTGCTGCGCCGCCAGCGACAACTCGGTGGCGTGCCCCGCATCTTCAGCACCAATACGTCCTCGGAGTACTGGCGGTCGGACTGCTCGTTGATTCATACCGACCTGGCCGGCACCCGCGACGTCGAGCCGCCCGCCGAGGAACGCATCTACATGATCGCCGGCCACCAGCACGGCAGCGAGGCCGCGCCGCTGGTGAAAAATGCCACCGACATTGGCGCGCGCGGCGCGAACAACTTCAACATTGTCGACGGCAGCACCGCGTTGCGGGCGTTCCTCATCAACCTGGACCGCTGGGTGTCCGAAGGCGTCGAGCCGCCGCCGAGCGCGTTTCCGCGACTGGCGGATGGCACCGCCGCGACGCGCGAGTCGATCCTGGCAACGCTCTCGGCGATTCCTGGACTGGTGTTGCTCGACGAGGCGGCCATGCCGCGCCTGCGTCAGCTCGACCTCGGTCCGGACACCGACAAGGGCATCGCGCGCCTGCCGGCGGTCACCGGCGAGGCATACCCGAGCTTCGCCTCGGCGGTGGACGCCGACGGCAACGAGGTGGCCGGCATTCGAGTCCCCGACGTCAGCGTGCCCGTGGCAACTCACACCGGCTGGGTGGCGCGCGACCCGTCGACCGGCGGCGCTGGCCAGCTCCTGGACATGAAGGGCATCAGCCTGGCGTTTGCGACCACCGCGAGCGAGCGGCAGGCGCACCATGATCCGCGGCCGGCCATCGCCGAGCGCTACCGCGACCGCGACGACTACGTCGCGCGCGCCCGCGCCGCGGCGCAAGCCCTGGCGGAGGCAGGCTACATCGTGGCCGAAGACGTCGACGTCGCGGCCGAGCTGGCCGCCGAGCGGTACGACGCGATCGTGCCGGCGCTCGTCACGTAATCGCATGTGATCCGCCTCCGGCTGCCTGGCGTATAGCCCCTCGAAGATCGCGCAACACATACTCGCGTCTCCCGATCCACATGAGCCACACCCATCACCACCCCAGCTACTGGACGCGCCGCCACACGGAATCCGTCGTGCTCGACATCGGCGACGACGTCGGCGCGCTGATCCTGTACACCTCGGCGGACCATCACACGCACGAGATCGAAGTGAGCCTGCTCGACGCCGAGGGCGACGCCCGGCGGGTTCACTCCGCGGTGCTCGAGCGCAGCCTCAACGGGCACACCTTCTACGCGGCGACGTATCCGGAGCTGCCCGCGGGCGAGTACCAGGTGTGGTGCGAAGGTTCGCCGCGCGTGAGCGTCGCCGCGGGAGCGGTGGCCGAGCTGCGCATCTAGCTGAAATGGATTTCTTCCTGGAACAGCACCTCCTCGCCAGTCACGGCAGAGTGCGCGTATACCCACAGGTTGCGGTGCTTCACGCTGCTCCAGCGACCGGGGTCCCAGGTGATTGACCAGGTCGTGCCATTGAACGTGGCGTTGCCCAGGTTCTGACTGCCGGCCGTGCCGCGCGGGCCGTCCAGGTACGCGGACACCCGGTCGACGCCGGTGCCCAGCTCCGGTCGCGTGCGGGTGTCGTACGCCACGCCAAAGATGGCCTGGCCGCTATTGGGCGGGATGACGTCGCTCGACGTCGGCGAGATGACCCTCAGAACCAGGCCCTCGTTGGCCGCGGCGGCCGGGCTCAACACGGACCCCGACGTGCCCGTCACCGTCACCGGGACGGTCTTCGACCACGAGCCCTTATCGGGCGTGTGCGCCACGATGGTCAGCGTCTGGTTGCCGGTTGGCAGCGCGCTGGAGATGGTGCCGCTGAAGCCCGAATTCGTGAAGTACGGGTTGTTGAGCGCCGCGGCGACGTCCGGCCGACTCTGCCCGACCGACAGATGGCCGAGTGTCTGGCCGCCCAGCATGACCTGAACGTCGTCGATCCCGGACCAGCCCTGTGCGGTAGTGTCGACGATCCAGCCGCCAACCTGGAAGGCGGCGCCCGCCTGCAGGGTTTGACCCACGCTCGGATGATCGATAAAGCCCTGGTAGGTGTTGTCACCCATCGCCCCAGCGGCTGGGGACCAGTTGGCGCCAGGCAGACCTTGCGCCTGGGCCATTGCGGCGCCTGCCGGCAGCGCCGCGCTCAACGCTACAACCATCAAGCCTCGGATCAGGCGGAGCCAACCCAGTTGCATCACGTGGTCAGAGTACCTCGCCGCACCTGAGGCAGGCCGACTAGACTGTACGGTCTCTTGAGTCTGGCGTTCGATCGGCCGCTCCTGCTGCTGCTGTTGCCAGTGTGCGTCGGCATCGTCTACGCGCTGTGGCGTACGAGTCGGGTGTACATGCCGCCAGTCCGCCGTCGCATCTCGCTGGCGCTGCGAGTCATGATCGTCGGACTGCTGGTCGCCGTCCTGGCCGAGCCGCGCGTGCAGCTACCTGCCAACGACCTGGCGGTTGCCTTCCTGCTCGACCGCTCCGACAGCATCACCCCGGCCATGCAGACCAACGAGGAGCAGTGGCTGGCCGACGCTCTGTCGCACAAGGCGCAACAGGATCAGGCGGCCGTTATCTCGTTCGGTGGTGAGCCAGCGGTCGACCGCGCACTCTCGACCGAGTCCGACCCGCCGCGGCTCAGTCCGCCGTCGAATGTCGATCCAAGCTCGACGGACATCGCCGCGGCCGTGCGCGCCGGCCTCGCGGTTCTGCCGCCCTCCTCGGCCCGAAGACTGGTGCTGCTCTCTGACGGTCAGGAAAACCAGGAAAAGGCCGATGCCGCCGCCGCGCTCGCCGCCGCCGCAGGCGTCCAGCTTATGGCGGTGCCACTGGATTCCGTCCGCGGACCCGAGGTGCTCGTCCGCGGACTGGATGCGCCGACCCAACTGCGGGAGGGCGAGCGCTTTTCCGTCAGCGCTGAGGTCGAGTCCAACGTCAGCACCAGCGGCAACCTGTACCTGCTGGTCGACGGCACGCTCGTCGCCACGCAGAACGTGACGGTCCAGCCGGGTACCAGCCGCTTCGTCCTGCCGGTCGATCCGCTCGACAACGGTCACCATGTGCTGCGTGTGCAACTGCAGACCGACCAGGACACCCTCGCCCAGAACAACAGCGCGGGTGCATACGTCATCGTCCAGGGACCACCCAAGGTCCTGGTCGTCGAAGGCACGCCCGGCGAGGGCCAGTATCTGACCGACGCGCTGCGGGCGATGGGCCTCCAGGTCGACGTCACGACGCCGGACGGCGGCGCACTGGATGGTGGCGACCTGCTGAGCTACGCGAGCACGATCCTGGTCGACGTGCCCGCCGACAGCCTGCCGACCGGCCGCATGAACACGTTGAAGAGCTACGTGCGCGACCACGGCGGCGGACTGCTGGTGGTGGGCGGTGACAAAGCGTACGGGCCCGGTGCCTACGCGCGAACACCTCTCGAAGACATGCTGCCGGTCCGCATGGACCTGCGCGGCAAGAGCCTGTCGACGAGCGTGGCGCTCATCCTCGTCATGGACGTTTCAGGTTCGATGGGCGGCGGCCCGGGCGGCGCCTCGAAGATGGATCTGGCCAAAGAGGCGGCGCTGGCAGCCGTCGAGCAGCTGGGCGAATACGACCAGATCGGCATCCTCGCCTTCGACGATCACAATCAGTGGATGATCCGGCCCACGTTTGCCAACGACCTGACGCCCGTCGAAGACGCGATTGGTCGCATGCAGCCAGGCGGTGGGACCGAGATCTACCCGGCCCTGAAGGAAGCCTTCGATACCATCTCGCCGCTCGACGCCAAGGTCAAGCACATCATCCTGCTCACCGACGGTGAAGCTCCGCGCGGACCGTACGAAGACCTGGCGGCCCAGATGGAAGCCTCGCAGGTGACGGTCAGCACGGTCGGCATCGGTTCGGACGCCGATACGAATCTGCTGCAGGAGCTTGCCCAGCTCATGCACGGCCGCTATTACGACGGCAACGACCCGTTCGACCTGCCCCAATTGCTGGTCAAGGAGACGCAGCAGGTCCAGCGCGCGGCGATCGTCGAAGAGGACTTCACCCCACAGGTCGTGAGCGCCGACCCGGCGACACAGGGCATCGATCTCAAGAGCGCGCCGCAACTGAAGGGGTACGTTGCCACCACACCCAAGCCACAGAGCACGGTGCTGCTCGCGTCGCGCGAGCTGGATCCGGTCCTCTCCGAGTGGCAGTACGGGCTTGGCCGCGTCATGGCCTGGACCTCGGACGCCACCAACGTGTGGGCGTCGCGCTGGCTGGAGTGGCCGGACTTCAGCAAGTTCTGGGCGCAACTGGTCAAACGCGTCGATCGGCCCCCTGAAGACCCCAACCGCCAGGTCACCGTCAGCATCGACGGCGATCAGGCGCGCATCACGCTGGACGCGCAGACCGGCGCCGAGCAGCCGGACCGCCATTACCTGAATTTCCAGCCCACGCAGGCCGTCATCGTGGATCCCAATGGCGCGCAAAGCACGGTCCAGTTGCCGCAGGTTGCGCCCGGCCGCTACGAAGCGAGCCTGCCGGTGCAGAGTGACGGCGTCTACACGCTGACGGCCACGCAGACGGACTCGACGACCGGCGACCAGGCCGTCGTCTCGAGCGGGTTCGTGGTGCCGTACTCGCCGGAGTACGGGCTGACCGGTACCGACCAGACGCTCCTGCAAACTATCGCCCGGCGTACGGGCGGCGGCCTGATCAGCGACCCGAACGACGCCTTCGCGCACTCGCTGCCATCCGTCGGCGCGCCACAGCCGCTCTGGCCGCTGTTGTTGCTGCTGACGGCGATCCTGCTGGTGGCTGACGTCGGCGTTCGCCGCGTGCGCATCTCGGCGCCCGAAATTCGGGCGGGCTACACCGCGATCCGACGACGGCTTGGCTACGTCGACGAGCGCCCGACGTCCGCGACGCGGACCTTCATCGCCCCGATTCCCCGCGGCGGAGAGACGGCCACGCCTGTCGGCCTGGTGTCCGGCCTGGCGCCCCGCGCGCTGGGCGGCGCCGGGCGTGATCCGTCGGTGGCCACCCATTCGGGCCGGCTGCTGGCGGCCAAGCGCCGCGCGTCGCGACGCTAGCCGATTCCGAACGCGGAAAACGCCAGCAGCGCCACGGTCAGCAGCACGAGCACGCCCGTGGTCGCGTACGACAGCACGTTGAACAGACGATTGTTGGTGTAGTCGCCCATCAGCTCGTGGTCGTTGACCAGCTTGAGAACGAAGATGAGCACCACGGGCAGCAGCACGCCATTGAGGAACTGGGTCGCGACGATGACCTGAATCAGCGGCAGGCCCGGGATCAGGACAAAGGCGGCGCCAATGGCGATCAGCGCCGTATACAGCGTGTTGAAGATCGGCGCTTCGGACCACGATCGCGACACGCCGCGCTCCCAGCCGAAGGCGCCGCACACCGCGTAGGCCGTACTGAGGGGCAGGACGCTGGCTGCCAGCATGCTCGCGCCAAACAGGCCGAGGCCAAACAGGAGGAACGCGTAGGGTCCGGCCAGCGGCTCGAGGGCGCGAGCGGCGTCTTCGGCGGTGTCGATGACCACGCCGTTGACGTGCAGCGTCGCGGCGGTCGAAACGACGATGAACACGGCGATGATGGTGGTGAGCAGCGAGCCGACGATGACGTCGGTTCGCTCCCGGGGGTAGTCGGTCACGTCGACGCCTTTATCGGTCAGCGACGACTGGAGATAGAACAGCATGTAGGGCGTGATCGTGGTGCCGACCAGCGCGACGAAGGTCGCCAGGTAGCCCGGGTCGAACTGGAACGACGGCGTCACCAGCGCGACCCCGACTTCCTTCCAGTCCGGCTGCGCCAGGATCGCCGCGCCCACGTACGTGAGCAGCGCCGTCGACAAGAGAATGAAGATCTTTTCCGCGACCGTGTACGACGCTCGCACCACGATCAGCCAGACGACAACCGCCATGAGCGGCACGCTGATCGGTCTGGGAATGCCGAACAGCTCACCCGCCGCGGCAATGCCCGCGAATTCGGCGATTGTCACCGTGCCGTTGGCGACGATCAACACGACCATCGCGACGGCCGTCCACCGCACGCCGAACTCTTCACGAATCAGCTCGGCGAAGCCCTTGCCCGTCACGACTGCCATGCGGGCGACCTGGAGCTGGACGATGATCAGCGCCACCGTGATCGGGCCCATGATCCACAGCAGCGTGTAGCCGTACTGGGCGCCCACCGACGCGTATGTCGCGACTCCGCCAGCGTCGTCGCCAGCGGCCCCGGTGATGACGCCAGGTCCGAGCACGGCCAGAAACCCCCAGACCGCGCGGAGACCTCGCGACCGGGGCAGGCGCATGCAGTCTTACTGCCGAGGGTTACCCATGCGCGTAGACGCGCGGAATGCGCGCCTTCCAATCGTCGGGCAGGATCACGTCCATCGCGTCGTCGACGGTCACGATGCCACGCAGGTGGCCCACGTCGTCGACGATTGGTAGCGCCAGCAAGTTGTACTTGGCGATCAGCCGCGCGACTTCCTGGTCGGTATCGTCCAGCCGGCCGCGGATCAGCTCGCGGTGCATGACGCGGCCAATCGGCACCTGTGGGTCGGCCACGATCAGCTCGCGCAAGGAGAGCTCGCCGAGCAGCACCTCGTTTTCGTCGACGACGTAGACCGAATACACGTTTTCCATTTCCGCCGCCTGGGTGCGCACCAGGCGCATCGCCTGCGCGGCGGTGGCCGTGGCGGGCACCGTGACGACCTCGTTGGTCATCAGCCCGCCGGCGGTCTCCTCGTCATAGCTGAGCAGCTCGCGCACGTCCTCGGCCTCGTCGGGCTCCATGCGACTGAGCAGGTCGTGCGCCTTGTCGGGCTCCATGTCGCCGAGGATGTCGGCGGCATCGTCGGGGTCCATCTCCTCGAGGATGTCCGCCGCGCGCTCGGGCTCCATGCCCTCGAGCAATTGCACCTGCAGGTCGGGACTGACCTCGCCAATGGTGTCGGCGGCCGCCTCGTCGTCGAGCGTCTCGAGCACTTCCTGCACGTGGTGCTGGTCGAGCTGCGAGATGATCTCGGCGATGTCCGACGGGTGCAGCCTGGCGAGATCCTCGTGCGAGACCTTGAGCTTGACGCCTGTTTCGCCGGACTCGACCGGCTCGATGGCTTCCCAGGCGATCGCGGTGGGAGTCAGCTTGACGCCGAGCGCGCTGAGGACCCGCGCGGCGCCCAGCCGGCGCAGCAGGCCGGCGGTCGAGATGTCGACGCCGATCAGCCGGTACGCGCCCTCGGTGGGCGCCAGCTGCAGGTCATTGACGCGCACGACGCGCACGCCATTGACGTCGATGATCTGGTGGTCCATCACCTGCCGAGCCAGCGAGAGCTCGTGCGGCGGCGGATCGAACGTCGGCGTCTGGGCCAGGGCGGTGGACAGCGAGACGCCGCCGTTTTCCTGCACCTGCAGCGCGGACCAGGGAACCATACGCGTCTCGCCCTTGGGAGGCTTGAGGGCGACAGCGTCGACGGCCGGATAGTCTGCGTCGGCGGGTACCAACACATCGGATACTCGCGCGACGACGTTCCCGTCCGGGTCACGGACGGGCGCTCCGAGAAGTTCGCTGACGTACTGCATTTGACGGCCTCCCTGTGCGATAGAGAAAAAGAACGGGCGCACCCACGCCGGGGACGCCCGCCTGACCGTCAGCGACTCAGCGAGAGAATGCGACGACTAGGCGAAGCCCCCCAGGGGCAGGTTCGCATCAGAAAACGCGTGTGTGGTTTGACTACTTGGAGGTTCTGAAGACATGCTGTGGCGCACCGCGCCGCAATCAGTGTAGCACGGATAGCAAGGTTTAGAACACAACCGGCAGGCTGCGTAATCCCCGCAGCTCGATGCCGGACCGCCACTCGAGCTCCTCGACGGGAACGCCAAGCCGCACGTTGGGCAGCCGCCGCAACAGCGTGGCGAAGGCGATCTCGCCTTCGAGCCGGGCCAGCGGCGCTCCCAGGCAATAATGGATGCCCTGGCCGAAGGCGACGTGCTGCCTGACCGTGCGCGAGACGTCCAACTGGTCTGGTCGCTCGAGGAAGTCAGGATCGTGATTGGCAGCGGCGAGGATCAGCAGCAGGTGGCTGCCGCGCCGAATCGGCACGCCGCCGATGTCGAGGTCCTCGCGGGCGTAGCGATTCACCAACTGGGCTGGATTGACGTAACGCAGCAGCTCTTCGACCGCCGGCTTGACCAGCGTTGGGTCCTGCCGCAGCCGCTGGAGCTGGTCGGGATTGAGCAGCAGCGCCAGCGTGCCATTGCCGATCAGGTTGACGGTCGTCTCGTGCCCGGCGATGAGCAGCAAGATGATGGTCGACAACAGCTCACGTTCGGACAGCTGTTGTCCGCCTTCACGCGCGGCGAGGAGCTGACCCACCAGGTCCTCGCCGCTGGCCGGATGCGCGCGTCGGCGACGCACCAGCCTGCGGACATAGCGGACCATCAGCAGCAGCTGGGGCACTAGCGGCACCGACTCGCTGCTGAGCGCCCCGGATTCGATCAGCGCGCCTGACCAGCGTCGGAACTTCTGCTCGTCCTGCCGCGGCACGCCGAGCAATTCGCAGATCACGGTGATGGGCAGCGGCAGGGCGAAGTCGGCGATCAGGTCCATCCGTCCAGCGGGCTCGACAGCGTCGATCAGCTGATCGGCCAGCGTTTGAATGTGGTCGTGCATCTGGTTGACGAGCCTGGGTGTAAAGGCCTGGTGGGCCAGCGCGCGCAGGCGCGTGTGCTCGGGTGGATCGGCCCGCAGCATGTTGGTGTTACCGAAGTTTTTGAGGAATCCCAGACGCGCGAGCATGCCGGGTCGCCGCTCGCGGGCATTGGTGATGTTTTTGACCAGCCGCGCGTCTTTCAGCCCCGCCTCGACGTCCGCGAAGCGGGTGACCAGGAAAACCTGCTCGCCGCTGGGCAGCCGCGTGAGGTAAGCCGGCCGTTCGCGGCGCACTTCAGCCAGCACGCCGTAAGGATCAGCACGGTAGCGCGGGTCAGAGAACACCGGAGCGTCGGTCGTCGCCATGCAGGCAGGTTAGTCACCCCGCGGCACTTTGAATCGTCACCGCGCAGGCCCCTATCCTGATGCACAGCATGGGAGGTGCCGCCTGATGGCCGTGACCTTGACGCCGGCCGACGTCCGCGACCGTTCGAACGATCAGTACGCTCGACTCGAGGAGCGCATCCTCGCCCGCGACCAGCGCGGCGCCGCCGACGTGCTGTTCGATCTCACTCGTGAGGGCCGATCGGTCCCGGAGCTGCTGTACCAGGCGGTGCGCATTCACGCGCCCTACACGCACGTGCCGTTCCACCAGCGCCTGGACGACGGCATGGTCAAGTTCGTCAACAACGATCATTGCCTGCTCAGCGCGCGCGCCACGGTGCGGCTGACCCGCCTGATGCCGTCTCAATTCGAGCATCTGCCGCTGATGCAGACCTACTGGTACCTGCCCACCGGCCTTGACCCGTGGAACCAGCTGCTGGGCAAAGCCCCGGGCCACTACACGCGCATGTACAAGCTGGACGTCTCCGCCGCGCCGCCAGCGCCCGAAGTTCACTGTCCAGACCAGCAGCCGCTGGCAACCGACGGCACCCTCGACGAACGCCTCAACCTGTGGCTGACGCTGGTGCAGCGCAGCGAGATCATCCCCGCCTATCGCGTCTTCCTGGGCATGATCGACCACGCCTCACCAGCTGAGCGCCAGAAGATCCTGGCGCAGTTGATCTTCGCCGGCCTGATCGACGTCCAGGACCGCATGCTCTTCAACCGCTCGTACACCACCGGGCACAAGGGCTACCGCGGCCGATCGGTGGTGGAGCTCGGCAATCTGTTCGGCTGGGCCAACGCGCACGACGTCGTGTACGCGGGCGTGCCCGACATGGCCGTCGGCCCCCACTGGTACTCGACCTTCGAGATGGCCACCGCCGTGTGCCAGGCGCAGCTCGAAGGACTGGATCACGACTTCCTGCAGTCGCAGGGCACGCTCAGCCCGGATGAGCAAGCCAGGCTCGAAGACGTCATCCTCCACGCTCGCGAGCCCGACTGGCAGTACCACGTCTGCGACCTGCTGAAAGCCGGCAAGGGTCCGCGTCAGATTCTCGACGTGCTGCAGGTCGCGGCCGCGGAGCTCATGCTGGAGTGCGGCGCACCCGAGAACTACTCGATGCCGCAGCATACCGCCGAGTACTGCAACACGCTGCGCTGGTACTTCGACGCCTTCGACCACCCACACCAGGTCAAGCTGCTGTTCGTGGCGGGCGCGATGGTCAACACCGCCTCGCACAACCAGGCCGCCGATCCCAAGAACGGGCCGCGTACGCTCCGCTCACTGCGCGCGGCGGACAGCTGGGACGCCCCGCGCATTCTGGACCGCCTCCATCAGGCGCTGCTGGCGCGCAACTCCGACGAGAGCCTGGCGCTGGTCCACGCCTATGTGGCCAGCGGCTATCCGACCCAGCCGCTCGTGCAGCGTCTGGCGCTGGCGTCCGCCGAATTTGGCAACGATCCGCACAACCAGGAAATCTGTCTGTGCTTGCTGGAGGATCACGTCCAGAGCACGGCCGTCGACCGCGAGCGCCTGCTGTTCGGCAGCGTGGTCAACCTGACGGGCTACAGAAAATATGGTGATCCGCTGGAGGCCTACCAGCGCTTCGCGTCGGCCTTCGACCTGCCGTCGGTGGAATCCGTGAGCGGCGACGCGCCGGTCGAAGCCCTCATGCTCGACGACTGATCAGACGACCCAGTTGCGGCGGCCTTCGGCGGCGAGCAGTCGGCCGAAGACCATGCCTGGAAAGTGCGCGGCGGCCACCGGCGTGTCGGTGCCCTCCAGCTCGCGATTGAGCGCGGTGCGCGTGCGCTTGGCCAGCTCGGGGTCCAGGTCGCCAACCCCGGCCCACTCGTCCTCGAGCAGCTCGACCGGGCAGTGGACCACGTCGCCGAGCAGCATGCCGCGCGCCGTGCCCGACGACATCACGACGATGGTGCTGCCCGGCGTGTGGCCCGGCGCGCTCATGGCGTCGATGCCGGGACACACCGGCCCACTGCCGTCCCAGGTCTCGAGGCGGCTCTCGATGACCGCCAGGGTGCCGCGCACCCGCTCGTCGTCGCGGAAATGCTCCAGGTCGCGGATGTCGCAACGATACGTGGCATTCGGAAAGACGATGTCGCCCTCGTTCGCCGCCCACCCAACGTGGTCGAAGTGCAGGTGTGTGAACAGCACGTCGGTGATGTCCTCCGGGCGGACCCGGTGCGTGGCGAGATTGTTCAGCAGTTGGCCGCCTTCGAAACTGCCCCGACCGTCGCGGATCAGACCAGAGCGCGGCCCCATGCCGGCGTCGATCAGCACGACCCGATCGCCTCGACCGCGTACCAGGAAGCCGCCCAGGTCGAAGCGAATCATGCCGTCGGGCTCCAGGAAGCGCTGGTGCGGCGCCCACTGCTCGGTGGTGGTGTCCCGGTAAAACACCGTCGCGGGAGCACGCATGACGCCGTCGTAGATCGGCTCGGCGACCAGGTCTCCAATGTTCATGCCCGCTCCAGTCCAGTTTGAGTTTGAGTTTGAGTCTGAGTCTGAGAAAAATGTTCGCGGCCGAAGGACTGCGCGCCGCGGTCCGTCTGCGCCGCGATGTGCGTCTTGATCACCGCCATGTCGCGAAAATAGCGCTGCAGCATCGAGTTGCTCTGGGCCACGTGCGTCCCCGCGGTGCGAAACATCAGGTCGACCGCGTCACCCGCCAGGCGTGTCGCGTGTTGCTCCAGCAACTGCAGCTCCAGGTCGCGTTCGTCAGAGAACGGGATTTCTTCTTCGACGTCCTGCCGGGCGAATTCCATGTACTTCTCCGCAATGTGCATCACCGTGGCTTCGGCCACCTGAATGGTTGCCCAGGCTTCGCCGAAGTGGCGCTGGTAGTCCGGAGTCTCCGAGCGGAGCGCGTAGGGTGGCATCTGCAAGCGGCTGGAGCACAGCTCGTGCTCGTACACGTCCAGTGCGCCTCTGGCGAGCCCGACGGCGACCGCCGCCATCTCTTCGAAGAGCACGCTCACCAGTCGACCGGCGACGTACACCGGATTCTGGTGGACCCGCCGTCCGGGTGCGTTGCGCGAGCCAAACGCGTCGCGCATGGGCGGAATCGTGCGGTACTCCGGGATATATGCGTCGCGCACCACCACCCGCCGCGAGCCCGTGCCGCGCATGCCGATGGTGTCCCAGTCGTCGACGATCGTGAAGTCCTTCCGATCGACGATGCCAACGCGCGGCTCGTCGCCGGTGGTGGATTTGACGTTGATGCCGCCGATGACGTGCGTGGCGATATCGCAGCCGGAGACGTAGTTCCATTCGCCGTTCAGGATGAACCCGCCGTCCACCGGTTGAGCGACGACATACGGGGGCGTACGGCTCGGGCCGCGGAACTCGCCGTCAGGACCGTAGACGTCGATCTGGGCTTCCTCCGAAAAGAAAGCCGACAGCATGATCGCGTGTCCACCGGTCAGTGCCAGGACCCAGCCGCTGGAGGCGCAGCCGCGCGAGACTTCCATCATCACCCGAGCAAAGGTGGGCATGCCGAACTCGTAGCCGCCGAAGCGCCGCGGCTGGAGGATGCGATAGAACCCGGCGGAGACGAACTCGTCATTGGTGACCTGCGGGATGCGTCCCAGCCGTTCGCACTCCATCTGGCGCTCGCGCAACGTTGGCACCATGGCGCTGGCGCGGCGGACCATGTCCTCGGGGGTGAGGCCCGGCTCAGGGACGGGGATCATGCCCTCAGGGGTGATGACTTCTGACTCCAGACGGTTTCCGGCCGCGCCTGCAGCAGGTAGACCTGTCGCTGGCCGTCGACTCCTGGACCGATGGCCCACTCGATGTCCTGGGGGCGACCCATGGCGTGCTCCATGCGCTTGCCCAGGGTGGCAATCTGGAGGACCTCCGCGTCGCTCATGCACGGCTGCGCCTGGAGGTGGGCCTGAATCTCCTCGCGGCGCGTGCCCTGGGCGGCCGGGTCGAACCGATACGCCACGGACTTGACGCCAATCGTGCGCGAGCGGATGGTGAGCGGCTCTTTGCCGATCACGAACCTGTCAGGGTCCACCTCGCCGTTGACGACCGCCGCGCCCAAGCCGAAGGCGGCTTCGATGAAGATGCCGGACCTGTCACCGGTAATAGGATCGAGCGTCAGCATGACGCCGGCGGCTTCTGACGGCACCATCCGCTGGACGACGACGCCCATGGCCAGGTCGTCGACCGGCGTGTGGAGTTGCTGGCGGTACGCGATCGCCTGTGCGCTGAACAGGCTGGCCCAGCAGCGCACGACGTGGCGGAGGACCTCGTCGCCGCCGAGGATCCACAGGTAGGTATCCTGTTGGCCGGCGAACGAAGCCGTGGCCGAGTCCTCGCCGGTGGCGCTGGAGCGCACCGCCACCGGCAGCGGCTCGGGCGATCGCCCCGCTCCGAGTTCGGCGTACGCGGCGAGTATGGCGTCCGCCAGCGCCGGCGTCGGCCGGCTGGCCTCGAACAGGCCGCGGATCTCCTCCGCGCCACGCTGCTGGGCTGCGAACGTCTGACAGTCGGCCAGCAGCCGCTCCAACTCGCCCGCGAGGCGATTGTGTGCGACGTGCTCGCGGTACGCCGACGTCGTGATCGCAAACCCGGGCGGCACCTGCAGCCCGGCCCGCAGCAGCGCTCCCAATCCCGACGCTTTGCCTCCCACCCAAGGCTCGCGGTCGCTCGTGCACTCGGCGAGCCACAGGATGTGCGGATCACTCGCCATCAGCTCATCTTACGCTGGACTTCACCGCCACAGCCGCTCGGACGCCAGCCGCGCGCCTTCGGCCAGCGCTCGAAACTTGGCCCACACCACCTTGGGATTGACTTCGGGCGAGAAGGTAGCCGTCGACGAAAACCCGCAGTCCGCGCCGGCGATGATCCGTTCGCGACCCACCAGTCCCGCGTAGATCACCAGGAAGTCGGCAATCAACTCCGGATGCTCGACGATGTTGTACGCGTGCGAAATCATGCCCGGAATCAGCAGCTTGTCCTCGGGCAGCTTCACGCTTTCCCAGACGTGCCACTCGTGCAGGTGTCGCGGATTGGCGGCCTCGAACGAGATAGCGCCCGCCCGAATCCGGAACAGGAGGGGCACCAGGTCCAGCAGCGGCACGTCGTGGATGCGCGGCCCCTCGTTGATCCCGTAGCAGGTGTGGTAGCGGATGCGCTCGGGCGGAATGCCTTCGACGGCCAGATTGAGCATCTCGATGTGTTCCTCGGGACCGAGGTGCTCCGGGTCCTGGTAATACAGGGCGGTAAGCCATGGATCGTCGATCTGGACGATCAGGCCCGCCTCGACGATGGCGGCGTACTCGTCGTGCATGGCGCGCGCGGTCGCTTCCAGGAAGTCCCGCCCGGACGTGTAGTACTCGTTGCGGCCGACGATCCGCGGCGCCAGCGCGGGCATGAAGGCCTCCTCCACGTCGACGGTGGCCAGCGCGGCCTTCAGATTCTGGATGTCCGTCTGCAGGACGTCGCGCCCGGTGTACGTGATTGGCCCGGTGCACACCAGGGGCGGGTTGCGGACCATCGTCTGCGCTTTGCCGCCGAGGTACTCGGCGTAATACTCCCCGAACTGCTCGAGCTCTTCCCTGGCGACCTGACGATCCGGGACGCCGACAGTGTCCACCTCCAGACCACTGAGTCGGTCCGAAATGTAGCCCAGGAAGCCGGCCTTGCTCTGCTCGCCGTCGGAGACGACGTCGATGCCCGCGGCGGCCTGCTGCTGCACGACGTCCTTCACCGCCTCGCGCGCCCGGCGCTCGAACTCGGCCGCGTCGTACGGCTGGCCTTCGACCCTGGAGCGCATGAGCTCCAGCAGCGGGTGGGGACGGGCCAGGCTGCCCACGTGGGTGGTGAGAATGCGGTCAGTGCTGCGTTTCATGCGCGATGTCCGTTTCTGCGCCACGGCTGCAACGCCACGCGGTAGCCACCTTCCCAGTCGTTGGCAGCGGCCTCGATAGGTCGTTCGGCTGGCAGGAGCCGCGGCGGATCGCGCGTCACCGGGCTCCCGAGCGCGTCGACGATCTCACGCAACGCCCACCACACGTACGGCTGTCCAACACGCCGCGCGAAGCGCGCCCACTCATCGTCGCTCAGGTTCAGGGCTGCCGCGATGTGTTCCATGAAGTGGAGGTAACTCTCGGCGGCCGCGTCGCCGGACTGGCCGCGTGTCACAGCCCAGGCGCCACTGATCACTCCGGCGCGGCCGGCGCCCGCCCGACAGTGGATGTACACGCCCGGCTGCTCGCCGACGAGCGCGTCGACGATCCTCAGCGCCGCGGCGACGCGGTCGGGTGCGGGCGCCGAAAAATCCGTAATCGGCAGGTTGCGGAAGCGCAGCCCGGTGGCATGCGCGAGCGCTTGCTCGTCTTCCACGTGGTACTCCGGCCAGGGACGACGCGAGTTCGGCGAAGGCGGCTCGCGATCGGGTCGCAGCGAGACGATCGCCGTTACGCCGGCGTCGCGCAGCGCCTCGAAGGTTGCAGTTTCCAGCGCGGGCTGCTCACCGCGGGCGACCACGCCTGGCTCGACCCAGGCGAAGTTGCGGATGCTGCCCAAGAGCGTTGGGCTGTTCACGATGAGAAGATCGTACCGGGGTCAGCCGCCTCGCCCGCCGCGATCGGAGTCGCCTCCGCCCTCGCCGCCCTGCCGCGCCGCGCCCTGCGATGGATTCAGCGGCACGCCGCGCAGCCGCTGGCCAGTGGCGTGGTAGATCGCGTTGGCAATCGCGGGTGGGGGCGTCAGCGTGGTGATCTCACCCGCGCCCCAGGCGGGCTGATCGGGATGGTTGAGCAGCAGCACGTCGATCTGCGGGATGTCCTCGAAGCGCAGGATCGGATACGTCCGCCAGTCGACGCTGTTGATCTTCTGCGCATCGAAGTTGACCTGTTCGAGGATCGCCCGACTCGCCGACTGGATGACGTTGCCTTCGATCTGATTGCGCAAGCCATCTGGATTGATGATCAGCCCGCAATCGTGCGCCACCACGATGTGGTTCAGCGTGATGTGTCCATTCGAGGCGTCGACCGACACGTCCACCGCCGTCGCCACGTACGTCTCAGTGTTCTCGTAGCGCGCGTACGCGAAGCCCTGCCCACGCCCCGTCGATCCGGCCGAGGTGTGCGGCTGCCAGCCGATCTGATTGGCGGCGGCCTGGATGACGGCGATGGCTCGCGGATCGTCCAGGTGGTTCAGTCGAAACTGCACGGGATCGATGCCCGCCTGGTACGCGAGCTCATCCATGAAGGACTCGTTCGCGAAGGTGTTGGCCATCGCGCCCAGGCTGCGCAGCGCCGAGACGCGGATCGGCGAGTTGCTCAGCCAGTGCACGGTCACCCGGTTGTTGGCAAACGTGTAGTTGGTGGGCGCGTTGCGATCGCCGCCGCCGAACCCGTTGTCCGCGGCGGGTGGCGGCGGTGTCACCAGCATGCCTGGCAACAGGTTGGCCGCGTAGCCACCCGGGCGAGTACTGTGCGTTGGCGTCCACACCTGGTAGTCCCAGGCGCTCACCTTGCCCTGCGCGTCGACGGCACCACGGACGTCGACCACCATGGCCGGCCCGTGCGGCTCCCAGACGTGCTCGTCCTGCCGCATCCACTGCAGGCGCACCGGTTGACCGACGGCCTGTGACAGCAGCGCGGCCTCGCCAGCGGCGTCGTCGAAGCCGTTGTGTCCGTAACAGCCGGCGCCTTCCATGTGCACCACGTGGACGTTGTTCGCGTCCAGTCCGAGAAGCTGCGCGATCGCGCCGCGCAATGGATAAACGCCTTGCGTGCTGGAGTAAATCGTCGCCTGGCTGCCCTGGACATCGGCGACCGCGCACGACGGGCCGATCGACGCGTGGTCCTGGTACGGCTGCGTGTAGGTGGCCTCAATCGTTTGCCCCGCGCTGGCGAGTGCAGCGTCGACGTCACCCGTGTTGACCGGCTGCTTGTCGCTGGTGGGCTGCTGGCGAAGCCAGTCGGAGAGGTGCGCCTGGTCTGGCAGGCTGTCGCCGGTCGTCCAGCTCACCTTCAGATTCCGAGCGGCCTGGATGGCACCCCACTCGCTGCTGGCCACCACGCCCACGAAGTTGCCGTTGCGCACCACCTGCACCAGGTCTGGCGAGTTGGCTACCGAGCTTTCGTCGACGTCGGCCACGGTTGCGCCAATGGCGACCGGGTGCACCGTCCGACCGTGCAGCATGCCGGGCACGCGCAGGTCCGAGACGTACGCCGGCTGACCGTACATCTTGGGCGGCAGGTCCAGGCGAGAGATCGACTGGCCGACCACCGTGTACTGCGATGGATCCTTCAGCGGCGGCTGCTGGGCGACCGCGCGGTTGAGCTTCTGACCGCCGATCAGCTGACCGTAGGTCACGCTCTGCGACGGGTTGCCGGTGACGGTGATCGCCCCGTTGGCGATCGAGAGACTTTCCTGGCCTACCCCGAACTGGGCGGCGGCCATCTCCATCAGCGCCTGGCGGGCAGTTGCCGCCGCGTTGCGGACGTTTACGCCGCCGACCTGGATGGTCTTGCTGCCCGCGGTATAGCCCTCGTCGGGCGCCCGGGCGGTGTCGCCCTGGACCATGGTGATGCTCTCGAAGGGCACATACAGCTCGTCGGCGGCAATCTGCGCCAGAGCCGTACGCGTGCCGGTCCCCAGCTCGACGCGGCCGCTGTAGATCGTCACCGCGCCATCCTGGCCGACCGACAGCCAGGAGTCGACCTGCTTGGAGTCGATGCTGCCGTTGGAGCCAGTCCCGGCGCTGGGCGCGCCCTCGCCGCCCTGGGGCACCGGATTGGTCTGCGCATCGGCAACGACGGGTCGTAGCTGGCTGAGGAGGGAGAAACTGATGACCAGCGCGCCGGAGCCACCGATGAAGCCCCGTCGAGTGATTCCGCGTGGTGTGCGGTTCATGCCGATGCCCCCGCCGCGCGCTGGACGGCGCGCACGATGCGCGGGTGCGACCCGCAGCGGCACAGATTGCCGTTCAGCGCCTGCTTGATGTCGTCTTCGGACGGGCTCGGATTGCTCGACAGCAGCGCCGCGGAGACCATGATCATGCCGTTCATGCAGTAGGCGCACTCGCCCGCCTGCTCGAGCAGGAAGGCGGTTTGCAGCGGATGCGGCGCGTCGGGCGTGCCGAGACCTTCGAGGGTGGTGACCTGCTGGTCGCCGACGCGCGACAGCGGATAGACGCACGAGCGGGTGGCCTGACCATTGATCAGGACCGTGCACGCGCCGCACTGCGAAAGGCCGCAGCCAAAGCGCGGTCCGCTGAGACCCAGATCGTTGCGCAGGACGTACAGCAGCGGAGTGTCGTCAGAGGCATTGACCGTGTGGGCCACGGTGTTGACGGTGATCTGTGTAGGCACGGGACTTTGAAGGACCTCTGCAAATAGCTTGCCGCAACGCGCAGCGGTTTTGGAAATAAGTGGCATCGCCACTTTTTTTGACGGCGTCCGCGCAGCACGCTTACCTGGCGGGATGCTGCTCAAATCCCTGCTTGCCGTGACGGGTCTTGTGCTAATAGCCGCCACCCCAGCGCTCGCCCAGCAGGTGCCGGCGGTGCCCGCGCCCGTGCCGGTTACCCTGGACCACGCCGATACGGCCGTCCTCGTCCTGGACATCACCACCCAGACCTGCAGTCCGCAGCCCAACTGCCTGGAATTCGTCCCCCGCGTCGCCAACCTGCTCTCAGATGCGCGCGCCCGGGGCGTCTACGTCATCTACAGCACGCCCGCCACCTCGCCGCCCATCCTGCCAGACGTCGCCCCACAGCAAGGCGACCCCGTCTTCGCCGGCCTCGGTCAGGACCGTTTCTTCGACACCGCCCTCGACGAAATGCTCCGCGCCAGGAACATCTCGAACCTGGTGCTGGTCGGCTGGCGCGAGAACGGCTCGGTGCTCTACACCGCCGTCGGCGGCAACCTGCGCACGTATACGGTGGTCGTCGCCGACGATGGCACCTCAGCCGCGACCGACGCCGACGTGGCCATCGGACGCTACCAGTTGCTCACCCAACTGAACGCCAACGCCAACAACGAGCCGCTGCACAAGTCGGCGACCACCCTCAGCAAGACGGATATGATCACCTTCCAGTAACCCATGCCGCGGGCGCTGCTGCTGACGGCGAGTGACCTGCGCCCCCTGCGCGACGAGCCCGCCCACATGCAGGATGCGCTGCAGGCCGTCGAAGGGGCGCTCGTTGCTCACCAGAGAGGCGAGGTCCGCCAGGGTCGACTGGTCGATCGTCGGCCTGGTGAGTTCGAGGGCATCCGGCTCAGCCTGCTGGCGGGCGACGGCCTGCTCAGCGGCATGCGCGTCTTCGGCAATCCGCCGCACACACGCGCTTTCCTTTTATTCGATGGCGAAACGCGCGCGCTGCTGGCGCTGATGGATTACGGCGTGCTGAACTCGCTGCGGGTCGGCGCCACGGCGGGTGTGGCGGCGCGCCACCTCGCCCCGTCCCGCGCCCACAGCGTGGGGTTGCTCGGCTCCGGCTGGCAAGCCGCCCCGCAAGTGGGCGCGCTGCTCGCGGCCGTGCCGTCGATCCAAGAGATCCGCGTGTTCAGCCCAACTCGCGAGCATCGTGAGGCCTTTGCGCGCGAGATGACGCTCAGGCATGACCGGCCGGTGGTCGGCGTGGCCTCGGCCGAAGAGGCGATCCGCGGCGCCGACATCGTCGATCTGTGCGCCCCTGGCCACTTCGACGAGCGCACGCCGCTGCTGGAGGCCGACTGGGTCGCACCCGGCGCGCTGGTCGTCTCGATGGCCCACAACCAGTATCCACCCGAGCTAACCGCCGGCGCGCGGCTGGTTGCCGACATCCCGGAGTTCAGCTCGCAGGCGTCCGTTCCGCTCGGCGCGGTCATCGTCGACGGGGTGCGCCCGCGTGGCTCGGACCACGAGCGCGTCATCTATCGCCTCGAAGGCGGCACCGTACAGGACCTGTTCGTCGCAACGTGGGGCTTCAACTGGGCGCGCGCCAACGGCCGGGGCCAGCCGTTCGACTTATCCGCGTGAGCGCTCTTATGCGATTCAAACGGTTAACTGGCTACACTCCACCTCGGAGCCCTTGAGACCAGCGTGCCGACCTACACCTATACCTGCACCGCCTGTAGCGAGACGATAGAGAAGCGTCAGAGCTTTTCCGATGCGCCGCTCACGACCTGTGAGCAGTGCGGTGGCGCGTTGCGGAAGGTCATTCATCCTGTCGGCATCGTGTTCAAAGGCAGCGGCTGGTATATCACCGACTCGCGCTCGTCCTCCTCGAGCTCGTCGTCGTCGAATGGCTCGACGTCGACTTCGGCGTCGGACGGCAGCACCGCCTCGAAAGAGTCGGCCGGCAGCGCGAAGGACGCGTCGAGCACCGCGAGCAAGGACTCCAAGGACTCGAGCACCAGCACCAGCTCGAGCACCGCATCGACCTCCTCCAAGACGGACTAATCGGACAGCAACGGCACCTCCAGCCCGTCGCTGCGCCCGAGCTGCGAGGCGCGCGTGAGCGCCTTCACGCCGAATCGTTCGCGCACCTGGTCCACGACGCGATCGACCGCGCGCGGCGGCCGGCGCTCGAACGGCAGTGGCAGTTGCACCGCGTCGTCGTTTTCCAGGTTGCTGACCGTGATGCCGAGCATGGTCAACCCCTCGCGCTGGATGAGGGGCATGGCCGAGACCACTAGCCCGCGCAGGGCACGCAGGATGGTCTGCGTCTCGTTGGTGGCCATCACCAGGGTCTGCGACCGCGTCGCGCGCGTGTAGTCGCCAAAGCGCATGCGCAGCACAACCGTGCGTCCCACCCGGCGCGCCGCCCGCACCCGACGCGTGACGCGGTCGACCAGTCCGACGAGCGTGGCGTCCAGCTCGGCGGGGTCGGACGGCAGGCGACACAGCCCCGTGGCGTGCTGCGAGCCGATCGAGTGCCGGCGGCGCCGGACGTGCACCGGCCGAGGGTCCTGGTTGTGAGCCAGCGCGTGCAGGTGTCGACCGGCGGCGCGTCCCAGAATGGCCACCAGCCCGTCCTCGCCGAGCTCGGCCAGCTGGCCCACGCGCGTGATGCCGCGCTGGTGCAGCTTGCGGGCGGTGACCGGTCCCACGCCCCACAGGTGCTCGACGGCCAGCGGGTGTAAGAAGCCAAGCTCGTCGTCAGGAGGAACTACCAGCAGCCCATCCGGTTTGGCCACGCCGCTGGCGACCTTGGCCAGATGCTTGGTGCGCGCGACGCCGACGGTGATCGGCAGCCCCACCTGCTCGCGCACGTCGTGGCGCAGCTTGATGGCGATCTCGGTGGACGTCCCCGACAACTGCTCGAGCCCGTGGACGTCGAGGAACGCCTCGTCAATGGACAGCCCTTCGACCAGCGGCGTCGTGTTGTCGAAGATCTCGAAGACGCGCTTGCTGGCCTCCGAGTAAGCCGTGAAGCGCGGGTGGAGGACGACCGCGTCGGGACACAGCAGCAGCGCCTTGCTGACGCCCATGGGCGTATACACGCCAAAGGCGCGCGCCTCATAGCTCGCCGAGAGCACCACCCCCGCCCCGACAATCACCGGCCGCCCCCGCAGCCGAGCGTCATCCCGCTGCTCGACAGAAGCATAAAAGGCATCGAGATCGGCGTGCAGGATCACGGCGTGTGCTCCTAGAACATATGTTCGCAAGGAGTATAGCTCAGGTCGAGCGCCGCACATCAGGTTCTGAGCGTGTTGAAAGACCTAATCCTCAGCGGGGGATATTTATAATGCTGATCCGCGCATGAGCAGCTTCAGCATCTGGACCATCGGCTGCCAGATGAACGTTGCCGACTCGCGGCGGCTGGCGGAGAGCCTGGAACGCTACGGCCTCGAGGCGGCCGATGGGCCGCACGCGGCCGACGTCGTGGTGCTGTACTCGTGCGTCGTGCGCCAGCAGGCCGAGCACCGCGTGCACGGGCAGTTGCGCGCGCTGCAGACGATGAAGGCCGCCCGCCCCCACATGAAGGTCGTCGTGGCCGGCTGCGTCAGCGACATCCCGGATTGGCAGCGGCGCTATCCGTTCGTCGACCTGATCGCCGAACCGGGCCAGGACCTCACCGTCCGCGACCGCTTGATCGACTTGCTGGACCTGTCCGAACGCTATCGGTTCCAGCCCGAGCAAGCCATCCGCCTGCCGGGCATCTCCGAGGGGGTGACCATTCACCAGGGGTGCAATCGCGCGTGCACGTACTGCATCGTGCCGTCGACGCGCGGCGGCGAGCGGAGTCGGCCGCCGGCCGTGATCGTCGACGAAATCAGGCGCCTGGTGGAGCGCGGCACAAAGGAAGTGGTGCTGCTGAGCCAGATCGTCGAGCGCTACGGCCGCGACCTGCGGCCGCGGGTGCTGCTCTCGGAGCTGCTCCGACAGCTCGACGAGATCGACGGCCTGGAGCGCATCCGGTTTCTGACCAGCTACCCCGGCGACTTTGGCCGCGACCTGGTCGACGCGATTGCGGACCTGCCCAAAGTCTGCGAAGACGTCAACCTGCCGATCCAGGCGGGTGACGATGACGTGCTGCGGCGGATGCGGCGTGGCTACGTGGTGGACCATTATCGCGAGCTGATCGGCCGACTGCGTCAGCGCATGCCCGAGATCGGCCTGTCCACCGACGTCATCGTCGGCTTCCCTGGCGAAACCGAAGCGGAGTTCCAACACACCCTGGACATGCTCGACGAGTTCCGTTTCGATGTGGTCCACGTCGCGATGTACTCGCCGCGGCCGGGCACGGTGGCGGCCACCCAGATGAGCGACGACGTGCCCCGCGAAGAAAAGCGCCGCCGGCTGCACGCCGTGGAGGACCTCCAGAAGCGGATCGCGACCTGCATCAACAGCCGTTACCTGGGTCGCATTGTCGACGTCCTGGTGGAAGGCACGGCCAAAGGACGCTGGTACGGCCGCACGCGGACCAACAAACTGGTCCACTTCGCCAGCGCCGCCCCCGTCGCGGGCCAGGTGCTGGACGTCCAGATCACCAGCACCGAGCCCTGGTATCTCAGCGCCACCCCCTGCACATAAGGCCATAAGCGTGCTTATGCACGCCGCTGAAAATCAGGCGATGAGCATGCTCAGAACCTGATCTGGGCGGAGACTCGTTTTGGTACCACCATGCGCCAGGCGTCCATCACCAGGTCGTGCATCTCTGTGGCGTCCAGCGCGGCCAGACGGGCGTGCAGCCAGTTGAAGCGCATGTCCGAGGCCCTCGGCAGCATGAATTTGTGCGGCTCGGCTTCGACGACGATCGCGCGCCACTCCTTCGGGAAACCGAAGCCGATGGTGGTTTCGTCGCGCGAGAACGCGAGATACACGATCTGTCCAACGCGGAACTTGCGGCGGCCGTAGACGAAGACCTCGTAGCTGCGCGGCAGGGGCAGGGCCACGGCGCGGACCTCGTCGACGGTGACCACCTGCGGCTCCCAGGCAGCACTTTATCCTCTTCGGGACATGCGCGCCGTCCTGCAGCGAGTCACCGAAGCGCGGGTCACCGTCGACGGCGAAACCGTCGGCGAAATCGGCCGCGGCTGGCTGGTGCTGCTCGGCGTGGGCCACGCCGACGACGAGGCGATCACGGGCGCGCTGGCCGAGAAGGCGGCCGGCCTGCGCTGCTTCGAAGATGCCGAAGGCAAGACGAACCTGTCCGCGGCCGACGTCGGCGCCGAGTGGCTGGTGGTGAGTCAGTTCACTTTGCTGGCCGATACCAGCCGCGGCCGGCGGCCGGGCTTCACCAATGCCGCCGCGCCGGAAGCTGCCACGCCGCTGGTGGATCGTTTCGCCGCGCGTCTCGGCGAGTTGGGCTTCAAGGTCGCCCAAGGCCGCTTCGGCGCGCACATGCAAGTGAGCCTGGTCAACGACGGCCCATTCACCATCGTGCTCGAGGCGTAGAACTCAATTGATATAGAGCACCAGCCCCAGCCCCTGCGCGGCGCTGCGGGCGATCAGGTCGCGCATGTTGCGGTAGTTGTCGACCACGTACTTCGCGTCGTAGCCGTTGCTCTGCCAGTAGCCGGGGTAGATGCCTTCCGCGTCGAAACGCGCCAGGTCCACACGCCCAACGATCTCGTCTGGCGCAATCAGAATCAGCGCCGACGCGAGCTGACGCACCTGCTCGCTGGTGAAAACGCGCGCCGGACCGTAGCCCACGTCCACCTCGCCCACCGGTGTGCCCTCCGCCACCAGGAAGTTCAGCGGCGCCTCACCGCCGAGCCGCGAGCCGGTCAACACAAAGTGGATGGCATGCCACGCCTTGTGGAGGTCGACGCGTTCGCAGCTCTCCGCCGCCGAACCGTACAGAAAGCGGGTTATCTCCGACGGATTGGCAAGCAGCCGCTCGATATCGCCATCCGTAGCCGGCCGAAGGTTGGCGGTCATCGCCATCGAGCGGCGTCTCCGTAGGTGCTCAGTCTGTAGCCCTCTCAGTTTGTCACAGTGTGCGGGGATGTGTCGTGGGCGCGCCCATTATGGCGGGCTCGGAGGGCCGGCCCGCGTCGAAACAGTGGCGCGTATGGTACCCGGTCGCGGCCGCACTTTCTCTTCGAGCGGGTCGACACGGGTGGCGGGTACGGGTCGAAGTCGGTGGGGCGGTGTAGCCTTCGGCCAGATGCGCTGGCTGCTGGCGGCCCTGGGCCTGACGATTGGTGGCCTGGCACTGCTGGTATGGCTCATCCCGGCGGCGCCCATGACGGGCGACGGTCAGTATTACATCCAGTTCGTTCGCAACGGCCTGCAGCACGGCGCCTCGAGCTGGCACGAGCGTCGCTTGCTGGGGCCGCTCATTGTGCGCGCGCTGCCGATGGACGCGCTCGACGGTTTCTTTCTCCTGACGTGCGTCTCGCTGGGCGTCACGTCGCTGCTGACCTGGCTGGCGGCGCGCGAATTACTGCCGAACGACGAGGCGCGCGCCCTGACCGCGATTCCTTTACTGTTTGGCACGTGGGTCGTGGCACCCAACCTGCGCGAGTTCGGTCTGATCGACCCGCTCGCCTGGGCGTTCGTCGCCGCAGTCTGGCTGGCGACGATCCGCCGTCAGTGGTGGCTTGCCGCCATCGTGGCCGCGGCCGGGGTCGTGGCCAAAGAGATCGTGGTCCTGGCCGCGGTGGCCGCCGCCGCGGCGGCCTTTGAGTCGCGCAAGCCCTGGCGCGCTGTCGGCGTCGCGGCGCCGGCCGTCCTGGTCGCGCTGGCGCTCACCGTTTTCTTCCCCGGGTCGGGCAACGACGCCGCCGCGTACGTGTTCAAGTGGGTCCAGGATGGTCTGTTTTCCAATGGGGTCGCCCGCGCCGTGTTCCTGCTGTTCGCGTCGTATGGCGCGCTGTGGCTGCTGCTGCCGCGCGCCTGGCCGCTGCTGCCGCCGCCTCTGGCTCGCGCCGGGGTGGTCTATGTGATAGCCGCGGTCGCGCTACCGCTGGTCGGTTCGCCAGAGCGCATGGAGGAAGCCCTGTTTCCCCTGGTCATCACCGCCGCGCTGCTCGCGACGCGTTCCTGGAGCCTCCTCCTGGTCTGGGCACTCGCCGTGGGCAACGCGCTGTTCGTAGCCCGCGTGGGTGGCGACGCACGCATTCCAACGCTGCTGGCCTGGGCCGGCCTGGCGCTGGCATGCGCGCTGGCGCTCTACAGCTACCTACCAGCCTGGCTCCCCACCCGCCGGCAATTAGCAGACTAAACATGCCTGCATTCACGCCGCTGCACATGAGGTTATGAGCGTGCATAAGCATGCTCAGAGCCTGATTCTCAGCGGCGTGCATAAAGACGTGTGTCACCTCGAGAGCGCAGCGAAGGGACACTTATAATTCTGTCTCTCGTCTATGGCCGGCTTTGACCTCATCTCCGATTTCAGGCCGACCGGCGATCAGCCGCAGGCTATTGCGCAGTTGACCAGCGGCGTCAACGCCGGGCTCAAGCACCAGACGCTGCTCGGTGTCACTGGGTCGGGCAAGACGTTTTCGATGGCCAACGTGGTCCAGCAGATCCAGCGGCCGACGCTCGTCATGGCGCACAACAAGACTCTGGCGGCGCAGTTGGCGTCCGAGTTCAAGGAGTTTTTCCCCAACAACGCGGTCGAGTACTTCGTCTCGTATTACGACTACTACCAGCCCGAGGCGTATATCCCGCGTACCGACACGTACATCGAGAAGGACACGCTGGTCAACGAGGACATCGAACGCCTGCGCCACTCGGCCATGCAGTCGCTGCTGACCCGCCGCGACGTGCTGGTCGTGGCCAGCGTCAGCTGCATCTACGGTCTGGGCGACCCGGAGGAGTACGGCCAGAACAGCGTCAATTTGCGCGTTGGAGAGATCTACAAGCGCGACAAGGTCCTGCGCCGACTCACCGACATCTACTACGAGCGGAATGACTACGACCTCTCGGCCGGCAAGTTCCGCGTGCGCGGCGACACGCTCGAAGTCCACCCGGCCTCACAGGAGATCGTGGTGCGCGTGTCGTTCTGGGGCGACGAGCTCGAGCGCATCACCGAGGTCGACCCGCTCACGGGCGAGGTGCTCGCCGATCGGCAGACCATCGACATCTACCCGGCGCGCTATTTCGTCACCAGCCGACAGAAGCTGCAGGAAGCGCTCAAGGACATCGCCGACGAGATGGAGGAGCAGGTCCGCCTGTTCGAAAGTCAGGACAAGCTGCTCGAGGCGCAGCGGCTGCGTCAGCGCACCCAGTACGACATGGAGATGCTGGAGCAGACCGGCTTCTGCTCGGGGGTCGAGAACTACTCGCGGCCGCTGTCGCGCCGCGAGCCCGGCAGCACGCCGTGGACGCTGCTGGATTACTTCCCCGACGACTTCGTGTGCTTCGTCGACGAGTCGCACATGACCATCCCCCAGGTGCGCGGCATGTACAACGGCGACCGGGCGCGCAAGGAGATCCTGGTCGAGTTCGGGTTCCGCCTGCCCTCGGCGCTGGACAATCGGCCGTTGATGTTCCACGAGTACGAGGCGCGCCTGGGGCAGACGATCTACGTCTCGGCCACGCCCGGGCCGTACGAGTACTCGGTCTCGCGCATTCCGGGGTCAGACGCGTCGCCGGCGGCGTGCTTCGCCGTACCTGACTGGGAGCGACGGCTCACGCCGCCGCGCCCGTCGACAAGGTCCGGCGCCGCCCGCCGCTCGAATGGCCACACGGTCGTCGATTCCTCGCAGCTCGAAGTCCACGCCGAGGTCGAGTCCTCCGACGCGGCCGACGCGGTTTGGAACGGAGCCCCCCCTGACGAGCGCGCCTCGGCAACCGATACCGACATGCGCGATGGCCTCGTGCCCATGTACGGCGCCGAGCAACTGATTCGGCCCACGGGCCTGCTCGACCCCGAAATCGAGGTCAAGCCCACCCGCGGCCAGATCGACGACCTGATGGAGCAGATCGGTCACCGTACGGCGCGCGGCGAGCGGGTCCTGGTGACGACCCTCACCAAGCGCATGGCCGAGGACCTGGCCGATTTTCTGCGCGAAGCCAACATCAAGGTTCACTACCTGCACTCGGAGGTCGACACCCTGGAACGGGTCGAGATCCTCAGAGACCTGCGGTTGGGTGTCTACGACGTCGTGGTCGGCATCAACTTGCTGCGCGAGGGTCTGGACCTGCCGGAAGTCTCGCTGGTGGCCATCCTGGACGCCGACAAGGAGGGCTACCTGCGGTCGAACAGCTCGCTCATTCAGACGATCGGTCGCGCCGCGCGCCACGTTGATGGCCACGTGATCATGTACGCCGACCAGTTGACGGAAAGCATGCGACGCGCGATCGACGAGACGTACCGCCGGCGCGCCAAGCAGCAGGCGTACAACGAGGAGCACGGCGTGACGCCGATGGGCATCCGCAAAGCGATTCGGGACATCACCGAGCGCGTCCGAGCGGTCGCCAAGGCCCACGAGGAGACGGCGCACGTCTCGACCGCCTCCGAGCTGCCGAGAGACGAGCTGTACCGGCTCATCAAAGACCTCGAGATGCAGATGAAGGAAGCTGCCCGAGCGCTGGAGTTCGAGAAGGCCGCCCTGCTGCGCGACCAGGTGATCGAGCTACGCCGCACGCTGGCCGTCGAAGAGCCCGATCGCATCGTCCCCCGCGAACTAGTTCAACGCCCGAAAAAAGCAACTGCCTCCAGATAAGATAATCGCACGCTGGAAATCGGGCCTCTGAGCGTGCTCATGCACGCTCATCACCTGATGTCCAAAGCAGTGCCAAATGGAACCCGTCTACCCCTGCCTTTCGAGATACTCTTAGCCGTACCTTGCCTCTGGATAGGATCGAAATCCGCGGCGCGCGGCAGCACAATCTCAAGAACATCGATCTGGTGTTGCCCAGGGACCGGCTGGTGGTCATTACCGGGCTGTCGGGCAGCGGCAAGTCTTCGCTGGCCTTCGACACCATCTATGCCGAAGGGCAGCGGCGCTATGTCGAGTCGCTCTCGAGCTACGCGCGGCAGTTTCTGGGGCAGATGGACAAACCCGACGTCGAGTACATCTCGGGGCTGTCGCCGGCGATTTCGATCGACCAGAAGGGCGCCAGCCACAACCCGCGGTCGACCGTCGGCACCGTCACCGAGATCTACGACTACCTGCGTTTGTTGTTCGCCAGGGTCGGCCATCCACACTGCCCGAAGTGCCACCGGCCCATCCAGCAACAGACGTCGGAGCAGATCATCGACGCCGTCCTGGACATGCCCGAGGGCGCCCGCATCATGGTGCTGGGCCCGCTGGTCGAAGGCCGCAAAGGCGAATATCAGTCGGTTTTCGACGACGTGCGCAAGGCAGGCTTCGTTCGGGTGCGGGTGGATGGCGAGGTTCGCGACCTGTCCGAGAAGATCGAGCTCAAGAAAAACATCAAGCACTCGATCGCGGTGGTCGTCGACCGCCTGGTGGTCTCGCGTGCCCAGGAAGACAAGTCGCGCATCGCCGATTCGATCGAGCAAGCGCTGAAGCTCGGCTCGGGCCAAGTGATCATCAGCGAGCCGACACCCAGCGACCCGTCAGGCTGGAAGGACACGCTGTACTCGGAAAACTTCGCGTGTCCGTATGACGGCACCTCGCTGGCCGCGCTCGAGCCGCGCAGCTTTTCGTTTAACACGCCGCACGGCGCCTGCCCCACGTGCACCGGGCTCGGGACGCGACTGGAGGTCGACCCCGACCTGGTGCTCGCCAACAAAGACCTGAGTCTCAACCAGGGCGCCATTGCCGCCTGGGGCAAGGCGGGCTGGAACGGCAACTCGTATTACCGGTCGCTGCTCGAGTCGGTGGCCCGCTACTACGGCTTTTCCATGGACACGCCTATCCGCGACCTGAAGCCCGACCAGATTCAGAAGATTCTGTACGGCTCGGGCAGCGAGCGCATCGTAATGCTGTACCACAGCAAGAGCGGGCGCAGTCGCGAATATCGGGCGCACTACGAGGGCATCATTCCGAACCTCGAACGACGCTTCAAAGAGACGGACAGCGAGTTCATTCGCGAGGACCTGCAGAAGTACATGGCGCCGCGGCCGTGTCCGACCTGCCACGGGGCGCGGTTGAAGCCCGAAGTGCTGGCGGTGACGATCGCCGGCCGCAACATCAGCGAGGTCGTGGACTACTCGGTGCTCAAGGCGCGCGAGTTCTTCACGGCGCTCGAGGAGCGCGTGCCGTACGGCGAGCGTTTGAACGGGCACGTCGCCACGCGTGGTCGACGTGGCGCGGCGGCACAGGCGGTCGATCCGTACGCGGCAGAGCGGGCGCTAACGCTCACCGATCGTGAGTTCACCATCGCGCGCCAGATCCTGAAGGAGATCCGCGAGCGTTTGCGGTTTCTGGTCGACGTGGGTCTGGACTACCTGACGCTCAGCCGCACGGCGGCGACGCTCTCGGGTGGCGAGGCGCAGCGGATTCGCCTGGCGACGCAGATCGGTTCGGGGCTCATGGGCGTGCTGTACATCCTCGACGAGCCAAGTATCGGGTTGCACCAGCGCGACAACGCGCGGTTGATCCGCACGCTCGAACGGCTGCGCGATCTGGGCAACACGCTGATCGTGGTCGAGCACGACGAAGAGACCATGCGCGCGGCCGATTGGATCGTCGACATGGGCCCTGGCGCGGGTGAGCACGGTGGACGCATCGTGGCGGAGGGTCCGATCGAGACGATCATGGCCACGCCGGCCTCGCTGACCGGCCAGTTCCTGAGCGGTGAGCGGGTGGTCGCCTTGCCGTCGGAACGGCGGGCAGGCAGCGGCAACTGGGTGCGCATCGTCGGCGCGCGCGAGAACAACCTGAAGAACATCACCGCCGAGATCCCGCTGGGTCGGCTGGTGCTGATCACCGGCGTGTCGGGCTCGGGCAAGTCGTCGCTGGTGACCAACACGCTGTACCCGGCGCTGTCGCAGCGCTTGCTGCGGTCGCGCGAGGCGGCGGGCGACCACGATCGCATCGACGGCTTGCAACACCTGGACAAGGTCATCGACATCGACCAGTCGCCAATTGGTCGGACACCGCGTTCGAACCCGGCGACGTATGTCGGGCTGTTCACGTCGATTCGAGACCTGTTTGCGCAGGTGCCGGAGGCGCGGGTGCGCGGCTATCAGCCGGGCCGCTTCTCGTTCAACGTCAAGGGCGGCCGCTGTGAGGCGTGCGAGGGCGACGGCATCCTGAAGATCGAGATGCAATTCTTGCCCGACGTCTACGTGCCGTGCGAGGTGTGCCAGGGCAAGCGATACAACCGTGAGACGCTGGAGATCAAGTACCGCGGCTACTCGATCGCCGAGGTGCTGGAGATGACCGCCGACGAGGCGCTCGAGGTGTTTCAAAACATTCCCGCCATCGCCGCCAAGCTGCGCACGCTGTGCGAGGTCGGGCTTGGCTACATCCACCTCGGCCAGCCGGCGACGACGTTGTCGGGCGGCGAGGCGCAGCGCGTGAAGCTGTCGTCGGAGCTCTCGCGGCGTGCCACAGGGCGCACGATGTACCTGCTGGACGAGCCAACCACCGGCTTGCACTTCGCGGACGTGGAGCATTTGCTGGAAGTGCTCGGGCGGCTGGTCGACGCGGGCAACACCGTGGTGGTCATCGAGCACAACCTCGACGTGGTCAAGACCGCCGACTGGGTGATCGACCTGGGGCCCGAAGGCGGCGACGCCGGCGGCGAGATCGTCGCGGTTGGCACCCCCGAAGAGGTGGCCGCCAACCCCGCCAGCTACACGGGCCAGCACCTCAAGCGCGTCCTCAAGCCCACCCGCAAACGCGCACTAGTCCCCGCTTAGGGCACACGCTCATAGCCCGGTGAGGAGGTGGAGGAAGCGGGCGCCGTAGCGGGCGATTTTGGCTGGACCTACGCCTGAGATCGACCGCAGCTCGATCTCGGACTTTGGCCGGCGACGGGCCATTTCGCGCAGGACGGCGTCGCTGAAGACGATGTAGGCGGGCACGTTCTCGCGATCGGCGATTTCGCGGCGCAGGATGCGCAGGCGCTCGAACGTGTCGGCCTCAACCTCGGACGTCGACAGTTGCCAGGACGGCGCGATCGAGCGCGTCGAGGTCGAGGTCGCGACGGCGTGGGAGCCGCGCGCCGGCCGGGCCGGCGCCACGTCATCCAGGTTCAGGCCCAGGCAGCGATCGCAGTTGTCGCCACACGCGGCGATCGACTCGTCGAAGTAGCCACACAAGGCCTGGTGGCGGCAGGCGCCGCGGTCCAGCAGACGGAACAGGCCCACCGTCTTCGCCCGCGTCTCTTCGCGCAGGTCCGGATCGGCGATGTCCGAGAGGAACGCGTCGTAGCCCACCACGTCCGCCCAGGAGTAGAACGTGACGCAGTCGCTCGGCAGCCCGTCGCGGCCGGCGCGTCCGATCTCCTGGTACCAGGCTTCGATGCTGCGCGGCATGTCGCGATGGACGACGAAGCGCACGTTGCTTTTGTCGATGCCCATGCCGAAGGCGATGGTGGCCACCACGACGTTGACCTCGTCGCGAGCGAACGCTTCTTGATTGCGGGCCCGCTGCTGGTCTGACAGACCCGCGTGGTAGGGCAGGACGCTGAATCCCTGTTCCGACAGCCACTGGGTGAGAGCATCGACCGTCTTGCGGGTAGCGCAGTAGACGATGCCGCTCTCGTTGGGATGCGCCCGAATCACGCTCAGGATGTCGCGGCGCGTGTTGCGGCCGCCGCCCTTTTTTTGAGCGATGATGCGCAGGTTCGGTCGATAAAAGGCGCCCTTGTAGCCGGCCGGCTTGCGCATGCCCAGCGAGCGGACGATGTCCAGGGCAACGCGTCGGGTGGCGGTGGCTGTCAGCGCCAGCACCGGGATGTCGCCCAACTGCGACTTGAGATCGCGCAGCTGTCGGTACGCCGGGCGAAAGTCGTGGCCCCAGTGGCTGATGCAGTGCGCTTCGTCGACGACGACCAGGCTGATCGGGCTATCGGAGAAGATGCCTCGCAAGGATTGGCGGAGCGCTTCGGGCGCGACGTACAGCAGCTCGAGCTTACCGCGGCGCAGCTTCCTCAGGATGAGCGTGCGCTCGACCTCGTCGAGCGTGGAGTTGAACACGGCGGCGCGGAAGCCGAGCCGTTCGAGAGCGTCGACCTGGTCCTTCATCAACGAGATCAGCGGCGACAGGACCAGGACGGTGCCGTTGAGCAGCTTGGCCGGGATCTGAAAGGTCAGCGATTTGCCGGCGCCGGTCGGCATGAGTCCGATGCAGTCCCGGCCGGCGAGCACGGCGTCGATGATCTCGCGCTGGCCGGGTCGGAACGTGTGGTAGCCGAAGAGGTCTTCGAGGACTTGCTGCGGATCGCGCGCGGTGGCCAGCGACACGGAGTCGACTGTACCGGAGCGGGCGCTGGTCGATCGTTAGAATCGCGTCGCGTGGCGCGGGTGCTGGCACTGGTGGGTCCGACCGGAGTCGGCAAGACCGCGCTGGCGCTGGCGCTTGCAGGGCAGATGCCCGTCGAGGTGGTCTCGGCAGATTCGCGCACCGTGTACCGCTGGCTGGACATTGGCACCGCCAAGCCGACGCTCGACGAACGCCGGCGGGTAGCGCACCACCTGATCGACGTGGTCGATCCGGATGAGACGTATTCGCTGGCGGTGTACCAGAAGCAGGCTCGTGACGCGATCGAACGGATTCAGAAGCGGGGCAGGCTGCCAGTGCTGGTGGGCGGCGCGGGGCTGTACGTGAGCGCGGTGTGCGACGGTCTGGCAATTCCTGACGTGCCTCCGGATCCGGCCTATCGGCAGTCGCTCGAGGACCGAGCCCGAGCACAGGGCTGGCAGGCGCTCCAGCGCGACCTGTTCACCGTGGACCAGGAAAGTGCGGCGCGGATTGACCCCCGCAACGTCCGCAGGGTGATCCGCGCGCTGGAGGTCTTCCACGCCACGGGTCGCCCGTTCTCAGAGTGGCAGAAGCCGGACCCGTCGCGCGCGGTGGAATGCGCCCTGGTGGGGCTGCGCCTGGAGCGAGCCGACCTGTACGCGCGCATCGACGCGCGCATCGACGCCTGGCTGACTGGCGGCTTCGTCGACGAAGTGCAGGGCCTCCTGGCGCGCGGCTACGCCCCGGAGCTGCCGTCGATGAGCGGCCTCGGCTACCGTCAGGTGGCCCAGTACCTGAAGGGCACGCTCGACCTCGAGACGGCGACGGCGGAGTTCAAACAGGCGACTCACCAGTACGCCAAACGCCAGATGACGTGGTTCAACGCCCACGCCAACATCACGTGGCTGGACGCCGCCACGGTGGGCGTCGAGGAAGCGCTATCGGGGCTGTCGATCGAGGTCTGACACCCTGGTCCTCGCGCAGCCCTCACCCGCGCTGCGCGCGGCTCTCCCAGAGGGAGAGGCGATTGCGGAGCGCGCGGACTGAGCTTTGCGTTCGCGCTCGCACCCAGCGAGGAAGCGCGCCGGCGTTATCGCCCGCGGAGGTAGCTTGCGGCGTGGACGGCGGCGGCGGCGCCGTCGCCGGCGGCGGCTACTAGTTGGCGGGAGGAGGACTGGCGGATGTCGCCGGCGGCGTAGACGCCTCTGACAGAGGTTTGCAGGTGCGCGTCGACCACGACGTGGCCGCTCGGGTCCAGGTCGAGGGCGCCTTGCAGGAAGGCGGTGTTCGGCTCCAGGCCGACGAAGATGAACACGCCCGAAAGCGGCTGCTCGCGGGTCGCGCCGTCAGCTCGCAGGCGGACCGAGGTGACCGCATCCTGGCCGACGATCTCCGCCAGCTCGGTGTTGAACAGCGTCTCGACGTTTGAAAACCGGCTCAGGCGGTCGACGGCGACGCGCTGGGCGCTGAACGACGCGCCGCGGTGGACGACCATCACATGGCCCACGTTGGAGGCGGCCAGCACGGCGGCCTCGTCCAGCGCTGAATCACCGCCGCCGACGACGCACACCGCCTTGCCGACGAAAAACGGCGCGTCGCACGACGCGCAGTGCGACACGCCCTTGCCGACGAGCTCGTCCTCGCCCGGGATGCCCAGCGAGCGCATGGACGAGCCGGCCGCCACTATCACGCTCCGCGCGGCCAGCTCGGCGCCTTCGCAACGCAGCACACGCCGCTCGCCGTCGAGGTCCAGGCCAATGGCGGTATCCATGACGAACTCGGCCCCGGCCGACTCGGCCTGTTCCTGAACGATCGGACCGAGATCGAAGCCGGCGATGCCCTGCGGGAAGCCAGGAAAGTTCTCGATCTTCTCCACGTTGAGCACCTGGCCGCCCGCGGCCATGTGCTCCACCAGGCAGGTGCGCAGGCCAAAGCGCGCGGCGTACATCGCCGCGGTGAGCCCCGCCAGGCCGCCGCCGACGACGATCAGGTCGTAATCGTCTGTCATGTGCGCGGTCCGGATTCTAGAATGATGAACGTATGGCTGTGGAAGAGCAGACTCCGCTGCGCCTGGTTGGCAAGCGGATGCGGCGGGCAGATTCGCCCGAACGTCTCACGGGACAGGTGCGCTACACGGGTGACCTGGTCCTGCCCGGGCTGTTGCACGGCCGACTGGTGCGCAGCCCATATGCCTCGGCGCGCATCGTGTCCGTGGACAAGCAAGCCGCGCTGGCAACGCCGGGCGTCGTGGCCGTCCTGACCGCGCAGGACCTGCCGGTGCGCGACCTGCGCGGCGCCGTCGAAAGTCGCAGCATCGTGATGGCCTTCGAGCGCACGACGTACGTGGGTCAACCCGTGGCCGTCGTGCTCGCCGACACCGAGGCTGCCGCCGAGGACGGCGCGCAGCTTGTCGAGGTCGAGTACGAGGCGCTCACGCCGGCCGTCGACATGCTCGACGCGCTCAAGCCCGACGCGCCGGTCGTGCGCATGCGCACGGGCGGCAACGACGAAGAGCTCGGCATGCACGGCGCGGCCGCGCGGGGCAGCGAAGCCGAGGCGCCGCAGGCGCCCAACGTGGCCAGCCACCAGCGCTACCACCGCGGCGACGTCGACAAGGCTCTGGCCGAGGCGGACGTCGTCGTCACGCGCGAATACCGCACGCCGTGGGTCCACCAGAGCTACATGGAACCCCAGGTGTGCGCCGCGACCATCGACGCGCTCGGCAACGTGGTGGTCTACGCCTGCACCCAGGCGATGTTCCGCACGCGGGACACCGTGGCGTCGGTGCTCGGCAAGTCGCCGTCGCAGGTGCGCGTGTACGCGATGCCGGTCGGCGGCGGCTTCGGTGGCAAGTTTGGGCTGATCGAGCCGCTCGTCGCGGCGTGCGCTGTCGCCGCCGGCAGGCCGGTCCGACTGGCGTATACGCGCGTCGAGGACTTCACCTCCAGCGGTCCGGCGCCGTCATCGCTGTTCCGCGTCACCGCGGGCGCGCGCAAGGACGGCACGTTCACCGCGCTCAAGGGCGAGGTCATCTTTGATTCGGGCGCCAAGGCCGGCTCGCCGGCGGGCCACGCCGCGCTGTGTCTCGGCGTGTTCTACCGCTGGGAGAACCTGGACCTGGATGCCACCGAGGTCGTCACCAACAAGACCCCGACGGGCGCCTATCGAGCACCGGGCCTGCCCCAGGCGATGTTCGCGGGAGAAAGCCTGGTCGCCGAGCTGATCGACAAGCTCGGAGGGGACCAGATGGAGGTCCGCAAGAAGAACGCCGCGCGCGGCGGCGACACTCGGCCCGACGGCACACCCTGGCCGCCGATTGGCTTGATGCAGTGCCTCGAACGCGCCGAGCCGATCTATCGAGCCGAGCAGGCCGCGGCCGGGCCGAACGAAGGCGTTGGCGTGGCGCTCGGCGGCTGGTTCGGCGGGACCGAGCCGGCGTCGGCACTGTGCCGACTCGAGTCCGATGGCACCCTCAAGGTCGCCGTCGGCTCGGTCGACCTGACCGGCACCAACAACGGCCTGCAGGTCATCGCCGCCGAAGCCTTTGGCATGGACAGCGCCGACGAGGTGCGGGTGACCACCGTGGACACCGACGCCGCGCCGTACTCGGGCGCGACGGGTGGCAGCAAGACGATCTACACCATGGGTCCCGCCGTCCTGCGCGCGGCCCAGGAAGCGCGCGAACGTGTGCTCAAGATCGCATCAGCCGAGCTCGAAGCGTCGGTCGAAGACCTGGAGATGGTCGGTGGCGAGGTCCGCGTCAAAGGCGTGCCGGGCAAGGTCAAGACGCTGAAGGAGATCTACCGCCTGAGCGCCTCGTTTGGCGCCAGGCACGAGCCGGTTGTCGGCAAGGGCGAATCGGCCATTACCGAGCGCAGCCCGGGCACCGGCGTCCACATTTGCCGCGTGCGCGTCGATCCCGAGACGGGCCGCGTCGAACCGGTCCGTTACGTGGTCGTCCAGGACGTGGGTCGGGCGATCAACCCGGCCACCGTCGAGGAGCAGATCCACGGCGGTGGCGCCCAGGGTGTGGGCTGGGCGGTGTACGAAGAGATCGTCCACGACGAGTCTGGTACGCCGATCACCTCCAGCTTCATGGACTACACGGTGCCCAAGGCCCGCCAGATTCCCGAGCTGGAGGCGGTGCTGGTCGAGGTGCCGTCGCCCATCGGGCCATTTGGCGCCAAGCCGGTCGGCGAGCCACCCGTCATTCCCGGCGGGGCGGCGGTGGCCAACGCGGTCGCGGCGGCGACTGGCGCGCGGGTCACCGAGCTTCCACTCACGCCAGAGCGCGTTCGCCGCGCCATGGACGAGCCGAGCAACGGGCGCAGCAACGGATCGGTCAACGGCAAAGCCGTGTAGCGGCACGGTGGGCGATATTGCCGACTGACGTCTACCTCGAGGTTGGCGACAAACGCGTCTTCGCCTGCGCTTTCGACTGGCCCGGCTGGTGCCGGTCGGGGCGCGACGAAGAAGCTGCGCTCAACGCGCTGGGGGAGTATTTGCCGCGGTACGCCGTCGCGGCCGAGCACGCCAAACTCCGCCCACCGTCGAAGGAGCTGCAGGTCGTGGAGCGGCTGCCCGGCTCGGCGACCACCGACTTCGGCGCGCCAGGCGCGATTTCAGATCGAGACGCTGAGCGGCTGACGCCGGCGCAGGCGCGGAAGCTCGTCGCGCTGGTCGAGGCCGCCTGGAACGTTTTCGACGACGTGGTGGCCGGCGCGCCAGCTCAGCTGCGCAAGGGTCCGCGCGGCGGCGGCCGCGATCGCGACAAAATCGTCGACCACGTGTACGGCGCGGAAGTCGCCTACGCCGGCCGACTCGGGCTCAAGCTGCGCCAGCCGGCGCGGGGGGACGCACGGGCCGTGGCGGGGTTTCGCAAGGCTGTGGTGGAGGCGCTCGAGAACCCGGTCGCGGACGCGAGGTGGCCGACGCGGTACGCCGCAAGGCGCATCGCGTGGCACGCGCTGGATCACGCGTGGGAGATCGAGGATCGGAGCGAGTAGGACGATCGCCCCACGGGGACATTCGTCGACCACACGGGGTGTGACGACCCACAAGGGGAACAGTTTTCTTCGCCCGATGGCGGGTGCGGGGACCATCGCAACGTTCTGTGGAACAAGGCGTTCTCCCGAATGGGTCCCCTCTGGGAAATGTCTGTCGACGCCTCTTGTGACGACAGTCATCATGAACATTTTTTCGTCCGATGACCGGTGCGGGACGCATGGCATTCCCTGGAAGAGAGGTTCTCCCGAATGGGTCCCTTCTCGGGAAAAACGTCTGTCGACGCCGCTGGAAGAAGCGCGTTCTCCCGAATGGGTCCCCTCTGGGGAAAAAACGTCTGTCGACGCCGCTGGAAGAAGCGCCTGCTCCCGAATGCGTCCCCTCTGGGGAAAATGCCTGTGTCGCACCCTCTGGAAGAAGCGCGTTCTCCCCTATGGGTCCCCTCTGGGGAAAGACTACTTCACGTTCACTGGCAAATTGACCATCGTCTCCTTGCCGGTCACCGACGAGCGCGCGTAGACGTACAGCGTGTGCTGACCGCTGGTCTTGCTCAGGTCGATCGTCGCGGAAAAGCTGTCGATCGTCGGCTGGCCCACGACGCCGCTGCCGATCAGCTGGCCACCCGCGTCTCGATCCTCGGCGAAGACTGAGACCTTGTCGACGCCGCTGCCCGTGCTCGCCGAGCGATCAAACGCCAGCCCCTGCATCACGTATTTGCCGCGCGGCAGCAGGTCGCCCGGTTGCGGGTTGCCAACGCTCAGCACCAGGCTGGGTCCTGTCTGGACCGCGGACGGCAGTGCCGCGATCGGCGGCGGCGCCGGCGCGCCTGGCCTGGCGACGATCGGCGCGGACGGCGCCGGTTCAAGCGCCGAGGGGACCAGCGCCATGAGCGGCGAGGTCAACTGCGGTGGATCAGCCGTCCAGCCACTGAATGGCACGCCTGATTCGACCAGCAACACCGGATAGCCGCCCGACTGGAAGCCCGGCGGGTCGGACGGCTGCGCCACGCGCGCTGGCGGCAGAGGCACCGTCCACCCGTTGTCCGCGGCAACCGCCGGCGCCGAGAACCCGAGGGGGTCGACCAGCTCAGCCGAGCTACCACTGATCGGCACGTTGACGGTCGACGGACCATCCGCGGTCCGCCACATGACCTGCACGCGCGTGTGTTGCAGCGGATCGTCCACCAGGATGCGCGCGACCGGCCAGCCATTGGCGGTCAGCGTGCCGTACGGCGCGAGCCGCACCGACAGGTCCGAGCGCGCCAGGTACTGGCTGGCCACCTCCAGGGCCATGTACGCCGGTCGAGGGGTGTCGTCCGCCCGCAACAAGCCCCAGCGGTCGACGATGCCGGTACTCGCGTCGTGGTCCACCATGGTGTACCAGCCAATCCGCTGGTAGCCCGCGGCGCGGGCCAGCGCGATCGCCTCGATCAGATACGCCGCCTGCTCGTTGGTGGTGATGCGCCCGGAGGCGGGTTCGGGCACGGTGGCGTCGTTGTAGACCGGACAGTTCGTCTCGGTGAGCCACACCGGTTTCTGCAGCTGAAACTGCGCCAGAATCGAGTTGTAGATGCCATACACGCGATAGACCGCGTCGAGCGAGCAGTACAGGTTCACGCCGACCGCGTCAAAGAAATAGCCGTTCGGCGGCGAGTCCGGATCCTTGTTGGCTTCGTCCAGCACGCGCTTGAGGAAGAGCTCGCGATTGTGCGTGGCATCCGCGAAATACGTCGTAGCCGGGAACACGACGCTGGCGGAGGGATCGACCTCTTTTACCGCCCGATACCCGGTCTTGAGCAGCTTGTAAAAATCCGCGGCGCTGCCGGACCAGGTCCACCAGGTTCCGGACTCACCGGGCAGGAAGTCGGGCTCGTTCCAGATGATCCAGGTGTTGATGCGGCCCTTGTACGCCTGCGCCAGGCGCAACATGTATTGCCCGAACGTGTTGCGCGGATCGTCGACCGGGTAGTCGAGGCCCGTCGGAACACCCGCGGCGCCGTCGTGATAGTCGGTGTCAGCCCAGGCCGGCGTGCCCTGCACCACGCCGACCACCGGCAGGCCGGTCGACAGCGTGGTGTCCAGCCTGGCGCGGCTGACATAGCTGTCCAGCGCCCAGTCGCTGGGGCCGTTGGGTTGCACGAGCTGCCACAGGAACAGGGCTCGATCCCACGTCGCGCCGGCTCGACGCGCCGCCGCAGGCTGACGACTCGCGTCGATGATGCCCAGGACCGGCGACGAGTCGTACCAGCGATCGGCGGCCGCCGGCAGCGTGCCGCTGGCGACGATCAACAAGCTGAGCGCGAGGGCCAGGGTGAGTCGTCGCATCGGGAGGGCGGTCAAGATTCTGGCCGAAACGCTATCACGAAGCCACGTATCATCCCTCGCACACCGAAAGGGAGGAGCATGCAATGTCAGAAATGGCAATGTCAGAAATGGCAAGGCCCGCCTATCCGGTCAGGATGACCCTGAGCCCACCCGTGGGCAGCACCCGATTCTGGGCGGTGCCGGTGCTTGGCTTTCTGATCAAGTTGCTGATCCTGATCCCGCACCTGATCGTCATTTACGTGCTGGGCATCGCGCTGTTCTTCGCCGAGCTGGTCATCTGGATTCCCGTCCTGTTCACGGCCCGCTACCCGGGTTGGGCGTTCGGACTCGTCGCCGGCTACCTGCGCTGGGTTACCCGCCTCGCGATGTATTTCTATGGGCTCAGCGACGCGTACCCCGCCTTCAGCTTCGACGCGCCGGAGGACATGCTCATTGAACGGCCAGAGTCCAGCAGCCGTTTCTTTGCCATCCTGCTTGTTGGCGGAATTGTGAGATACATTTTGCTGATTCCGCACTACATCATCCTGTACGCGCTGGGTATCGCCGTGGCCGCGTGCCAGTTGCTGATCTGGGTCTGGGTGCTCTTCGGCGGCCAGTATCCGGCGTGGGCATTCACCTTCGTCGGTGGCACGATCACCTGGTCAACGCGGGTGTACGCCTACTTTTTTGGCCTGACGGACCGCTACCCGCCATTCAGCTTCGAGTGAGTGCCTGCTAACGCGGCCCGACTGGCGCGCCGGCGAACGCGGGGATGACCTCCGTGCCGAATAGCTCGATCGACCGCTCCACCTGTTCGCGGGGCATGCGCCCGATCTGGTGGTTCGTGCAAAACAGGTCGTAGCCCATCCGCGCTTGACCCGCCTGTAGCTGGCGGATCACCGTTTCGGGGCTGCCCACCAGGGCCAGGCCGTGGTCGATATTGAACTCATAGTCACGCTGGGCCTGGGCCATCGTCTGGCCGCGGGCTTTGTTGTCGGCGCGCTCGCTGTCGGCGCCCATGCCCCGCGCGTGCGAGCCCCAGCCGACGCGGGTCTGGGCGATGGGTCCGCCACCCACGCGTTGACCACCGGGGGCCAGGAACTCGCGGGCCTCGGCGTGCGCCTGTTCGTCGGTCGGCGCGACATGGACCGAACGCATCAGGAAGACGCGCGGCAGCGTGCCAGCATGGCCGCTGGCGTGCCAGACCGTGCGGAACAGGTCGAACTTGCCGGCCACCACGTCGTCCGTGTCGAGGTTCTTGGCGATGTTGTAGTTGCTGCGCGCCGCAAACTCGACCGACGTGTCGCTGTGGACGGCGGCCCAGATCGGCGGATACGGCTGTTGAAATGGTTTGGGATGCGGGAAGGCCTCGTCGAAGTGGAAATACTTGCCCTGGAAGGTCACCTCGGGCTGGGTCCACGCCATCTTCACCACCTGGAGGACCTCTTCCGAGATCGCGGCGCGCTGGTAGTAGTCGACTCCCCAGCGGATGAATTCGTGCTCGTGCACGCCGATGCCCGTCCCGAATTCCACGCGCCCGCGCGAAAGCTGGTCGAGCATGGCCACTTCCTGGGCCAGGCGCATGGGGTTGTAGAAGGGGAGCTGCCACATCATCGCCCCGAGGCGCAGACGGCTCGTCTCGCGCGCGACGGCGGTCAGGTACACGCTGGGCGCGCTGATGCCCTGCGGCGCGTTCTGGTGCTCGATCACGAAGTACGAATGCCAGCCGAGCCCTTCCAGCCGCTGCGCCAGTCGGATGTGGGCATCGTAATCGTCGGCAATGGCGGTGCCCGTGCTCGTATGTGGAATGACGTCCCAGAATGCGAAGTCCAGCGAACCCATGTCTTCATGTTAGGTCGCGCGCCGCCGAATGGCATACGCTGAACGCAGGTGTCCGAGTACGACGTCGCCATCGTCGGCGGCGGGCCAGTTGGCGTGGCGCTGGCGGTCGAGCTGGGTCAGCGCGGTGTGCGCAGCGTGCTCGTCGAGCGCCACCGCGCGCCGCAGCGCATCCCCAAGGGCCAGAACCTGACCAATCGGACGCTGGAGCACTTTTACTTCTGGCGCTGCGTCGACGAGCTGCGCGCCGCGCGCGTCATGCCGCCAGGCTATCCATCCGGTGGCGTCACGATCTACCGCGACCTGAAGAGCCCGTATTTTCAAACGATGCAGTGGGGCGGCCGCGGTCCGCGCGTCCAGGACTATTTCTACGAGCGTGGCGAGCGCCTGCCGCAATACTGCACGGAGGCCGTGCTGCGCCAGCGGCTGAGCGCGCTGCCGTCGGTCACCGCGCTGTTCGGATGGAACGTGGACAGCGTGTCGCAGGACGCGGACCACGCAACGCTGGCCATCTCGCGCGTCGACGAGGACGCGGACGCGTTTTACAGCTGGTCGGCCGACGCGCAGCAGCAAGTGAACCAGGACCCGCACAGCGGCGCGCGGAGCCTCGAAGCACGGTACGTGGTTGGCTGCGATGGTGGCCGCTCACTGGTGCGAGAACGCATGGGCGTCGACCGTGGTGGTCGAAACTTCGACCAGCGCATGGTATTCGTCGTGTTCCGGTCGACGGAACTCCACGAGTTCCTCAAACGGTTTCCGGACGCCACCACCTACCGAGTGATGAAGCCGGAGCTCGCGGGCTACTGGCAGTTTTTCGGTCGCATCGACGTCGGCGAGAGTTTTTTCTTCCACGCGCCGGTGCCGGCTGACACGCGGCAGGACAATTACGATTTTCTCCGGCTCCTGCACGAGGCGGCCGGATTCGACTTTCAGGCCCAGCTGGACTATGTCGGTTTCTGGGACCTGCGCATCATGGTTGCCACCGTGTACCGGAAGGCGCGCATGTTTATTGCCGGCGACGCATGTCACCAGCATCCGCCATATGGCGGATTCGGTCTGAATACCGGCCTGGAGGACGCCAGAAATCTCGGCTGGAAACTGGCGGCGCGCCTCCAGGGTTGGGGCGGCGAGGCGCTCCTGGACTCCTACGGACAAGAGCGGCGACCGATCTTCGTCGAAACCGGCGAGGCGATGATCGCCGGCGCCATCGAGCGCGATCGCGAGTTTCTGGAGCGCTACAGTCCGGAGCGCGACGTGGGTGAATTTCGGCGTGCGTGGGACGAGCTGGCGCGCAGCGAGGCCTCGGCGGCCCACACGTACGACCCCCACTACGCAGGCTCGTCGGTGGTCATGGGGCCAGCCGGGGCGTCGTGCAGCATTCACGGCGAGCTGTCGTTCAGGGCGGCGGCCGGCCACCACCTGGCGCCGCGCGCGCTTTCTAACCACCGCAACGTCTATGAAGAGTTAGGCGACGGCTTTACGCTGCTGGCGCTGGATGCCGACTGCAGTCCACTTGAAGACGCCGCCACGTCCAGCGGTCTGCCGCTGCCGCTGAAAATCGTGCGCGACACGTTCGCGGGCGAGCGGACCGCCTACGCCGCGCGTCTGGTCCTCGTCCGTCCGGACCAGTACGTGGCGTGGTCGGGCGACGCGCCGCCGCCCGATCCCTTGCGCCTGCTGAAGCGTGTCTCGGGCCAGCTCAGGGCTTGAACCGCGGAAAGACCTTCTTCGGCACGTTCTCGAAGATGTTCTTCTTGTCCTGCTCCGTCAGCGACGAGATGCCTTCGATGACCGGTTTCAGATCGTCCAGCATCTTGCCAGAGCCCGGATCGCGATAGGAACCGGTGCCCGGATTCTCCGTGCCGAACATGCACCGGTCGCTGCCGACAATGCGCACCAGGAGCTCAATCGCTTCCGGGTTGTACAGCACCGTGTCGAAGTAGAACTTCTTGAGCTGCGCGTCGAATCCGCCGCTGCTCTCGAAGTGGCGACCGAAAAAGGCCCGGTAGCGGCCGACCTGGTACGGCACCGCGCCTCCGCCGTGGCTGACGATGATTTTCAGGTTGGGGAACCTGTCAAAGGTTTGCGAGGCGACCATCGAGATGATGCACCGCGTCTCCGTCGTGATGAAGTAGTTGGAGTATGTATCCCACGGGTCTTTGCAGCTGGCGGAGTGGATCAGGGCCGGAATATCCAGCTGGATCATCTTTTCGTACAGCGGGAACCAGTACTCGTCGCCCATGCCAGGCGTGGGGGTCCCACTTCCCTCATAAGGATCGGGGTTGATCATGATCCCCACGAAACCGAGGTGGTTGATGCACCTGTCGATCTCTTCGAAGGTGTTGGTGATCGGCACGCCCGCGCACTGTGGCAGACCGGCGACGCCGCGATAGCGGCTGGGGGCGGCCTTGACGCTCATGGCAATCGCGTCGTTGTTGGCCTGGACCCAGTAGTGCACGATCTTTTCGGGTTTTTCGGAGTGCATCAACTGGAACGGACGCGGCGACAGGAACTGGACGTCGGTGCCTACCTTGTCCAGGTTGTTCGCCAGGTGGTTTTTGACGGTGTTGGCCATCGCCTCTTCGTTGAGTCCAGGATTGCCTTTCCCGTGCGCACCCTTGGATGACAGCAGACCCGACTTGTAGGCATACAGGCTCGGCGGGGCGTTCGTGTGGCCGTGAATGTCAATAATCATCGGAGACCTTTCCGTCCCTGGAGATGAGCGGCAACGCGCAGTTCAATGTACAGCCCTGACCGCGAGCCCAGTCGTCGGTGGCGGTCGGTCAGGGAGTGGGCGCCGGCATGAGCTCCCAGCCATCGACGTTCTGGACGCGTCGTCGCGCGTGCCGCCGCTGCCGCAAAGCGTCCGCGTCGACCGCGCCCAGGGCGATCAGGTCTTCGAAGTCGTCCACGGGATCGCCGTCAAAACCGGCCAGCGTCACCCGCGGCTCGCGGATATCCGCGCACGCCACGACGACGACGAGGCCCTCGAAGCGCTCGCCCCAGACGTAGCCGCTCAGCCGCATACGGCGTGGAGTGTCCGACACGCCCACGCGCACCACCTCGATCGGCCCCATGAGGCGGGCAATCGCGTCGAGGTCCACCTCCGAGACCAGCGCCCGCGCGGCGAGCCGCACGCCGCCGTCTGGCAACACTTCTTCGGTGTAGTCGTAGGGCTCGAGCGCCAGCGCGCCGAGTCGCAACAGCTCGCAGGCGATGCGCTCGACCTGCTCGATGCGCCACATGTGGTGGTTGACGCCCCATGGCTCGCTGCCGACGTAGGTCCAGTTGCTCTCGCGAACGCGCCATTCGATCTCGGGCTGGTCGGCCTCGTCGAGCGAGTACAGGCCGCCGGACTGCCGCTGCAATGCCTCGGTGACCGCCGCCTCGTGGACGCCTTCCTTCTGCGCGCGAAACTGAATGGTCATCAACTGCAGCGGATTGCCGGTCTGAGGTGAGGCGGACTGGCTCGACTCGACGACGCTCGCGTTAAACTCCAGATCACCGGCGCGGAACTTCACGCCGCGCTCAGCTCCACAACTCTCGAGAGGCGATGTGCGCGCCTTCGGCCATCGCCGCGAACTTGGCCCACGCGATTTCGCCATTCCACACGCGCGAGCCGACGCCGCAATCCGTGCCGGCGACCACGTTTTCCTTACCGACCAGCCCGGCGTACTGGATCAGGCGGTCGGCCACCATCCGCGGGTGTTCGATGATGTCGGTAGCGTGGCCGATCACGCCCGGCATCAGCGACTTGCCTTCCGGAAGCTTGACCTCGTGCCAGACCCGCCACTCGTGCTGGTGACGCGGATTGGCGGCCTCGATCGAATACACGGAGGCCCTGACGCGCAGGATGACGTCGACGATGTCGCGCAGGTCGATGTCGTTTTTGTGCGGACCGAGGCCGCTGCCCCAGCACACGTGCAAGCGAATCTGCTCTTCGGGAATACCCCGCAGGGCGTGGTTGATCGCCTCAGCGCGCAGCGTGGCGTACTTGCGATAGTCGTCGACGCTCATGTCGGGAAACATCTGCCAGCCGTCCGGCAGGTCCGGATCGTCGATCTGGAGGTTCAACCCGGCGTTCGTGATGGCTCGGTACTCGTGGTGGAGCGCGTCGGCGAGGGCGAAGAGGTACTCCTCGTCGGTCGCGTAATACTGGTTGTGCAGCCAGTGTTCGACGGTGCCGGGCGCCACGGCGGGCAGGAAACCTTCCACGTCGAGACCTTCGAGCGCCGCCTGCATGTTGGCCACGTCAGCCTGGACCGTGTCGGCGCCAATGTAGGTGATCGGACCCGAGACGACCATCGGTTGTGGGAAGACGATGTTGGACGGGCGGGGGCCAGGTCGATTGCGACCGAATCCGCCACCGCCGGTGGCGAAGAAGTCCGGAAACTCGCGCAGGTCGCGGCCATTGATGTTGCGTGGTGGGAGGGTGGCGCCCTGTTCGGCGGGCGTGATGCCTCCCAGTCGATCCCGCACATAGTTGGTGAAGTTGCTTTTGCTGAGCTCGCCGTCGTTGACGATGTCGATACCGACCTGCGCCTGGCGTTTGACGACCTCTTTCACGGCGCTGGGCAGGTCGGTCAGGTCCGCTGGACGGGGCGCGGTACCGGCGTGTGAAACGAGTATGCGATCCGTGCTCCTGCGCATAGCCGTGCCAGGCTACACGACTCCCGAGGAGCCACCGTCCATGTTGATCGATACCCCGCTGATGTACGCGCCGCGACTCGAGCACAGGAAGGCGATCAGGTCGCCGACCTCCTCAGCTTCGCCGACGCGGCCGAGGGGCACATTGGTCTGCCTGGCCAACTGGGCGTAGAACTCCTCGAGCGTGCCCGGTCGGCCGAGACTTTCCCAGCGCCGCTGATTCTGTCCGCTCTTGATCAGGCCGATATTGATGCCGTTGACGCGGATGTTGTCGGCGCCGAGCTCCTTGGACAGCGCCTTCATCAGCGCCATGCCGGCCGCGCGCGAGACGGAGGTCGGGACCGAGCGGGCCGCTGGCTGCTTGGCGCCGACGTTGAGCACGTTGACGATGCTGCCGCCGCCGACCTTGCGGAGGTGCGGCACCGCCGCGCGAGTTGCGCGGATAGCGCCGAAAAGCTTCAGGTCGAGGTCGGCCTGCCAGGCGTCGTCGGTGACGGATTCGAACGGACCAGCCGCCGAGGTCCCCGCGTTGTTGACGAGGATGTCGAGCCGCCCGAAGCGATCGACGGCGGTCTGGATAACGCGCTCGACGTCACCGGCGAGCGTGACATCCGCCCGCACCGGGACGATCTGCGCACCCGTCGCCTCCGCGAGCTCCGCGGCAGCCGAACGCAGCAGGTCCTCCCGCCGCGCACAGACAACAACAGACACGCCTTCGCGTCCAAGCGACTGCGCCGCCCCCCGCCCAATCCCTTCGCTGCCACCGGTAACAACCGCGACCTTGCCCGAAAGTCCGAGATCCACAATCCCTTTCCTCAGTTGCTCCCTCTCCCGCTGGGAGAGGGCTGGGGTGAGGGCTCTTATCAGGGCTCGTACGTAGCCCTCACCCGCGCTTCGCGCGACCTCTCCCAGAGGGAGAGGTGGGTGAAGCGAAATTTACGATTCCGATTGGTAGCGGGTCTGACGGCCGAAGCCGCCCTCGGGCGCCGAGCGCACTGGCTTGAAGCCGCCGGTCGGATGCTCAGTGACGCGGCACGAATGCCAGTCATCCAGGGCGATCTGCCAGCTCACGTCCTTGGGCAGGATCGCCTGGCACGACCGCACGCGGTACAGCTCGGGGTAGTCCACGCCTGGCGGAGTGACGCCGCGATCGCGCAGGGCTCTGGCGGCTTCCAGGATGCGGCGCCGCACGCGGATGATGGTCGCGTCGGCGGTGCCGAGGTGCTCCTTCGTGCGGTCCATGATCGGGCCCATGCTGGTAATGACGGCGTCGTCCTGCATGCGCACGCTCGGAATACCGGTGAAGCTCTTGGTCTTCTTGACCTCGGGGTTCATCAGGAAGTCGTTGGCCAGGCAGGCCTCCGGCCACCAGTCGGCGAAGAACTTGCCAGTCTGGCGCGGCTTCATCGGACCGACACCGCCGATCAGCGCGCCGGTGTCATTCAGCTTCTGCTGGACCGGCTTGCCGAAGCGGGCCATCGCCTCGCTAGGGTGCCACCACAGACCCCAGTGCAGAGTGTGCTCGTCGTCGATGGGCACGTACATCGACAGCGGCACGGTGCCGTCCTCGCCGCCGCCCGGGAACATGCCGTAAATCGGGAACAGGAACTGGGTGGTGCGCCAGTAGTACACGTCGTCGACTTCCTCGTTGCGGCGCGCGGCGTACATCACGCCGTAGTTGGTGTCGACGATCTCCAGGCGGGCGCGGCGATCCGGCGCGTACAGGCCGTAGCTCGGCGCCCCCTTTGGATCGAGGCGCGAGTGGAGGAAGTAGACGTGGGTGGTGTCGAGCTCGCCTTCGAGCGCCTGCATGAAGTTGCACTCGTAGATGGCCTTGTGGGAGTGCTGGAGCTGGTTCTCGGGGACCTGGCACCACTCCCACTGGGGCAGACCGGGCGGGTCGGCCTGGTTGGCGCCCATGTAGATCCAGGTGATGCCGCCCGCGTCGGCTCCGCGATACGCGGTCGCCCTGACCTTGTGTTTGAAATCGGACTCGGCCGGCTCGTTGGGCATGTCGACGCAATTGCCGGCCGTGTCGAACTTCCAGCCATGGTAGACGCACCGCAGTCCAGCCTCTTCATTGCGTCCAAAAAACAACGACGCGCCGCGGTGAGGACAGTTGTTGACGATGAAGCCGGGTACCCCGTTGGAGTCGCGGAAGGCGATCAGGTCCTCGCCGAGCATGCGGACGCGCTGCGGGTCGCCGTCAGCAGTCAGCTCCCAGCTATACGTGCAGGGCAACCAGTATTGTCGCATCAGGTCGCCCATGACGGTGCCTGGGCCGACGCGACACAGCAGCTCGGTGTTTTCCTTGGACAGCATTTCAGGGTCTCCCCGTGGTTTCTCTCTCTAACTCTCCTTCGTATGGTAGGTGCTGGGCAGGAACGGCCGCACGCGAGAGAGCCACGGGTCGATGATCGCGTCTGAGGTGTAGTCGGTCTCGAGGAGGTACAGGCCCCGGGCAGGGCAGGCGGCGCCGAGCTCGACCAGGACGGGTTTGAGGAGCAGGTCCGGCGCCATGGCGTGGCCGAGCGCGGCGCCGAGCATGACCGGGATGGCGATCATGCCGCTGAGTCCGTCGGTGGGCACCTGGTCGAGAAACAGCTTGAGCAGGCCGGTGTAGGTGCCCTTGTACGTAGGGCTGGCGAAAATGGCAATGCCGCACGCCTGAACTGACTCGACGGCCTGCTGCGCGACCGGGTCGCCCCAGCCGAGGAGATGCGGGCCGATGTCGACCAGGTCGAGCACGAGTTGCGGGTCCGCACCCGTCAACTTTCGCGCGACGAAGAGCCCCGCCTCGAGCGTCCGCGACTTCGGCCTGGGATTGCCGCACACCACCGTGACGCGCGTCACATGAAGTTCCGCGTGTGCAGCGCCGATAGCGCGGCTGCTTCGTCGTGGGGGAAGCCCAGCCGTACCAGCCGGCGCTGGCGGCCTTCGTCCATGGCCTGTTGGAGCTCCTCGACGGCATGGTAGCCCCGGGCGATGTCCGCGGGGCGCCACGAACCGGCGGCCAGCAGCACCAGCGCATCGAAGACGCCCTGGTTCAGCCCGGCCGTATCCATGAGCACGTCGTGACGCCGCTCGACGGCGCCGCGCAGCCGCGCCTGCAGGCCGGGGTCCAGCGAGCCCTGGTGCTCAAGGTGCGCCATGCCGAAGGCTACGTGGCGCGACTCGTCCTGCCGCGCCAGCTGGGTTACCCGCCGCGAGATCGGATCCGGCGCGTGAACCTCGAGGAAGGCCAGCAGATTCAAGAACGTGCCCTCCCCCAGCACCGACAACAAGAACGATGCCAGCGCAAAGTCCGGCTCTTCGAGCAGCGTCGAGAGCGAGGCCCGC
>JAFAOS010000156.1 GCA_019247515.1 Chloroflexota bacterium | reverse complement strand
TTTCGAGCTCCCACTTCTTGCGACCGCCGTTCATCAGCGCGGCGTTCTGGTGGCCGTAGATCTTGCTGACCCAGTAGGCGAAGGCCGCGAACCAGTTATTGTTGTCGCCGTAGAAGACGAGGCGCGTGTCAGGCCCCACACCGGCCTGGCTCAGCAACTTGGCCCAGTCCGCTTTCGAGGGGATGTCACGCCGAATAGGATCGCCCAGCTGGGTCGTCCAGTTGACGCCCACCGCACCCTGGATGTGGCCCTGACCGTAGGCCGACGTGTCGACGTCGACTTCGATCAGCCGCACGTTCGGATCGTTCAGGTGATCGGCGACCCACTGAGTCGAAACCAGCGCGGCTGGATTGGCGTAGCCCTGTTCACCACTCATGGCTCGAGAGAACCTCCCTACCTATGCCTGTGTCTCCATCGGTTCGCGCGTTCACGCCGGCCAGTCGCGCAGGTCACCATCGTCGATGCAGCTGCCGGGCGCCATGCGCATGGCCAGAAAGTTGCGGCTGGCCGCGGGCAGTATGACATGTTCGGCCCAGTGCTGGCGCTCGGAGGCGGGCAAGCGCTCGCTGAGCTCTCTGGCGGTGGTGTGCAGCGCGCCGTCGACGTCGACGATGCCGAAGTCGAGCTGCCAGCCCTCGGGCGAGCGCAGGCGGCCGACGGTGTTGGTGCGCATGACGCGCCAGCCGGACTTCTCGCGATAGCGATCGAGGACGTGCGCGTCGAACCACAGGTGCGCGGCGCCCAGGTCACCGCCGAGGACGCGGAGATAGAGGGCGACCGCCTGGGCGCTGGCGCCCTGTCGCTCGGATATACCAGACATAGTCTTCAGATCAGGTCAACAATAGCCAATTCGGCGCGTTGCCGCAACTTGGAACGCTGGGCTTTTGCCCTTGAGCGCATGCTTCGTCGTCCGTCCCGGAACGTGTCATAATCGCGAAGGCCAGGATGATCGATCTCAACGGCGTACGCCTGCGCAATCGTGTGGTGACGTCGTCGAGCTTGTTGGGCTACGGCGCCCCGCGTGGACGCTTGGTGCTGTACGGGCTGAGCCCGTTTGCGCAATGGGCGCCGCTCGAACGCTTCGGCGCCGTAACCACGCGGACGCTCAGCCTCGAACCCAGAGAGGGTCACTTCACGCTGCGCGAGGACTGGCAGGTCCGCGAGCTGCCCGACCTCCTGCGGCGCTACGCGCGCGCGCTGCGGCGGGTCGACGCCGGCTGGCTGAACGCCTTCGGCTGGTCGAACATCGGCCTCGAAGCGTACTTCCGCGACTACTTCCCCAGGACGCACCACCTGAACCGCATCATCTCCGTGGGCGGCTTCTCGGCGGATGAGTTCTGTGCGCTGGTCGACCTCGTCAACGCGCGGGCGCGGCCGGGTCAAATCGCCGCCGTGGAGTTCAACGTCTCGTGCCACAACGTGAACTTTCCGTTCGAGACGATCCTGGAGGAGGTCCTTGCCGCGGCAGTCGGGCGCAGTCGTCACCCGGTGTTGCTCAAGCTCTCGCCAGACTACGACTACCTCGAGCACGCTCGACTGGCTGAACGCCACGGCGTAGCGGGGCTGGTGGCGATCAACACCGTCAAGGGCTTGCGCCTGAACCCGCGCACGGGCGAGCCGCTGCTGAAGAACCGCTACGGTGGGCTGTCGGGCAGGGCGATAAAGCCAATCGGCCTGCGCGTCGTGTCCGAGTTACGCGAGGCAGGCATCGAGCTGCCGATCGTGGCCAGCGGCGGCATTCGGTCCTTCGACGACTGTCGGGAATACTTCTGGGCGGGTGCTGACGCGGTCAGCCTCGGCAGTGAGGTCTGGCTGGCGCCTTACTGGGGCTACCTCTTCGGGCCCGTTCGCGGGCTCAAGATTCAACGGCTCATCCGGCGTGTGGAGGGTTATGAGCACCACGGACCAGGATCTCGGGCGCGAGCTGGTGCAGACGGCCGTGCTGCGGGGCGACTTCCTGCTGCGGTCGGGGGCGCGCAGCAGCTACTACATCGATAAGTACCTGTTCACCACGCAGCCGGGACTGCTGCGACGTATTGCCGCGGCCCTGTCCGCGTGGGTACCGCCGGGCGTCCAGCGATTGGCCGGTCCGGTTCTCGGCGCGGTGCCGCTGGTGACGGCCGTGTCGCTGGAGACCGGACTGCCCATGGTCATCGTGCGGACCGACAAGCCGAAGGACTACGGCACCTCGAAGCAGATCGAAGGTGCGCTGGCGGCGGGTGAGCGGGTCCTGCTGATCGAGGACGTGGTGACCACCGGCGGCGCGGCGCTGTCGGCCGTGGACGAGCTGCGCGCCGCGGGCGCGGAGGTCGTCGGCGCGGTGGTGGTCGTCGATCGCGAGCAAGGTGGCCCAGAAGCCTTCGCCAGCCGAGGCGTGCCGTTTCGGGCGCTGTTCACGAAGACGGAGCTAGGTCTCTCCTGACTGCAAGCTCCCTGCTGCCTAAAAGGATTGTTATGAGCTAACGGTATCTCGGTAGCGCTCGAGCGCCTTGCGAAAGAACTCGCTTCTTGCCGCGGTGCGGATGGCCACCGACTCCATCTGCAGCTGGTTGCGCAGGTTGCCCGCGTTCAGCAGCCGCCGTGTCTGGAGCAGCGCGTAGTCTGGCACTGGCGCCAGGCCCGCGGCGAAGGCGACCGCCCGATTCAGCAGCTCCTCAGCCGGCGCCACGGCGTTGACCAGTCCCCACTCGAACGCTTCGCGGGCGCTGAGCCGACGGTTTGTCAACAGCAGCTCGCGTGCGCGCACCATGCCGATCGTCCGCTCGACAAATGCCGAGGCGCCGCCGTCGGGCGTCAGGCCCAGGCGGAAGTACGCCGCGGTGAAGCTGGCCGAGTCGGCCGCCAGGCAATAGTCGGTTGCCAGCGCCAGGCCGATCCCGCCGCCCGCGACCGCGCCGTTGAGCGCGGTGATGACCGGCACGGGCATCTCGATGATCGTGGTCACCGCCAGGTGGTGAACGGCGACCAGCTCGGCGACCGCCAGCGCGGGATCGGCGAAGGCGGCGAGCCACTTGAGATCGGCCCCAACGCAGAACGCGGGACCGCTGCCCGTCAGGATCACGGGGCGGCCGCTCGCCGCCGCCCGCCGCAGCGCTTCGACCAGTGCCTGCAGTAGCGCGGGAACGAGGGCGTTCCGCCGGTCGGGTCGGTCCAGGCTCACGACAGCGATGCCGTCGCGAGACTCGCTTGCGATCACGCTCTGGCAGGGTAGTACCCCGCCGCCAGCGACCTAGCGAGCGAAGCGGACGCGCAGGCCCCGACTGAGTCGCTTGAGCAGCGAACGGTTGCGCGGGCGTTCCAGTCGATAAACCTGGAAGCGGCGCATCTCGTACAGACGCGTCGACGGATCAGTTCTGGCGGTCGCGCTACTCATATGCCAACACTACGTCTCGAAGTTCTGTGGATCAGTGACGGGCTTCACCCGCGGAGGGTGATCTGCGTCACTTTCAGACCCATAAACGCGGCTACGGGTCGAGTTGGTAGAGGTTGTAGCGATCCATCAGGTCGATCAGCTTGTCGGCGTATTCCAGATCGGTGCTGTAGCCATCCTGGGCAACCTGCGTGGCGAATTGCTTCGGGTCGTCGGCAACCTGCATGGCCGACGCGTAGCGCGGCGCGCTGGCCAGAAGCTGGTCGTGATCGACCACCGAGTCGGCCAGGCTCTTGTAGGCGCAGGCCCGGTGGCGGACGCATCGACCCAGCCCTGGCCGACAACGCCGCTGAAGTCGGCGCGGTACACCCGCACCTGGATGCGATTGAGAACCGGGCCGTCGATCTTCTGCAGCGGCGTGAAGTTGTCGAGGGTGCGGAGCACGCTGGCACTCGCGTCGTCGGCGCTCCACAACGTGGTGGCGGCCGAGTTGACGAGCCAGTTGATGGCCGGCGCGGACGGCTCGACATCGTCGACGTCGATCCAACCCGTCTGGGCGGGAGCGCCGGCAGCGTCATAGGCCTGGACTTCTAGCCGCGACGTGCCGCCGTCGACGACGCGCAGGAAGGCGTGTCTGGTGAAGGTGGTGATGACCTGGTCGCCGTCCGAGTCAGCCCGGTACAGCGCGGCGTGCGCGACGACGGTCTGGACCCAGACGGGCAGGTGGCTCTGGCCGCTCGAGGCGACGCTGGCGATGGTCAGCGGTTCATCTTCGGCGTGGGCGATGGTCGAAGCGGCCTGAGTGAAGCACACGGCCGCCGCGGCGAGGTAAGTGAACAGTCGAGGCACGAGCGAGGCGGACTATAGGCAAGTCTTGCGTAGTCTCTCAACCAGTTTGTTCTCAACAAGTTTTTTCTCACTTGTGGTCTATTGGTTGGCCTCGGATTGGATTGCGTCGAGATCGTCGCCCAGACCCACTTCGATGCCCGTGATGGCTCCGCCGGAATTCTTCTTGTAGATCACCGAAAAGTCGCCTGAGGCCAGCGACAGCGCCTGCGCCAGCTGTGGGCTCGTGAAGCGTTCGACGGCGAACTGGGGATTGCCCTCGGGCGCGGTGCCGCGCGGCTGCGTGTCGCTCGGGAACAGCTTGCGCGCCTCGCGCACCGCGGCGTCAAAGGCCAGCGGCGGGTTCAGCGTCTCGGCGACCAGCTGCGCCCGCGGCGGTTCCGGCGAAAAGTGCACGTGCACTTCGCGGCCGGGCTGACGAAAAACCACCAGCTTGCCGCTGGTCTCGCCGCTCGCCTGGCCGAAGGCTTTCTCCAGATCGAGGCGTGTATTGCCGATGCCGCCCGGCAGCGATGGCTCGCCCGCGTATGGGGTTGGCACCGGCGTGGCGGTGGGCACGAGCGCGACCGCGGTGGCAGTCGCGTTCGCGGCGGTCGCGGTCGCCGCGGCGTCCTCGGTGGCGTGCGCGGTCGCGGTCGCGGAAACGACCGTCGCCGTCGCCTGAGCGTTGGCGATGGTCACGGCGGCCTGGTCGGGCGGCTCGGCGATCACCCACAGCCGCTGGGAGTAGTCGTGCGTGAACGGGTTCCACACCCCGGTGCAGGTCATCAGGGTCAGGCGCGCGTCGTCCTCGGGATCGATGGGCGTCGAATCGGTATTGGCGCCCACGAAGGTCCGACTGACGACAAACTTGTACGGCAGGCCGCGGGAGGTGGCGGTGACCTCGTCGCCGGGCTGGAGCTGGTCGAGGTGGGCGAAGACGTTGCCGGCCAGTCCGGTCAGATGTCCGACCAGCACGGTGTTGCCCTGGGTGATGTTGGCGGTGTCCTTGATCTGGCCGATGGTGAACGGCGGTGGCTCCCAGGCCACCTGCAGCACGCCGGTGTGCAGCTTCAGGCGAGGGATGTCGATGGCCATGACCGGCCCGGGCCGCGCCGGTGGCGCAAAGGTTTCGGGTTTGTCGACCTCGCCGATGGAGTCGCCACTAACCGCCAGCACGGAAACGGAGGGCGGCGTCGTGCCTTCTCTGGTCGAGGAGACGTGCAGCTCGTAGGTGACCGACTCCTGCGCCGCGACGGGCGGGAAGCTGAACGTGCGCAGGCCGTTGTCGTCGGTACGGTCTTCGGAGACGGCGGGCGCCGTGCCGATCACGTTGTAGCCGTCGAACCAGCTGGCATCGATGCCCAGCAAGATGCGGCTGCTCGTCACGTTGGCGTGATTGGCGACGGTAATCGCCACGCGCGCGTGTGCGCCTGGCTGCGGGGGATCGAGGAAGCGGAAATCCACTGAATCGAGCGAGAGCTGGTCGGCGCTCGCCGTGGCGCCAGGTGTCGGCACCACGTCGAAGAGCGGGATCGCTGGCGGCGTAGGCACCGGTGCGAGGGCCTCGGTGGCCGCCGAGGCTGGCTCGGGGGTGGCGTCGATCCAGACCGGGGTAGGCGCCTCTGCCTGCAGCTGCAGGGCGGCTGCTTCGGGCGAGGCGTCGAAGGCCTGGCGCGTCGCCCAGGCGTCGTAGTAGACCCAGCTCGCGGCGCCGACGCCAGCCACGCCAATGGCGATCAGTCCGACGCCGAGCGCTCGGCGTCGCCAGTCAGGGGGTAGTCTTACGCCGCAGGACCAGCGAGCCACCGCCGATGGCCACCAGACCGCCTGCCAGGATCGGGAAGGCGAGCTCCATTGGGAAGCCGCCCGCGTTGGGCGCGGTGGCGGGGCGTGTCGTGGTGGTTGCGCCCGGGACGAACGGCGTCGGCGTTAGAAAGCGGAAGGGGGTCGGGGTGGGCAGGGTTCCCTGGGCGACCTCGACTGAGGCGGCCATGCTGTCGGGCGCTGCCAACACCGCGCCGACCTGCGCGGCCAACCAGATTGCCAGTACCAGGACGACCCCGGCCATCCAGCGGCCGGCAAATACGCTTTTCAGCATGCGTCGCAGTCCTCCCGTTTTCGGGCCCAGCGTTTCAACGCGGTGTTTGCATTCTAAACAGGTGCTGGCGTCACGCGGACGATACAGAGTGGAGGTTTCCGCAAGGGGACCCCCGGGATCGACCGCGATTGCCCAGAGGGGGTACGCAATGTTTCCGAACGGAAATCGATGGGTGACCAACGCGTGGCGACGGACGCTTTCCGCGGAGGAAAACCCGTGAACGGAGACCTCCGTGCCCATCGGAGACGCTTTTGCTCGGGTGTAATTAGTCGAGCACCTCTGTGCCGCCACGGGGTGCCGCGCGTCAGCGCCCGGACTTCGGGTGCTTCGGCAGTGTCGAAGGAAGAAATAAACCCCAGAGGGGACCCATTAGAGGGTCATAGGGTTTCCCGAGTGAGGCACAAGGTGGAAAGTGTCAGCCACTGAGCAACTGTCGGCCGCCGAGCAGCTGTCAGCCACCGAGCAACGGGCGTTCACGATGCGCGGGTCCAGGGCGAGTTTCTATCAACCCTGGGGAGCAAGCCCGCAGGCTTGCGACTGCATAAAAAAGCTTGTTGAGAGAAATCTTTAAATCTACTGTGTCTTGCGGGGATCGAGTGCGTCGCGCAGGCCGTCGCCGATGTAGTTGATCGACAGTACGGCCAGGAAGATCAGCAGGCCCGGGAAGATGGCCCAGTGCGGGGCCAGGTCCAGGTAGTTCTGGGCGTCGTACAGCAGGCGGCCCCACGTCGGCATGTCGGGCGGGAAGCCGACGCCCAGGAAGGACAGCGCCGATTCCGTAATGATCGCGGCGCCCACGCCGACGGTCGCGGCGACGATCACCGCGCTGAGCGTGTTGGGCAGGATGTGCGTCAGCATCAGGCGTCGATTGCCCGCGCCAATGCAACGCGCGGCCTCGACGAACTCTTTTTCCTTGAGCGACAGAAACGAGGCGCGCACCAGACGGGACAACGTCATCCAGTTCAGCGCGCCAATCACAAAGACGATGAGCAAGAAAATGCCAAGCTCGGGCCCGAAGACCTTCTTCAATGGATCGCGGAACAGGTACGTGACCATCAGCAGGAATGGCAGCGCCGGCAACGCCAGGAACAGGTCCGTGAAGCGCATCAAAGCGCTGTCGGCGCGGCCGCCGAAGAAGCCCGCCATCGCGCCGATCAACGTGCCGAGCGTGATGGCAATCAACACCGCCACGACGCCGACCGCCATCGACACGCGGCCGCCCAGCATCGTTCTGGCGAGCAGGTCGCGCCCGAGGTCGTCGGTGCCGAACGGGTGCTGCAGCGACGGCGCCTGCAAGCTGGCGCTGTAGTCGATCGTGTCAGGTGACTGGCGGTAGACGATCGGACCGAAGATGGTCATGATCAGCAGGAGGGCCAGCACAATCACCCCGAGCATGGCCAGGTGGTGGCGGCGGAACTGGCGCCAGGCGTCGGACCACAGCGAGCGGCTTGGGCGATGCAGCTTTGCATCGGCGACCGGAGTAGCAGGTCGGACGACTTCCTGGGCGACTGTGGTGACCATGCTCCTGACTCCCCCGTACCTAAGTGTCAGTCATAGCGAATACGTGGGTCGAGCACCCCATAGGCGATGTCGGCGATCAGATTGAACACCACCACCAGCACCGAGAACGTGAACACGATCGCCATGATCACGGGGATGTCGTTGTTCTGAATCGACGTGATGAGCAGCGAGCCAATGCCCGGCACACGAAAGATCTGCTCGGTAATCAGCGCGCCGGAGAAGACGGTTGGCGCCGACAGCGCGATCAGCGTCACGACGGGAATCAGGCTGTTGCGCACCGCGTGCCGATTGATGACGCTGAATTCGGCCACGCCCTTGGCTCGGGCGGTGCGCACGTAGTCCTGCGGCAGATTTTCGAGCAACGAGGCACGCGTGAAGCGCGCCAGGGTCGCGGTTTGAAACAGGGCCAGGACGGCGATGGGCATGATCGACTGCTTGATCTGCTGTCCGAGCGAGTTCAGATCATTCACCTGTAACGTCGAGTCGTAGATGAACGGCAGCCACTGCAGTTTGACGCTGAAAAAGATGATCAGCATCAGCCCTGTGAAAAAGGTGGGCACGGAAAAACCGATAAAGGCAAAAGTGGTGGCCACGTGGTCGAACAGCGAGTACTGCTTGACTGCAGAGATGATGCCAATCGGGATGGCGATCAGCAGCGACACGAGGTAGGCGACGCCCACCACGGCCAGCGTGCTCGGAATGCGCAGCTTGAGCAGGTCCCAGACGGGCATGCGACTGCCGAACGAGAAGCCCCAGTCGCCATGCGCCAGCGCGATCACCCACTTGACGTAGCGAATGGGCCAGGGTTGATCGAGGCCCAATGAGCGGCGGATGTTTTCGCGAACTTCCGGCGGGACCGCCGGGTTGGCCGCGAACTGGGACAGCGGGTCGCCCGGCGCCAGCGACAGGATGGCGAAGAGGACAAAACTGATCAGCAAGAGGGTGGGAATCGCCAACAAGATGCGGCGAATCAAGTAGCGGCTCATGGCGCCCCCACTCCTCCAGCTGATGCGATCACTTCAGGTGACTAGCTCCCGGTCTTGTACCAGTCCTGGATGTTCCAGAGTACGTTATCCCACGGGTTGGGGATGTCGCCCTGGATGTCTTTGGCGATGCCGTCGGTGGGTTGCGTGCGGGCCACCAGCGGAATGATCACCACCTGAGATACCAGCATATCGTTGGCCTGGATGATCAGCTGCGTGCGCTTGGCCGGATCGGTCTCGGTCAGCAGCTGCTTGTAGAGCTGATCGTAGTCCGCGTTCGACCAGCGGCCGTAGTTGTTGCCGTGCCACTGGTTGGCCTTGGACGTGATCTGATCGGTCGTCCACAGGTCCACGTACTGCGTGTAGTCCGGCGAGCTCGGATTGTTGGTGAACATCTCGACGTCGGTGTAGAAGTGCGCCGCCGTGTCGGGGTTGCCCGCGTCGCTCGAGAAGAACACGCCGGCGTCGACCGACTTCAGCTCGACCTCAGCGCCGATCTGCTCCCAGCCGGACTTGACGATGTCCTGCTCCTTCTGGCGCAGTGAGTTGACGGTTGTTTGATACACGACGTGCATGCGCACGCCGTCCTTCTGGCGAATGCCATCGGAGCCCTTGGTCCAACCCGCCTGGTCCAGGAGTTGGTTGGCCATGGCGATGTTGTACTGGCAGACGTCCATGCTGTCGGTGTTCTTGGAGACGACGGCTGGCGGCGACGTGAAGATGTTGCACGACGCCTGGCCGGCAGGCCCATACAGCTGGTCGCCAATCGACTTGCGGTCGACGGCCATGGCGAACGCCTTGCGGACGTTGATGTCCGAGAAGAACGGGTGCTTGGTGTCCGGCTCGGCCTTCGCCCCGTTTTCGTCCGTGTTGGGATCGGCGAAGTTGATCAGCAGGCGCTCGACGGACGGACCAGGCGCGGTCACGAGATTGGCCTTGCCGCCCTGCTGGAGCTGGTTGAGGACCTGGGCTTCGACCTGCAAGTTCCAGGAGTAGTCCGCTTCACCCGTCTGGAAGACGGCGCGAGCGGCCGACACGGCATCACCGCCGCCCTTGATCTGGACGTCGTGGAAGTACGGCTTGTTGGGATCACGGAACAGGTCGTTCATCGTGTAAGTGACCACGTCACCCGGCTTGAAATCGGTGACCTTGTAGGGGCCGGTGCCGATCGGAGCGAGGTTGCCCGGGGCGTCCTTGGCGTTGGCGCCCAGGTAGGGTGCGAACTGCTTCTTTTGCAGGATGGTGCCCAGGCCCGAGGTGAAGATCTGATACGGATACGGGTTGGGCGCCTTGAAGCTGACCTTGACCGTGTGCGCGTCGACGGCTTCGACGTTGGTGACGCCATCGGCAGTCTGGGTGTCGGGCGAGGCCACGTCGGGATTGGTGATGTACTGCCAGGTGAACACGACGTCGTCGGCGGTGAAGTCCGAGCCGTCGGACCACTTGACGTCGGGCCGGAGCTTCCAGGTGACCGACATCTGGTCTTTGGCGACGCCGCCGTTGTCGAGCGTGGGAATCTCGGCGGCCAACGCTGGAACCAGGCTACCGTCGGGGCCGATCCAGGCCAGAGGTTCGAGGATCAGGCCGCCGGCATCGTAATCCTTGGTGCCCTGCGACTGATGCGTGTTGAGGATCGTGGGCGCCTGCCAGAAGAGCAGCCGGAGCGTGCCGCCCTTGCCGCGTCCGGCGCTGGCGGCGGCGGCGGCAGCGGCCGGCGCCAGGGTTGGCGCGGGAGCGGCCGGCGCGGTGGTCGGCTGTGCAGCGGCGGCGGGTGCGGTGGTTGGTTGCGCGGGTGCGGCCGGTGCGGTGGTGGGGGCCGCGGCGGGCGCCGCGGTTGGCGCCGGCGCGGCGGCCGGACCGCAGGCCGCGGCCAGCAGGAGTGTCCACGCGGACAGGACGTACAGGGAACGCCTCATCAATGTATTGATCCCTCCCGGGGTTCTCTCTCAGGGACAGAGCCAGGTGTCGGCGAATCGACGCTGATCCGCGTGAATAGCCTCCACTGCACAAGACTGGCCACTGCCGGCGGTAAAGATCATTGTTCGAGGCACCCTGCCAATTGTCAACGAACGTTGGTCACCGAAAAGTAACGCGCGCTGACGTGCCCGGATGCTCTCGAGTCGACCCGGCAACCGTGCTTGGACGACGCGGCAGGTTTGGATTTCGAGTCTCAGCGTCGCCGACGGGCGTGGACCACCAGGTTGCCGCCGACGTAGCGCCGCTCACGAATCTCGAAAAACGTCGCGATGCAGTTCACGCGGCGCAGCATGCGAATGTCCGCGAACATGTTGATGGCCAGTTGGCCGCGCGGCTGGAGCAACGTGCGCAGGCGCCGTAAGAAGGGCTTGCCGAAGGCGCGCCCGTCCATGTCCTCGCCATGGAAGAGGTCGACTGCAACGTAGTCGTAACGCTCCTGGCAACCCTTCACGTATCTGAACGCGTCGTCGATCACGACCTCCAGTCCTTCGCGCGGGAGCCACTCGACGCTGGAGGCCAGGTCGAGCACGGCCCGGTCGTCGTCGACGCCGAGGATCGGGAACGGGCCCCAGCGCGCGTGGAGCAATTGGGCGAGGGTGCCGCCGCCCAGACCCAGGATCAGCGCGTGGTGGGGTCGATCTTCGGGGACCATGGCTCCCCAGTAGCCGCCGTTGACAAGCCCATCCTCGGGCGAGATCGACTGCACGATGCCGTTGACCAGCAGCGCTGCGCGACCGCCATCCTCGCCGATGCGGACGTGCGCGTCGTGCGTCAATCAGGCTTCGATCGAGGGGTTTACCAGCGGCGCCGGCCGCCGCGGTACGGGCGACCGATGAAGAAGAAGCCCCAGATCAGCAACGGCCACGGGAAGAAGCCGAAGCGCATGCCTGGCATGGCGAAGATCATCAGCATCACCACCAGGCCGATCAGCATCAGGATCACGCCAATGGGCGGCGCCGCGAGGTGTGTCCGCCACTGGTCCTGGCCGTACGTTTCGAGCTCGGGCTGCGGCTCGGCTTGATTCGGGCTGGGTAATGCTGGCAAATCGGTGAGGAGCTCCGACAGGTCGGCGAAGGTGCGCGCATTGAGCGCCTGACCGACGCGCTCGCTCAGCTCCTCGCTGTTGAGGCGGCCTTCGATGTAATGATGCTGCAGCTCATCGACGACCGCTTTGCGGTCGGCATCACCAACCCTGAGATCAGCTCGCGGCCAGAGCCGACGCGACGCGTCCACGACACTCGATATAGTGCCCGGTAGCGGCCACTGTCAACAATACCCAGGACGGGATTTCCCCCAGAGGGGACCCACAGGGGGGCCACGAGCAGGCTCCGCCGTGCCCTGGGGGTACTCCCAAGGTGACTTCTGTAGCTGCCGACCCGCCAGTGACCACCGCGGGTTTCTTCCATGGCGCCCGACCTGCCAGCGGTCACGAAAGGGTTCCCTATGGGTTCCACCGTCTCCCTACCTGGGTCCCCTCTGGGGAAAAATCTTTTAGAACCTCCAGCGGGTGGGGGAGCCGGCGAAGTTCTCGGCGCGAAGCCCGAAAGCCCAGCTGGGTTTCAGTCGAAAGCAGCTGTTCGCGCTTGGATCGACCATCTCGAAACCGTACGTCGTCGCGTACTTCGCATTCTCGGCGGCCAGGAACGCTTCGAGCTCCTGGCGCTCGGTAATCAGCTCGGCGACGCCCTCGACCACCACCGCATTCTGAGGATCGTCGGTAGTCAACACGCAGCGCGGGTCGTTGGCCAGGTTGCGTGCCTTGCGCGATCGCTTGCTGCTGCTGAACAACAGCGTCTGATCGTGCCAGATGGCCCAGACGGGCATCACGTGGGGTCGGCCATCGGGCCAGCGCGTGGCGAGCCAGAACGTGCGCGAGCGGGTCAGCTGTTCTTCCGCCCACGACCAGGGCAACAAGCCCCCGCCGTCATCGGGTCCGAGCGTGCCATAGCCCGGCATGTACGGCCGGCTGGCCCGCGGCACTGGCGTCAGTCGGCGAGCCGCGAGGCGACCAGCTGGCGCACGTCGGTCCAGTAGCCGGTCGCCAGGTCCGCCGCGTACGGATCGCCGTGGTACGGCACTTCCATCGCCGTTTCGCCGTACACGTTCTCGTCCAGGTCGCGCTGGGTGATGGGGTTATCGTGCGCGTTCGCCTTCACCCACTGCACGCTGCCGTCGCCGCTGGCCGGATCGACGATGTACATGGTGCGTTGCACGCTCGGCATGTCCTGGTCGGTCGCGTCCGCCTTGTGCATGTTGGTCATCATCGCGCGCAGGTTGTCGACCAGCAGCGACTTGAGATCGAAATCGTAGGCCAGTGCGTCGTGCGAGACCTGGCTGCTGAAAAACAGCGCCGCGCGGCCCAGAAACGCGACGTCGTTCGAATGCTCCTTCAGGGCATCCATGATCGATCGAAACACCAGGTGCTTGCGCGCGTTGTGCTCGAGCCGCGGATCGTAGTTCTCCTCGACGGGCACCGTCTTGATGAACTGAATGACCTGGATTCCATCCAGGTGCTGCATGCCCTGCTGGAACTGGCCGCCCGGGTACTTGACGTCGTCCAGGTAGAAGCCGTTGACCTCGAACGGCAGGGGCACGTTCACGTCCAGACCGTTGAAGACGTTGTCGGTCGCGCCCTGGATCACCGACTCCTTGAAGGCGAACTGGAAATCGATCGCCATGCCCGTCGCGTCTTCAATGGTCTTGCGCAGCAGGTCGAACCCGCCCATCCCGTACACGCGGTCGAGCTTGATCGGGCCGACATGCGCTTGCCCGCGGTCCTGCAAGAAGCGTTCGGCTTCGGGCGCGCGAATGTCGTGGGTCATCGACACCAGGTCGATCTGCTTGGTGGCGTAGTCGTAGGAGAAGATCGTGATCGAGCCGATGAACGCGCGCTCGGTGAGTGGCGGCTCGTGCGTCTCGCCGTAGCCAAAGAGCAGGAAGTTCAGTCGGGTTGAGTTGAGCTTCGGGTCGAGACGCGTCCAGTAGCTGGGGTCCGTGGCGGCGGCGGCGGCGCGGCGACGCTTGGCTTCCAGCAAGAGCGGGTGCAGCACGCGTTCGAACTCCGACTCGTCGACGGCGGCGACGCGTGTCGGCGTCGGCGCGGGCGTGACGGCGGCGGTCGGGGTGGCGGCGGGCGCCTGAATGCCGGCGGCGGCCTGGGCGACGGCGGGCCCCGGCGTCGGCTGCTCGAGCGTCGGCACAGGCGCAAGCGGGAGGTCTTCTTCAGGTGCGGGTGTCTGGGCGGTGGCGACGAACGCGCCGACGAGGACCACCAGCACCAACCCGAGGGCGAGCAGCATGATCGTGACTCGACCTGGTCGGTGTTGCGGGAGCACCGCGCGGCATTGTACGCAGGTTCGGCGGTGGTCGGTCCACTAGACAACTGGCACACGTTGCTGCCACCGAGTTCACGCGCGGCGCGTCGATGCCGAATGTGACGGAGTCGGGAGGGGGTGACACGCTATTCCCCAGAGGGGACCCATGGGTTCGTTGCGCGAATCGCCGCGACCCACGGCATTTCCCGAGACGGACCCTCGTGTTGGTTGCGCGTATCTCCACGGGTGGACGGCACTCCCGAGGACGGTATCCCTCGCAGACCCGCCACCCGTGGATAAACCCGGTTCCTGCGTGACGTCGTCACACACCAGTCTCGAGTGGCACTTCTCGCGGGGGCCCGATCCCCCGCCAGAAGTCGGGACAGACGCTTAGCTGGCGGGCACCTCGGCCGGCTTCTCGGTGACCGGGATCCTCACGGGCTCGCTCGCCGCGCCCGCCTCCCGGGTGCCGAACCGCTGCTCCAGGAACCGCCGATTGGCCACCAGCCGATCGGCATCCTGCCGCTGCAGGTCCTGGGCAATGTCGTCCAGCTTTGTGTCCAGCAGCTCCAGCTGCGCGGTGAGCTCCTGCCGCGGCGTCTTGCTGCCGTTGTTGGGCATCGGCTTGTCAACCGCCTCGGGTGGCGTCGACAGGTACGTGTTGATCGTCCGCGGCAGGTAGTCGCTGGCCGTTTGGCGTACCAGGTACAGGTCCTGGGAGAACGGCGGAAAGCGGTCGGCATACCCGAGCAGCACGTCCACCTTGCGACGAATCTGCTCGACTTTGACCTGCAGGTCGATCGGCAGCTCATTCGGTCGCAACGGCCGCGGCGCCGACTTCTTGCTGGACGAGTTTGGCTGTGGCCGACCCGTCGGGGCGCCGCCAGCCCACGCCGCGCGCGGCTGGCGGCGACGGTAGTGCCGTCCGTCCTGATGCCAGAACATCCAGGCGCCGGCGGCGATCAGGAGCCATGGCCACGTGTTGCCCACCAGCCAGAACACGCCCGCGAACAGGCTGCCCAGTGTGAGCATCACCACGAGGAGAAGCAATATCGGGACGAACAGCAACCACATACGTCAGGCTCCCTGGCCAGTCGCCGGCAGCGTGAGCTCGGAAACCAGCCCGTTGGCCCTGGCCTGGGCTAGCTCCGCCGTGCGCGAGCGCTCGACATATTCGTGTGCCCGACTGATTTCCGCGGACAGGATGTCGATCGACTTGCGCATGTTGTCGAGCGCGGCGAGCTTGAAGGTGTCAATAGTATCAATCGTTGCGTAGATATTATTGAAGGCCGCCTGCAATTTTTCAATACTCACCGTCGAGCTGGCAGCCTGATTGGTGATCTCGAGCGTCTGCTGCCGCAGCATCTGTGACGTCGACTCGATGATGTTGCCGGTGGTGACGTTGAGCGCCGTGACCTGGTCGAGCACCAGCTTCTGGTTGCTCAGGGCCAGCGCGGCGATGACCGCCGTGCGCAGCGCGGACACGGTCGTGGTCGTCGCCCGTTCCACGCCCTTGATGAGCTCGATGTTGCTGCGGCGAATCAGGTCCATCGCCAGGTACCCCTGGCAGACGACGGCGAGCTGCGTCAGCAGGTCCTGCCGCTTCTGGCGTACGTAGAACAGCGCGTCTTCTTTGAGCGCGCGCGCCTTGGTCGGATCGGTATCCGCGAGCTTTGAAATCTTGCGCGTGAGCGCCTCGTCGAGCGCGCCCGACATATGGGCGTACTGCTCGAGCCGCGTCTTCATCGCCCACAGATACACCCGCTCCTGCTCCAGGGCAGCGTTGTCGCGCATGAGCTCGTCCTGGCCGCGGTACAGGCCAGCGACGATCGCTTCGATCTGGTGCTGCGCCGACTGGTAGCGGCGGAAATAGTCATTCATCTGGGTGCCAAACGGCACCGACTTGAAGCTCATGAAGCGACGGCGGCTCTGCAGGTGGCGGGATGGGTCCAGGTCTTCGATCTGTTGACGCAGCGCGACCAGCGCGGCGGACACCTGCGAGCCCTGTGACATGGGGCCCTGCTTGAGCGATGCCAGCGGTCGGTCGAGGAATCGGCTCGAAGCCTCGGCCGAGCGGCGGATCTCCTCGCGACCCATGCGGCTGATCGAAGCCACCTTGCGCTCGAACTCGGGTGATTCGGCGTCGAGCGAGGTGAGGGCGTCGACGTAGGCGTTGACGGCGGCGTCAATGCGCTTGGCGGTGGCCTCGTCAACCTTGATGGTCGTAGCCGCCTGCTCGAGCGAAACGGATGGGGGTGGCGTGGGGGGCTCGAGGACGAGCTCGTCAGCAGCTGCTTCAGCCTCGGGCGCTTGGGTCATTCCGTGAAAACCTCCTGTCGTGGACTTTGACGACGGCAGGTGGCTCAGGGTTGCACCCCTTACGGCAGCGCGAAGTAGACGCGGTCGGCCAGGGAGGGTTGATTGTCGACGAGCATCAGCGAGCCGATATCCGTGGCGGGCACGCTGAAGCACACGTTGCCGAGCACGACGGTGCCAGGCGTGACCACGTTTGGCGAGATGGCGCTCGGGATGAAGCCGCAGTTGTTGTTGAGCTGGTCGTACCTGGCCTGGGTCTTGGGGTTCACGAGTGCCAGGCGGCTGTCCGTGAAGGTGCCCGTTCCCGTGCCAGCGTAGGTGGCCTGGAGGCCAATCAACAGCTGGCGCATGTCGGCTGACGGCGCCACTGCCGAGGGGATGGCCGCCTTGATGGCGCGGTAGGCGTCTGGGTTGACGCTCTCGATGCCCAGCTGCCAACCATCGACCAGCTGGCCGCCCGTGCCGGGTGCAATCGGCAGCGCAAGTGAGCCGGGGCCGGTGCGCGGAACAGCCGTTGGTGTTGGTTGGGGACTGGTCGCGGCCGGCGCCTGTTGGCCCCCCAGGGCCGCGGCGGCGACCGGGTCCTGCAACGTGATGCCCGCGGAGGCAATTTGCGAACCGTCACTGCCGCCCACCGCGACGGTGTAGTCGCCCGGGGCGAGCGCGGGTCGGTTCTGGAGGGGCTCGGCGCACAGGTTCAGCTCGAGGACCAGCTGGCCCTGGGGGGTGACATAGATGCTGGGCCACTGTGCCTGGGTGGCTCCGCTGCCGTCTACGAGCGTGCCGACCAGGTGCTGGCTGGTCCACGCGTCGAAGCCCGAGCCACGCACCTCGAGGTAGCGAAAGCCAGGTGCGCTCGGATCGCAGGCGGCGGGAGCGTCGTTGACGGGCTGGAGAAGCGGCCCGGGCGCCGGGGTCTGATCCTCCTGGGCGAACGATGGGCTCGTGAGCGAAACCGCCATGACCACGGCGGCGAAGAATGGCAGGACGCGCACAGTGAGACGTATTGTGATGCCGCCGCGGGTCGGACCACCAGTTAACTCGTGTGACCGGACCAGGCTGTAGCTGGGTCGGTCGCTCAGTGGTTGCGCGGCAGGTCGACCGAATACAGGTAGCGATCGCCCCGCACGATGCTTTCCTGCCACTCGATCGGTCCGCGGTCGGACCACGTCGTGCGCTCGACCGAGAACGCCGGGGCGCCGGTCCTCGTGCGCAGCAACCGCGCCGTGGCTCGGCTCAAGACGATGGGTCGAATCGACTCGCGCGCGCCAGTGACGCGCAGGCCCCAGTAGCGTTCGAGCTCGTCGTACATCGACTCCCGCTCGAGGGTTGGCGTATCCAGCACGCTGCTCAAGCGCTGCGGCAAGTAGGCGGTCTCCAACACGAGCGGGTCTTCATCGGCCGCGCGCACGCGGACGATGCGCTCGAGCTCGGACCCTTCGGGCACGCCCAGCCGCTCGGCGAAGGTCGGATCGGCTGACAGTGTCTGGCGATCCAGGATGCGCGAGTGCTGGGTCGCGCCCCGCGCGCGAGCCTCCCACGCGAACGCGTAGAAAGCTGTCAGGCTGCGCTCGATCATCGTGGTCGGACTGGCCGAGACGACCGTGGTGCCGCGACCGCGCTCGCGGCGGAGCAAGCCTTCATTGGTCAGCACGCCCAGCGCGTGTCGCACCGTGTGACGACTGACGCCGAGTTGCGCGGCAAGCTCGAGCTCGCCGGGCAGCACCGCCCCCGTGCCGATCTGGCCCTGCTGGATCATGCCGCGCAGCGTGCCCTCGAGTCGGCTGTGGAGGGGCACGCCGCCGACGTACGCGTGGACCGCGGCGGCCAGTGCGCGGGCGTCGACCTCGGCGGCCGGGCCAGGCGCCCGGCGCTCAATCGCCACGCGCGGGTCCGCTGCCGCGAGTGCCGACTTGCCAGGGCCCAGTGATCAACCGCGCTCCGCGTTCGTAGCTGACGTACGAGGCCGCCCACTGGACCAGCACCAGCAGTCGGTTCTCGAAGCCAATGAGATAGAGCAGGTGCACGAAAAGCCAGGCAAACCAGGCCAGGTGACCGGTCAGGTGCAGCCCGCGGATGTCGGCCACCGCCGCGGCTCGACCGATCGTGGCCATGCTGCCGCGGTCGAAATAATGAAAGTCGCGGCGCGGCTTGCCGGTGATGGTGCGCCAGATGTTGTCGGCGGCTGCCTCGCCCTGCTGAATCGCCACCGGGGCCGTCCCGGGCAGCAATTTGCCATTCGGTTGACGAAAGGCGGCCAGGTCGCCAATGACAAAGACGTTGGCGTGGTGAGGGATGCTCAGGTCCGGCTGGACGGCAACCCGCCCGGTGCGGTCTACCTCCAGCCCGAGTTGACGTCCGAGCGACGACGACGCCACACCCGCGGCCCACAGCGTGGTGCACGTCGGGATTTTCTGGTCGCCGACCACGACGTGATCGGGCTGGACGTCCGTGGCGCCGGTCCCGGTATGGACCTCGACGCCCAGGTGCTCCAGGGCGCGCTTGGCCGCCGCCGAGAGGTCGGGCGGGTACTGCTCGAGGATGCGATCGGCGCGTTCCAGCAAGATGACGCGCGCCTGGCGCGGGTCGAAGTGTCGGAAATCCTTGCTGACCGTGTGTCGGGCGATCTCGCTGATCGCGCCGGCGAGCTCCACGCCGGTCGGTCCGCCGCCGACGATCACGAAGGTCAGCAGCGCTTCGCGCTTTGCCGCGTCGGGCTCGCGTTCGGCACGCTCGAAGGCGAGGAAAATCCGACGCCGAATCTCGAGCGCGTCCGCCAGAGACTTCAGCCCTGGCGCGGTCGATTCCCACTTGGGGTGCGCGAAATACGAGTGGCGCGCACCGGTGGACAGGACCAGATAGTCGTAGTGGAGCTCGGTGCCGTCGTCGAGGGTGACGGAATGATGGTCGACGTCGATCCGCGTGACCTCGGCCAGGATGACCTCGACGTTGCGGTATTTGCGCAAAATCGCGCGCAGCGGTTCGGCGATCTCGCCCGGCGACAGCGCGGCCGTCGCGACCTGATACAGCAGCGGCTGGAACAGGTGGTAGTTGACGCGATCGATTAGGCCGACGCGGACGCCCCGCCGCCCGAGCGCTCGCGCCGCGTACAGCCCCCCGAAACCGCCACCGACCACGATGACCGTTGGTCCGCGGTCGGTGGTGGCCATGCCATCAGGATAGTCGCTACACGCGCGAATCCATCTGGGTCGAATGCGTGCGGACCGCCGAGCGCGTCTCGCCTACGAGGATCCACACCAGCTTGCCCAGCAGCCACGCGATCAGCGCGTACACGATGAGCGCGACAATCGAGCTGAGCTCGAGCACACTGGTCTGGTACGTCGGGTTGGCGAACAACCCCAGGAATGGGGCGACCAGCGGGGTGGTGATGCCGTAGATGAACTGGGCAAACCCGGCGTTCGGGTTAGCGCCAAGCGCCTTCAGAATCAGTCGAATCGCAATCAAGCCTTCGATCAAGGCAAAGACCCAGTAGATCAGCTGAGTAATACGGTGAGCGGCGAGCCGGCGTCGCTCGAAAGGGTCATAGGCGACGGTGTCCAGGTGTTCGACGTCGGTGCGCGGCGTCTCCGCGTACACCTCTGTCCTGCGCATCGCCGGCGGAGCGCCAACCTGCGTGGCTGGCGGCGCTGAGTCTCGCACCTGGCGAACCTCGTGTTCGCCCTGCGGCGTCTGGATGATGTCCGTTCGATCTTCGTGCATGTGGGTTCCTTGAACCTCCCTGGCTCCGGAGCCCGGAATGGCATAGCGCGTGCCAGCGCACGTGGCAATCTTGTAGGGTGCCCCGCGGTCGGCCCTCGTCCTCTGTTTTGCATGGCGGTTGGGTACTGGCCAGCGGCGGCACGGCGGCCGGCTTTGCGATCTGGGGCGAACAGTCGCCGAACGTGCGGGTGCGACCTCGCACCCCGCGCAGGCGCTCGACCAGCCCCGAGGTCCGCTCGCCATTCGGCCAGCGGCCGCCCCAGCCGGCCGTCGTGGTACCGGTCCACCCGTTCGCGCTCTCGGACGACGGCGTTCGACACGCCCTGTCGCTGATGGGGCTCACGCGCTGGGCGACGCAGACCAACGTGCGCCAGGTCTTTGCCGAGTTGCCGTCATTGCCAGCAGCCGAGCCGCCCTACGGGGCGCCGCACCGATCGACCGAGCCGTTCGAGGATGTCGGCAACCTCAAGTTCGGGCTATGGCAGGTGCCGGCCGTCGTGCTGGACGAGGTGGCCACGGTCAGCCTGCTGCCGCGCGTCGCGGCCGCCTCGGCCACCAACCCCGCCGCGCTGGGCGCCGACCTGCGAGCCTGGATCGTCGCGGCGCGATTTGCCCTGTCGCTGCTGGTGCGCCAGATGTGCGTGCCGCGACTGCAGAACGACGAGGACGACCTGCTCAGCCGCTGGTCGCCGGTGCTCGACGAGTCGAGCGATCGGGCCACGCTGCGTACGATCGAGCACTCCATGCCCGCGGCGGCGACGGCCCTGACCTGGGATGCCGAGGCGTCGCGGTCGACTGCTCGCGAAGCGGTGGCCGACTACCTGGCGGCCACCATCGACGCCGTGGTCCGCCGCGCTCGGCTGCAGCCGGGTGACCTCACCTCACTTCCGGCGAACGTCAGCGCGTGGATCAACGCGCTGTGCCGCGACGACGCGGTCGTGCACCTGCAGGGCGACGGCGCCTCGACGCTGCGGCGCCAGGTCAGTCACTGGACCGACCTGACCCCGGACGACAGCGCGGATGACGCCTTCCGGCTGTGCTTTCGGCTGGTGCCGCCCGATGAGGCGGCCTCGGCGGGCGAGCGGCCGTGGCGGCTGGAGTACCTGCTGCAGGCCACGGATGACCCGAGTCTGCTGGTGCCCGTCGAAGACGTGTGGCGGCACCGCGGTCAAACGGCCCGATTCCTCACGCGGCGCTTCGATCAGCCGCAGGAGCGCGTACTGGCGGCGCTCGGGCGCGCCTCGCGGGTCTTTCCGCCCATCGACGGCAGCCTGCGGACGGCGCGGCCGGAGGCGTGCGCCCTCTCGACGCGTGAGGCGGCCGACCTGGTGCGCGACAAAGCCTTGCTGTTGAAGGCGAGCGGCTTCGGGGTACTGCTGCCGGGCCTTGACACGCGCCTCAGCGTGCGACTGCGGCTGCGTGGCGGGCGCGAAGCGGACGTGTTGAAGACTGACGGGCCGGGCATGCTCAGCTTCAACAGCCTGGTCAGTTACGACTGGCAGCTGGCCCTCGGCGACCAGGCGCTGACGCCCGACGAGTTCGAGATGCTTGCGCAATTGAAGGAGCCGCTGGTTCAGTTGCGCGGGCGCTGGGTCGACGTGCGCCCGGACCAGATCGAGCGCGCGCTGGCGTTCATCCAGAAGCACCAGAACGGCCGCGAGATGCAGTTGAGCGAAGCCCTGTCGACCGCCCTGGCGCCAACGACGGTCGACGGAGTCCGCGTGGCCGAGGTGGAGGCCAGCGGCTGGATCGACGGTCTCCTCGAAGACGTCCGCAAGGGCGCCCGAGCCGAAGAAGTACCCGAAACTCCCGAGGGCTTCGAGGGCACCCTGCGCGGCTACCAGCAGCGCGGCGTGGCCTGGCTAGCCACCCTCCAGCGCTACAACCTGGGCGCCCTGCTGGCCGACGACATGGGGCTGGGAAAAACGCCTCAGCTCATTGCGTTGCTGCTCGTCGAGCGCGACGCGAGTGGGCCGACGCTGGTCATCTGTCCTACTTCGGTGGTGGGCAACTGGCGACATGAGCTCGGGCGGTTCGCGCCTTCGATTCGGGTGCTGGTGCATCACGGGGCCGAGCGGGCCGCGGGGGACGAGCTGGTTGCGGCCGCTGCAGAGCATGACGTCGTGTTGTCCACCTACTCGCTGCTCCACCGCGACGAGGAGTTTCTCACGCGCGTGAAGTGGAATGGGCTGGTGCTGGACGAGGCCCAGAACATCAAGAATGCCTCCACGCGCGCGGCGCAGGCGGCGCGAGCGATCGGCGCACGCTGGCGAGTGGCGCTCACCGGCACGCCCGTCGAAAATCGGCTCGCGGACCTGTGGAGCATTTTCCAGGTGATCAATCCCAACTACCTCGGCACGGCCGAGGAGTTCAGGCGTGAGTTCGCGCTGCCGATCGAGCGCGCCTCGGATGCCGACGCGACCAATCGCCTGAAGGCGCTGACCGCCCCCTTCATCCTCAGGCGCGTCAAAACGGATCGAAACGTGATCGCCGACCTACCCGACAAGCAGGAGATGAAGGTGTACTGCTCGCTCACGCGTGAGCAGGCCACGCTGTACGAGGCTGTCCTCCAGGACACGATGCGTCAGATTGCCGAGTCGGAAGGCATCCAGCGCCGCGGCCTGGTCCTGGCGCTGCTGACCCGCCTGAAGCAGGTCTGCAACCATCCCGCGCTGTTGATGCACGATGGCAGCGCGCTGGCGGGTCGCTCCGGCAAACTCGCCCGCCTGGGCGAAATGCTCGAGGAAGTCGTGGCCAGCGACGAACGCGCGCTCGTGTTCACTCAGTACGCGGAGATGGGCCGACTGCTCCAGGAGCACCTGCGCGCCACGCTGGAACGCGAAGTCCTGTTCCTGCACGGCGGGACGCCGATGGCCGAGCGCGACCGCCTCGTGGCCGACTTTCAGACCGACGCCAACGGACCGCCCATCTTCATTCTGTCGTTGAAGGCCGGCGGCACCGGTCTCAACCTGACCCGAGCGAACCACGTGTTCCATTTCGACCGCTGGTGGAACCCCGCCGTCGAAAATCAGGCCACGGACCGCGCCTTCCGCATCGGCCAGACGCGCAACGTCCAGGTCCACAAGTACGTGTGCGCCGGCACGTTCGAGGAAACGCTCGACGACCTGATCGAGCGCAAGGTCGCCCTGGCCGAGTCGATCGTGGGCACCAGCGAAGCGTGGATTACCGAGATGAGCACTGACGACCTGCGTCAACTGTTCCGTCTGCGTCGCGACGAGGCCGTCGCGGAGGACGACTCGTGACCTCGAGCTACGCGTGGTGGGAGCGCCACGGCCCGCGCCTGCCGTCGCACGGCATCAAGGCCCACACGCAGCGCGGCGCGTTCGCCAGGTCGTGGTGGGCCAGTCGCTGGATCGCCGCGCTGGAACGCCTGGTGAACCCGGGCAGACTCGCGCGCGGACGCACCTACGCGCGCGCCGGCCAGGTCGTCTCCCTGGACGTCACGCGCGAGGGCGTCAAAGCCGTCGTCCAGGGCAGTCGGCCAAAGCCGTACCAGGTCCACATCAAGTTCAAGGGCCTCACCGACGCCGAGTGGGAGCGCGTCATCGACGCCATGTCGGCGGAAGCGCTGTACGCGGCGCGCCTGCTCAGCGGCGAGATGCCCGAGCAGATCGAAGACGTTTTCGCATCAGTCGGCACCAGCCTGCTGCCCGCCGAACGCGATGACATGGTTACGACCTGCTCCTGCCCGGATTTGGCCAATCCGTGCAAGCACATCGCCGCCGTCCACTACCTGCTTGGCGAGCGGTTCGACGAAGACCCGTTCCTGATGTTCCTGCTGCGCGGTCGCTCGCAGGACGAGATCGTGGCTGCCCTCCGCGCGCGCCGCGCCGGGCCCGAATCCGAAAGCACTGCCGAGGCGGAGCCGGCCGCCGACGTGGACATGGCCACGTTCTGGAGCGGTCCGCCGCACACCCACGAGGTTGCGCTGCACTTCGCGCTGCCCGAATCAGACGCGCTGGCGGTCAAGCGCCTGGGTCCGCCGCCCTTTGCTCGCAACCAGACCGCCTTCAGCGGCGTCATGGAGCGGCTGTATCAGCAGATTGGCGAGTACGCGCTTGGACTCGCGCTCGGCGAGGGTGATATCGGCGCGGGGCAGGCCTTACGCGCTCCGACGCAGCAGGACTCCGCCGGCGATCAGCAGCCCGCCCATGACGAGGATTAACGCGGTGGGCACCCGGTCGGTGGTTCCCGTCGACGAAACCGTCGTCGCGCTGAGGGCAGGCACGCTCGGGGCCGTATTCGCCACGCCAGCCACGATCGGTCCGCAGGCGATCCGCGGACCGGCATTGCCTTCGGGCTGCGACATGTCGTCGTCAGGCTGAGCGAAGACGACCAGCGACGTGCCCTGTCCGCCGAGCAACGAGTTTGTACCGGTGCCTGGGCCAACCGTGACGAGCGCCGCCGACAGGTTGTAGACCGCGACACCCGCCGGGCTGATGACCAGGTTCGGCAGGTCACCGGCCATAGGCCCGTTCGGGTTGAGCAATCCGTGCTGCTTGCCAGTGGGATTGAAGATCGCACCGGCCGCGTCGAAGTTGGGTGGGTTGCACCGCGCCGCGGCGTCGATGTGGATCGCGTGCGTGCCAACCAGCGCGGCGCGATCGTGGAAGGCGATCGAGATGCGCACCTCATCGGCTGCCTGGGCGAAGGTCGCGGTGGCGAGCTGGTCGCCCGTGGCGGTACGCACGTCAGCGCTCGCGGTCGGGGCGACGACCTGCGCGCCAGCACCTGTTGGCAGTTCTTGCAGCGCCACCGTCAGGGTGAGTGCCACGGCCAGCACCAGGAGCTTCACGCGTTGGAGGGTAACCAGGCAGGAGGCAGAGGTGACTCGAAAACCAGACGTGGGGAAGTAAGTTAATGCGCTGATGACGGACCCCGGCACACGCGCCGACGGCCGTTCCGCGGAGCACCTGCGGCCGGTCAGCATCGAACCGCGTTTTCTCACGGCAACGCCCGCCTCGTGCATGATTCGCATGGGTCAGACCTGGGTGCTGTGTAGCGCCGCGGTCGACGAGCAGGTCCCGTCTTTCTTACAGGGTCGCGGTCAGGGCTGGGTCACCAGCGAGTACGCGATGATCCCGCCCTCGAGCCCGCAGCGGATTCCGTGGAACCGCGGCATCAGCGGCGGACGTCAGCAGGAGATCAGCCGATTGATCGGGCGCGGGCTGCGGGCGGCCATCGATCTGAAGCGGCTTGGCGAGCGACAGATCATGCTCGACTGCACCGTCATTCAGGCCGACGGCGGCACGCGCACCGCCGGGGTCACGGGCGCCTACGTGGCGCTGGCGCTGGCGATTCACGACCTGCTGGCCGCGGGCAAGTTGCAGCGCAGTCCGCTCTTGACCCCGGTTGCGGCGGTGAGCGTGGGGCTGGTCCGCGGACGATGCCTGCTCGACCTGGCCTACGTGGAGGATTCGATCGCCGACGCGGACGTGAACGTGATCCAGACGCGCGCGGGCGACCTGGTCGAAGTGCAGGGGACCGCCGAGGGCGCCGCGTTTCCGCGCGAGCAGCTGGATCGACTGCTGGACCTGGCCAGCGCGGGCAACCGCGAGCTGTTCGCGGCGCAAGAGGCCGCGCTGGGGCAGGTGATGACGCCGACGGAGCTGCTGGCGGTGAGCTCGGCGCCGATCGAGACGCGTTTGGAATCGGCCCTCGACTGATCCTCTGGTCCGCCATGGGCGACCGCTGCATACATTGGATCCGTGATCCCGCTCGGGGACAGCATTGGCGGCGGGCGCCGCCGACCCGTGGCGACCATCGCCTTGATCGTGGCCAACGCCCTCGTGTTCGTCTACGAGCTCACCCTGCGCGGCGCGGCCCTCGACGAGTTCGTCCAGCGCTGGGGCGCGGTGCCCCGCCTGGTGCTGCCCGCGCTGGCGTGGGGCGCGCCCTCACACGCCGCGCTCTTCACGCTGCTGACCAGTCAGTTCGTCCACGCCGGAGTGCTGCACCTCGGCGGCAACATGCTGTTCCTGTGGGTCTTCGGCCGCGCCGTCGAGGATCGCCTCGGGTCGCCGCTGTACCTCGGTTTCTACCTGCTCGTCGGCTGCGTCGCGGGCCTCGTGCAGTGCGTCGTGTCTCCGGGCGACCCCGAACCGCTCATCGGCGCCAGCGGGGCCATCGCCGGCGTCCTCGGCCTGTATTTCGTCAGCTATCCCACCGCCTGGACGCGCGTGCTGGTGCCGATCCTGTTTTTCTTCTGGACGTTCGATCTGCCGGCGGTGCTGGTGCTGGCGTTCTGGTTCGCGAGCCAGTTCTTCGTGGGCGTGGCGGCGATCACGCATGCGACGCGCGCGACTTCGGGTGACATCGCCGTGTGGGCGCACGTGGCAGGGTTCGTCCTCGGCGCGGGCGTCGCCTTCGGGCTGTCGCTGAGGGCGTCACCAGGCTCGCGTCCCGCCCAGGCGGTCCGTACGCGAGTTGGAGCTGGCGTCGGAGAACATGCGCCCGGTCCAGCGCGGCTGGTCGCATCGGTGGCCGATCTGGCCGCGCTGTTGCTGGCCGCGCGTCTGGTGGTGAGTTTCTTCGGCCTGGTAGCGCCCCGCTCGCCGGTGGCGTCGTACGCCGCGCCGATCGTGTCGGTGACCCAACCGGTTGTGGCGCCGTTGCAGGGGTTTTTGCCGACGCTGCGCGTGATGGGCGGCGCCCTGGAGACCTACACCCTGGTCGCCATGCTGGGCGTGTACGTGCTGGCGGGGCTCGTTGGCCAGGTGTTCGTCCGAAAGTGAGGTACGGTGTAGACACCGTGGCTCCGATGGGCAGCGCCGACCTGCACCTGCACACGCTGGCCTCGGACGGGCTGATCGGCGCGCGCGACCTGGTTGACCACGTCGAAGCGCATACCGACCTGGACGTCATCGCCGTGACCGACCACGACGAGACGGCGGCCGCCCTGGAGGCGCGCGAGTGGGCCGCCATGCGCGGGTATCGGGTGCAGGTGATTCCCGGCGTCGAGGTGAGCACGCGTGACGGGCATCTGCTGGCGCTATTCGTCGAGGAGCGGCCGCCGGCACTTTGGAGCCTGCAGAAGACCGCGGGATGGGTCGTCGAACGCGGCGGCGTGTGCCTGGCGCCGCATCCGCTGACGCGCTGGACCCACTCGCTGAACGCGCGGGCACTGGCGCGGGCCATCGCCGCCGGGCTGTTGACCGGCGTTGAGGTCTGGAACTCGAGTCTGGCCGGGCGCGGGTCGCGGCCGCACGCCCTGGCGCTGGCGCGGCGGCACGGACTGGCTGAGGTAGGCGCCTCGGACGCGCACATGGTGGCGATGATCGGGCTGGCGCGGACGCGGTTTCCTGGCCGATCGCCCAGCGATCTGCGAACGGCGCTCGAGGCGGCCACGACCTCGGCGGAGGGCCGCTTTGCCACGCCCGCCGAAATGGCCGCCGAGGCGCTCCCCCAGCTGGCTCGCTCCCTGGTCCAGTTGCCGCTGCGTCGCGTCGCCCGCTTCGTGCGCGCTCGCGCTGGCTGACCCCCTCTCGCTGCTTGCGCTCCGTCACGTTTCGCGCGTAAGCGCCTGATCGTGCGCAGCCTTGCGCTAAGATCCCCGCGATGACTGAAGCTCCGGGCGGGAGTGCAGGGTTCGGCCACGGCTCGGACCCTGAAGAGCATGAGGCCCTCCTTCGCCGAATCCGTGAGTTTCTGAGGCACGGGGCGGCCGCCGAAGCGGGAGTGGAGGAGTGGGGCGAGTTCGCCGCGCAACTGCGCTTTCTGCGCGAAGAGCTGCCACCCGAGGAGCGCAGCGCGCTTCTCGAACGCTGGGACCGCGTCTTGCTGCGCGCCCTGCCGGACCTGCAGCTGCCCACCGACCAGCGTGAGAACGTGCTGCTGGCTCTGGAGGCCGCCGCCGCCGAAGGCGCCGCCTGGGCGGCCCTCGAAGATCGTGCGCCGCCCGAACAACCCTCGGGCGTTGCGCCCGTACTGCGCCCCTCGGTCTGGACACTCGACTGGGAGTCGGCAGGTGGGGGTGAGGAAGAGACAGACCACCGCGAGGACGAAGCCCTGGTGCTGACCGCCGCCGACGCGCGCACGGAGGCGCGCTTCGTCCTCGCCGATCGTCTGGTGCTGGCCCACCTGGCGGCCGACGTGCGCGGCCTGCTGGCCGAAGGCCAGAACGTGCCCACGTTCCCGGACGCCGAGCAGCCGACCGGCCTGCCGTCGCTGCGCGTGGATGCCGAAGCAGGGTTTGCCTGCACGGGCTTTTCGATCCGCGGCTTGCCCGCGATCGGCATCCAGTCGTCCCGCAACGACCCGCCACTGGCGTTCCTGGTGCTGGACGCAGATCAATTGGCCGAGCTGCTGGAGCGCGCAAGGGAGCTGCTCGGCACCAGCGCCTGACGGTACAGTCGACCACCTCTCCCTCTGGGAGAGGTCGCGCGAAGCGCGGGTGAGGGGTACGTAGCCCTCACCCCGGCCCTCCTCCCAAAGGGAGAGGGAGGAGGTTTTTCGTTGATTGCGGCGTGAGGTTGTATACTGGGCATTGACCATTCCAATTGCGCCCGAGGCGTCCTCGCGGCGGTGAGCCCGAGATGACTCTGGCGCGCGGTACCCGAGCCCTGACAGCCCGCGTGTACCGACTGGGGGACCGTGCCAACCGATCGTCGTAGACGGCGGTTCAGACGGCCTGGCACCGGTCGCTGGTTCACCGAATCGGTTCCTTCGCTTCGGATCGAACTGGCGGCTCAAGTTCGCGCGACGTTGACCGCCTGGATGCGGCTCTACGGCGAGGCGAACGACGTGCGAGGCCTTGCCTCTGGACCGATCGAAACCCGCTTCGCCCGCCTTCGCGAAAACACCGCCGCCGACACGCTCATCGTGTGGACGACGCCAACTCGCTGGGCCGCAGGTGAAGGTCTGTCGCTGCGCTTCCCGCAGCTGCACCTCGAGTTCGGCTGTTCGCTGAGCGATGGCCACCTGATCGCCAACAAAGTCGCCCAGGTGACCGAGGACGCCCGTCCGCCGGATCGCGAACCTGGCGCGGTTGGCGTGATCGTGCATCCCGAACGCGTACCGCTGCCGCCCGAAGACCAGCCCGTCACCGACCCGGACGTCGGCGTCGACATGCTGGAGCGCCATTTTGCGCAGCTCGCCGGCAAGCGCTGGAGCGGCTTTGCCGCGCCGCTGCGCGCCGCGCTGGAAGCTGAGGCCCTCGAGGACGAGGCACGCACCCAGCGACTGACGGTGCCGTTCAAAGACGCCTCGCTGACGCACGGCGGCGAGGAGGACGTCTGGCGGTTGAAGGGCGTCGCGGCGGACGCCCTGCGCGCCCTCGACGACGGTGAGTGGCTCGAGATCCTCGACGATCAAGCACGTTCGCGCACCAGCGCACGCGTGATCGACACGCATCCTGGCGCGGGCACGCTGATCGTCGGAGTGCGGACGGCTGCCGACCCGCCGCGGAGCGGATTCATCCGTCCACGCTCGAGACGCAAGATCCTGGAGCAGAAGCGCGCGCTGCTCGACGAGCTGGCGAGTCCCACGGGCAGCCTGCCGAACCTCGTGCGGCTGGTGGCGGCGCCCGCGTCGATGCCGACCCCACGCCAGGTCCGCCCCGAGCGATTCGTGAATCCCGCGGTGGTCCGCAATCGAAGTCAGGCGCGCGCCGTGTCGCTGGCCCTCGGGCTCGACGACGGGCAGGCGCTGCTGATCCAGGGTCCCCCGGGAACGGGCAAGTCGACGACCGCCGCGGAGATCGACGTTCAGTTGATCCTGCGCGATCCGGGCGTACGCATCCTGGTCTGCTCCCACTCCAACCACGGCACCGACAACATGCTGATGAAGGTGCTGCCCTTCCTGGACGACGCCGCCGAGCGCATCGCCCGGATCGGCTTCTACGAGCGGATCGCAAAAGAGGCGCGCCCCTTTTACGCGGCCGCCGACGCCGACCTGGGCGACCGCAACGTCATCTTCACCACTATCGACGCGCTGGTCCTTCAGGACGTCGCGGGCGCGCGCGTGTACGACTACGTCATCCTCGACGAAGCCAATCGCGCCGGGGTGCTCGACTCACTGCTGGCGCTGGCCCGCGGCAAGCGCATGATCCTCGTCGGCGACCCGATGCAGCTGCAGCCGGTCATGTCCGAAGCGGAGCAGCAGATCGTGGCCGCCAATGGGTCCAACGCCGCCAATCACCAGGGCAATGCTGGTCGCCATGGTCGGCACGGGGGCCACAATCAGCTCGTCGGCGTCGCGCTGCCTGGCGCGAACAACGTCATCGGCAAAAGCCTGTTTGCCTGGATTCAGGAGCGCCGCTTCGCGCCCGGGGCGACGGTGCTGCTCGATCAGCAGAACCGCATGCACCCGGCCATCGGCGAGCTCGTCTCGCGCGTGTTCTATTCCAACCGCGTGCGCACCGGGCCGGCCGCGCCGCGCCGCGGGACGGGGCTGCCCGCGTTCCCCTCGCCCGTCACGTGGGTGGACACGCGCTCGCTGCGCGGCAACGTCGAATCGCGCGCGGGCGGAACGTCGCTGTTCAACGTGGCCGAAGCGCGGCTGGTGACCAGCATCACGCGCAACCTGGCCAGCCAGGCGCCGCCGAATCTGACCATCGGCGTGATCACCGCGTACGCCGAGCAGCGTGATCTGTTGCGCCGACTGATGGGGCCGCACGACTGGCCACCCGAGCGTCAGCTCGAGATTGACACGGTGGACGCGTTCGAGGGCCGCGAGAAGGACATCATCGTCCTGTCGCTGGTGCGGGCCAATCGTCGGCGCGACATCGGCTTCCTGCGGCTCGAGCAGCGCTTGAACGTGGCCATTTCCCGCTCACGACGCCTGCTGATCGTCGTCGGCGACACCTCGACGCTGCGACAGGGGTACTTTCACCACCTGGTGGCCACCTGTCAGCAGGTGGGCCAGATCATTCCCGCGCCCAAGCTCATCGGCATGTTCCTGAGTCGCGGTCGTCGGCGCCACGAGCGTGAGGAGCGGCGTCGCGAGGGTGGACCTGAAGAGGTGGCGGCCAGCGTGGACGGCGAGGTAGCAGCTTCGGAAGCGGGCGCGACCGTCGAGGGCGGTGTCGCGCCGGTTGCCGCGGCTGGACAGGAAGAGCATGGCCAGGGCGGCTCGCGCCGCCGCCGCCGGCGAGCGTGGGAGCGCCGCCGCGAGCGCCTGCGCGCCATGCACGAGCAGCCCGCATCGCAGGATGGCAGCGAGAGCGAGCCGCCCGCGGGAGAGGACGTCAACGGCGTCGTGCCTGAGAGCGCGCCGATGGACGAGAGCGCGCCCTCTTCGGGCCCGGTGGCGCGGCCACGGCGTCCCCGACGGCGTCGCGAGCAGCCGGCGGCGGGCGCGGAAGCCGAAGCAGCCGCCGAGGCGACGGTCGAGCCCCTGGCCGAGGCCGCGACGGAGCCGACGGTCGAGCCTGTTGTCGAAGCGCAGCCTGCGCCCGTGAAGGTCAAGCGGACTCGCACGCGAAAGGCGGTCGAGCCGAGGGCGGAACCAGCGCCGGCCGCGGACGTGGTGAAACCGGAGCCAACGCGGGTCGTGGAGGTGGCGAAAGCGGAACCGGCCCCGGTCATGGACGTGGCCGAAGCGGAACCAGCCGCGCAACCTGCTGACGTTGCGCCTCCGCCGGTCCGCAAGCGGAAGAGCCGCGCGAAACAAACGGTCGTCGAGCCCGCCGTTGTCGAACCCGTGGCACTGCCCGAGGCCGCGGTGGTTGCCGAAGTGGTCGAAGCCGACACAATCGCCGAGATCAAGCCGGCTCGACGCACACGCGCCGGGAAGGCCGCCGTCAGCGAGTTGCCCGGCCTCAATGGCACTGAGCAGTCGGAGTCTGACAACGCCACCCTGCCGCTGCCAGCCGAGCCGCCCCCGCCCGCTGAGCTGGCGCCCGCCCGCCGCCCCCGGGCGCGGCGCACGACGAAAGCCTCCTAGCGCCAGATATTGCCCGTGGTGCGTTCGACGCGGGCCGCCGCGCCCGGACGGGTCAACTTGATCGGCGAGCACACCGACTACAACGGCGGGTTCGTGCTGCCAACGCCCATTCCGCAAAAAACACGCGTCGAGCTTGCACGCGGTGAAGGCCGATTGGTTCGGGTCCGCAGCGACCAGGCCCCGGCGCCCGCCGAGTACGCCCTGGGACGCGAACGGCCGCGCGGCGACTGGCTCGACTATGTCCAGGGCCTGACGTGGGCGCTCGGCGAGGCAGGCTTCGAGCTCGAAGGCTTCAACCTGCGCGTCACGTCCGATGTGCCCCTCGGCGCCGGCCTGTCGTCGAGCGCCGCGCTGGAGATTGCCGTCCTGCGCGCGATTCGCGCGGCCTTCGCGCTGGACCTGGACGACGTTCGCCTGGCGCGGCTGGGACAGCGCGCCGAGAATGACTTCGTCGGCGCGCGCTGCGGGATCATGGACCAGATGGCCGCCAGCCTGGCCGACGCGGGCGCGGCGCTGTTCCTCGACACGCGCAGCCTCGAATTCCGGCGGATCGCGCTGCCACCTGCCGCCGACCTGATTGTCATTCACTCCGGCGTCTCGCACGCCATCGCCGGCGGCGACTACAACACCCGTCGCGCCGAGTGCGAGGCGGCCGCCAGTGCGCTGGGCGTTCCCCAGCTGCGCGACGTGTCGCCCGCTGACCTCGGGCGCCTCGCCCAGTTACCCGAACCGTTCGGTAGCCGCGCGCGGCACGTCGTCACCGAGAACCAGCGCGTGCTGGAGGCCGTGCTTGCCCTGGAGGCCAACGACGTGGCGCGGCTCGGCCAGCTGTTCGTCGAATCCCACGCGTCGATGCGCGACGACTTCGACGTGTCCGTGCCGCAAGTCGACCTGCTGGTGGACGTCGCGTGCGCCGACGAGCGCGTCTTCGGCGCGCGTCTGACCGGCGGCGGCTTTGGCGGCGCCGTGGTGGTGCTCGCTGCCGCCGGCGAAGGCCGCGGCGCGGGTGAGCGAATTACACGCGCGTACGCTGAGAGGTCTGGCGAGCGGCCGACGCTGCTGGTGCCCGCCGGGTAGTGAGCTGCAGTTGCTCCATCACCCGCCGCGTGTGGCGGGCGACGCCGGGCGGCGCCGTGGCCAGTTCGCTCGAGAGGCGATCGAGGTCGACTGGCTCGTCGACGTCGTACCACTCGGCAACGTGGTCAACTCGCAGACCCAGCTCGCGGGCGCGCGACCGCGTCTGGCCGTGGACGCGGGGCGTGCTCCAGTCGATGCCCACGAACACGCCCGGGTGCGGCCGACGCATGCCGATCAGGTAATAGCCACCGTCGACAGTTGGTCCGATAGCCAGGTCAGCCCCCTGCTGCAAAGCCTGGCACGCTGCTTCGACTGGCTGGCGCACCAGGGTCGGATTGTCACTGCCGATCAGCACCGCCGTGCCACAGCCAGCGGCGAAGTGATGCTGGAAGGCGTACGCGAGGGCGTCGCCAAGCCCGTCAGCCTGCTGTTCGAGCAGTTGGACCGCGGAGTCCTTCACGAGGGCCGCCAGTACGGGTCCGTCGCCGCGCGGGTGAACCAGGCTGGTTACTTCCCAGTTCAGGGCACACGCCAGCTCCAGAGTGTCGCGCAGAAAGCCGCGGTACAGATCCGCCGCCTCCGGCGCGGACAGGGGCGGCACCAGACGCGTCTTGGTACTGCCGGCGATCGGCGCCTTGCCCACGACGATCAGCGCGCGCCGCATGCTCGCCCGAGCGTAACACTCGGGGGTCGGCGGGACGCTAACGAACATTAGCGGCGGGCATGCGGCTTGCACCTGGCCGAGGACATGTCTGAGCTTTCGCCGGCGCTTACGCGACGCCTCGAACGGCAATTGGCGCAGTCCGGCCTGCAGGTTGTGGTCGAAGCCTCCGACGGCGGGCTGGTCCTGAGCGGCATGGTCGACAGCGAGGAGTCGCGCCAGGCAGCGCTCGACATCGTGACCCAGGCTGCTCCGCCGGACACACGGGTCGACGATGAGCTGGAGATCGTGGCGGTGCTGCCAACCGACGTCGATGACTTCGCCAGCGACACGCCGACGGCCGAGCTCGCCGACTCCGCCGACGAGCTTGTCGCCGACGGCGGTGAGCTCGAGCCGGACTTCATGGACCGGCCCGGCTTCACCGACCCGCTGCAGGCGGCCGGCGCCAGCAGCTCAGAAGAAGAGGACATGGCCGAGTCGGGCGAGGTCTATACCCCACCCATCGATCCCGTTATCCGCGAAGATGCGCGGGGCGACGCGCAGGTGCTGGGCGGTTTCGGGCTCGCCGCGGACGACGACCTGTCGGTGGAGCGCTCGGCCGAGGATCGCTCACCGGGCGATGAAGCGCTGGCCGACGCGATCCGCCGCGAGCTCGCCGAAGACTCGGCGACGACGGATCTGAACATCATCGTCGCCGTTCGGAACGGAATTGCGCACCTGCGTGGTCAGGTGGCTGACCTGGACGACGCGGACAACGCCGAATCGGTTGCCGCGCGCGTCCCCGGTGTCCGCGACGTCGTCGAAGAACTGGACGTCGCGAGTCTTTGAGGGCTGGCCAGGCCAGGCCGGCGCTCAGGCGCCGGTCTGGTCCTGCTGCTGGCCGCCCGTTCCGCCGCGAGGCTGGAAACCCTGGGGTACCGTCATGTTGACGAGCTGGTCGATGCGGTTGTCGATGTTCGTCTTCTGCGTATTGCCCTGATCAGCGGTGAGTCGACCGCTGCTGACTGCCTGATCGATGCGCGCGTTGGCGGCATTCTTGAGCGCGGTGGCGACGTCCGTGCCTTGCTTGCCATGGTTGCTGGCGACCTGCGCCAGCGACTTGCCTGGCAGCTCGCTCTGCAGCTGCTGGGGCGTGATGCCCATCGCCTGCGCGGCGACGCTGAGCCCCTGCTGGAAGATCCCGCCAAACGGAGAGCCCGCGCCGCCGGGACCGCCGGGCCCGCCGGCTCCGCCGCGCCCACCTGGGCCGCGCCCACCTGGGCCGCCCTGGGGCATGACCTGATTGACGAGCTGGTCGATGCGGTTGTCGACGTTCGTCTTCTGGGTGTTGCCCTGATCAGCCGTCAAGCGGCCGCTGCTGACGGCCTGGTCGATGCGCGCGTTGGCCGCGTTCTTGAGCGCCGTGTCGACGTCGGAACCTTGCTTGCCGTGGTTGCTGGCAACCTGCGCGAGTGACTTGCCTGGCAGCTCGCTCTGCAGCTGCTGGGGCGTGATGCCAATCGCCTGCGCGGCGACGTTCAGATCGAAGCCGCGCCCGGCGCCGCCGCGCGGGCCGCCGGGACCTCGGCCGAAGCCGAAGCCGCCGTTGGCCGGCAGACCGGCCGCCTGCCGCGCCTGGCTGATGTCACTCTGGAGGGTTTGCGACGAGACCCCGAGCTTGCTGGCCAGCGCGTCGATGAATTTCTGATATGCCTGTGGCTGAGCCGTCGGCGTGGGCGACGGCTGCGATTGGGCCGCGGCAATGCCGACGGCCGAGCCGCCCAGAACCAGCACAGCGCCGGCGGCGATGGCGACGCGGCCGACCGAATGAGGAACGAATTTCATGCCTGTTGTCTTTTGGGACCTCCCCGGAAGTCGTGACCTAACTATGTGATATTTGTGCTAAGAGCCTGTTATTGGCATCTAAAACGTGGCTGAAATTGCCTGCGAGTCCCGACGAGGCGGGCAACAAAACACTTACAGCCATGCCACCGCGGCCGTGGTTGAAGAACAACGCGACGGGGCGCTGCGTTATGTGCGCGTGCAGAGCAGTGCGAAACACCTCGATCTCGGCGGCGCGCTTCTCACGTGTCTCCAAGGTTGCGTGGCTAGAGTCGCGACCCGTGCAAACTTCGCTCCGCGACGCTAACGCGTCAGACGAACCTGCTGGCATGGTCGAGCCACGCGTGCTGGTTGCCCAGCATGACCCGCGACTGGCCTCGTTCCTCGACCGTGCGCTCGCGACGGCGGGCTATCGCGTGGAGCGGACCGCCGACGCCGTGCAGGCTCTCGAGGCTTTCGAACGTGAGGCGCCCGACCTGGTGCTGCTCGACCCTGCGCTGCCGGGCTTCAGCGGGCTGGAGCTCGCCCGTGCCCTGCGCGCCAGGACCGACGCGCCGATCGTGCTTCTCTCGGCGCGCGACACGGTCGAGGAACGTGTCGCCGGGCTCGACGCCGGCGCCGACGACTACCTGTCAATTCCTTTTGCGATTCCTGAGTTGCTGGCCCGCCTGCGCGCGGTGCGTCGCGGGCGGGCGCTCGCCTCGGCCAGTGCCAACGCCCGAGCCCGCCAGGGCAACCTGACGTACGCCGACCTCACCCTTGACCTGGACACGCGCGAGGTGTTTCGCGGAGAGCGACGACTGGAGCTGCGCAACAAGGCCTTCGAGCTCCTGACGTACTTCATGCGCCACCCCGAGCGCGTCCTATCCCGCCGCGAGCTCCTCGAAGACGTGTGGGGCTACGATTTCCTGGGCGACTCGAACGTCATCGAGGTGACCGTCAGCAGCATCCGCCAGGCGCTGGAGCAAGGCGGCGAGCAACGCCTGATCCACACCGTGCGGCCGATCGGCTACATCCTGAACGATCGCAATTCTCTCTAGTCCGGGTGGTCCGCGGTAAACGGAATGGTCGGGCTTCGCTCGTGGGCGACTTTCGCCGTGTCGGAAGAGAATTTTCCCCTGAGGGGAGCCACTGGGGCTAGTCATGGAGCTCTTCAGGGTTCCCATCACCCGCGTCAGCGGCGATGAGACCACCCTTCCGTTGATCGTCACGCGCGTGTTGACCAACACTTCGCCCGAGAGAGGAACTACCCCGACGGAGGTCTGAGGCGCGTCCTAATGGTGACAATTCAGTTACGGGAGTGCGGTCAGCTACTGGTCGACCTCGCACTCTCCGGCGAGACAGGCTAGCTCCTGCGCCGCGGACGTCAGGTCCGTGCTCTCGTGTCTCCACAGCTTGCTGAAGTCGATCTCCGGGAATTCCGCCACGCGGCGTTCGTACTCGTCTTTACTGATTTCGATGTACGGTAGCTGGGCATAGTTGGCGTCGAACGACGGCAGGAATGCCATGCCACCGATCAGGTCGCGGTGTTCCCAGATCCACCTGGTCAATTCGACGACTTCGTCGGGCTTGTAGGTGATGGTGACCGACGGATTGTGGTCAGTCCAGTTCACCTTATTGTGTAGCCAGTAGTTGCACTGTTCGATCGCACCGCGGTCTTTTCGGGTGATCGCACCGTCGGGCGACCGCATCGGGAAATGGACCACCCAGGTATTGGCGTCTTCGCGCGTCTGGCCGTTTTCGGGGTCCATCGGCACGCCCGCGTCGCGCAAGACCTTGAAGATTGGGCTCGTGGCGGCCACACGCACGTTGCGCTCGTAATACGGCGCCCAGCGAGCATGCAAGCCTGAGGAGCAGTTCAACAGCTGCGAGCTGTTGCCGCTGGGCTTGACCGTGGTGATCGCCGCGGACTGATTGATGCCCAGCCTGTCGGCGAACGAGCGGTTGGTCTCGGTCGCCGCGGCGCGCAGCCGCCGCATGACCTCCGCATCGTGGGTCAGCGGGCTGTCCATCTGCCCGGTGATGTCGACCCCGAGCAGCCGCTCGTCCTCACAATTCTGCTTCCAAATCGGCCGAAGGTCCGGAAAGTGCGTCGCCAGCGACTGAATTGTGCCAATAATAGCAGCCGCTTCGACCTTCTCCTTTAAACTTTCAAATGTATCGTCACTGCGCCCAACAGCGATGGACAGATTGCAGAATTCCCACTGTCTGAGAACGATCTCACCGCATGGGTTGGTCAGATAATCGCGGTAATCGAAACGTTTGCGACGTTCGGGTTGGAGATCAAGCGTCGCTTGTCTGTTGAAAATACCTGGCTCGCCGCGTTGGGATTTGACCATGTCCAGGACCTGTTCCATGACCTGGATCTGGTCGAGCCCGCGCTCGGGCCACACGGCGGAGTTGTTGGCGTTCCAGCGCTGGCTGTTGTCGTGCTCGAAGTCGCCGCTCTTGCACAGACGCATATCGAGGTCGTCGTAGTCGAACAGGCTGAGCATCGCGGTGCGGCGGACGCCGCCGCTCACCGCGGCGTTGCCAACCATGCACATCAGGTCGTGCGCGTCGATGGGCCGCAGGTGCATGCCCTGCCGGGCGAGGACACGCGCGCGGGCGAACTCGAGCATCGTCCGCAGCGGACCAGGACCGGACGCGCGCCCGCCCTTGGTGCGCAGCGGGGCGCCGGCGGGCCGGATCTCGGCGTAGTCGAACTCCACGTCGCCCCCGTCGAACCACGTCTGCATGCCCAGCCGCACGGCTGCCGCCCAGCCCTGGGCCGAGTCCTCGATCGCGTGGCGGATCGGCCTCAGGCCACGCTGCCGCTGCACGCGCGGGAACTGCTCCACGAAGCGGGTCTCCACGGAGAAGCCGACACCGCAGCCGGCCATGGAGATCAGGAGGGCTTCGCTGAAGGCGTCGATGCCGTCGACCGGCAGCGCGCTGCAGTTGTAGATGGTCGTCGAATCGCGACGCGCCGGAGCGCCGGCCATGGCCAGCAAGCGCATCGACGGCATGCTGCGCATCTCGAGGATCATGCGGCGCAGGTGCGCGTACGTGTCGCCGCCCAGGTCAACGCCCGTGTTGGTCGTGACCAGCTCGTGCAGGAAGCTGACGGCGCGATCGACGGTCTCGATCCACGTCTCGCGGCGGCCCTTGTCGTAGTCGAAGCGTGAATACTTGTCGAAGAACTGGAATTTCTGGATCGGCGTGGGGAAATACCGGTCGGCCTCGGCGAAGGCGGCACGCACGTCGTCGGGAACCGGGCGCTCCTGGCGCTGTTTGGCGTGCTCGGCGCGGTACAGGATGTACGCCTTGGCGGCTTCGAATTCGCCGGCGGCCTGCAGGGTGAGCTCGACGGCATCCTGAACGATCTCGACCGTCGGCTGACCTGGTCGCGCGGACATGATGTTCACCACGCGCACGGCGAGCTCGGCAACGGGCGTGTACGGCGTGCGGCCGAGCGCGGCGAAGCAGCGGTTGACGGCGCGTTCGATGCGCATCGGATCGAAGGCCACGACGCGGCCGTCGCGTTTGACGATCGAGGTGGGCAGCGTGATCTCTTCGACGCCGTTGAGGACGCCCTGACGTCGCGCGGCGAAACCGAGGTCGAGCTGGGCGACCCCGTTGGAAGAGCGGGTGGCCTCAGCCTCCGGTCCGTGCATGCTTCGGGTACCTACCTACGGGAGATTTTAAGGGTTCTCAGCGACCAGCAACACGCGATTCCGCAACGGACCTACAACATGTTGTGGTGGACGGCAGGTAAATCAGGCTATGTTGGGGCTCACGTGCCGTGTCAAGCGCACGGCGGTCTTTGTGACGCGGCACGTGTCAAGCGCGTTGACGGCGTTGTGACGCACGCCCGGTTGACACTTCCCAAAGCCGAGTTAGTGAGCGTCGGGGCCGAGGGTCACCTGGATGTCGGCGGTCGTCAGCGCGTTGCTGGTGGTGACGCGTGATGTCGGAATGCCCAGCGTCGAGGCAATCTGGTTCGCGGCGGATGTGGCACTCGGTTTGGCCATGATCGTCGTCTGGGACTGAAGCTTCGGGGCGTCGGCCACGTTGGCGATCTTGTAGCCGGCCTGCGTCAGTCGATCCGCCGTGCGGGCGGCCAGGCCGGCGACGCCGGCGGCGTTCAGCACTTCCACCGATACGGGTGCGGCCGCCACGCCCGACGGGTGCGCCAGGAACTTGGCCACCGTGGGTTGCAGCGAGGGTTTGGCCTGCAGCAGGTAGGCGCCATCTTCGCCGGTGAGCTCGGTTGCCAGCGACGTGTCGATCACCAGGTGGTCCGGATCGCCGGGGCTGCGCAGCATCGCGGCGCCAAGCGCGACGACGTCGAACGGCGAGAGGTCGGTCTTGATCGAGGTCGAGATCGCGGCGACGACCGCCGGGATGCGCGGCCAGTTCAGCGGATTCAGCATCGCGTTGCGCACGGCGACGACGACCTGCTGCTGGCGGGCCGTGCGCGCGAAGTCACTGTCCTGATGCCGCGTGCGGGCGTACTTGAGCGCCGTATCGCCATCCATGTGCTGGCGCCCGGCCGGAATATCGACGACCTGGTAGCCGTAGTCGTCGGTCGGATACGCGTCATCGTGGATGGCCTGGGGCACGGTGATGTCGATCCCGCCCACGGCGTCCACCACGTCGCGCACGCCCTGCAAGCCGATGATCACATAGCGATCGATCGGCTGACCCAGCAAATTGCTGACCGTTTGCTTGGCGGTCTGTGGGCCGCCGAACTCATACGCCGCGTTGATGCGCTCCTGTCCGTAGCCAGGAATGGTGACCCACAGGTCGCGCGGCACCGAGACCATCGCCAGCCGCGGCTGCGCGCGATCGCCCACGAAGACGAGCAGCGTGTCGGTGCGGCCGACTTCACCGCGGCTCAATTCGTCGGGTCGGGCGTCAGAGCCCAGGATCAGCACGGATTCGCGCACGGGGGTCACCAGCAGGGCGACGGCGACGACACCCACCGCTCCCACCAGGATGATCAGCACACACCTCAGCAGGAAGCCGACGATGCCCCGAGACTCGGCCTCGGACGCGGCGGGATAAGTGGGCAGCCGTTCGGTGGGCTGCAGATCGGGGGTGGTCACCGGGCAGCGAGTCTCACTTATAGCAACGAGAAAGCCAGCTGCGCCGCACCATACAGTCCGGCCTGGTCCCCGAGCTGGGCGTGCAGAACGCGTACGTCGCGGGTGAAATCCAGACGCGCCGCGGCACCCACCTCGGCCTGAAGGGGCGGACCAAGAAGGTCCCAGGCGTGCAGGGCGATGCTGCCGCCAATGACTACCCGATCGAGATCGAGCAGCGCCGCGGCGGAGGCGATGCCGCGACCGACGCCTTCGCCAGCCGTGCGGTACAGCTCCTGGGCCAGGCCGTCGCCAGCGCGGGCGGCGACCGCGATCTCCTCGGCGTTCGCGTCCGGCTGCAAGCTCGTGGATCGGCCGTCGGCCAGCGCGGTGTTCAGGCGGCGCGCCAGGCCGGTACCGGAAGCGACGCCCTCGACGCAGCCGCGCGCGCCGCAACCACACAGTGGTCCGTTGGGCCAGACGATGATGTGGCCGATATGCCCGGCATTGCCGCCGAGACCATCGAGCAGGCGACCGTCCAGGATGATGCCGCCGCCAACGCCAGTTGAGACGACCATGCCGAGCATGTTGTCGGACCCCTGGCCGGCGCCGCGCCAGCGTTCGCCGAGCGCCAGCGCCTTGGCGTCGTTGTCGACAACGCACGGCAGATTGAGCGCGGCGCCGAGTCGCTCGCGGAGTGGAAACCCGCGCCAGCCCGGGATGTTGAGGGGACTGACGACGCCCCGCGGGTACAGCATCGGGCCGCCACACCCGACCCCGATGGCGGCCACGCCCAAGCCCGAGGCAAGCAGGCGCTCGCAGAGTGAGCGCAGGCCGCCGAAGAGCACCTCGGCATCTGGCGATCGGGCGGTGCTGATGCGGTCCGAGGCCAGCACCTGGCCGTCGAGGTCGACGACCGCCGCCGCCATTTTGGTGCCGCCGACGTCGACGGCCAGTACCGTAGGCTTCGAGCTCACGCTGCGATCGCGAGCATCGACGGGTGTCTTGCCTGGGGTGCGATGATCGGGAATGCTAACGTCTGGGGAGAGCGCTCGTCGGGCATGGTGGACTGGTGGACTGAAGTCGGCCTGGCGACCTCCTCCTTTCTGGATCAACACGGCCTGCTGGCCGCGTTCGTTTTTCTGCTGATCGAAGAGGCGGGCGTGCCGGTGCCGGTTCCCGGTGACGTGGCAATGCTCGCCCTCGGCGTGCACGGCAAGCTCTATGACTACCCGTGGTGGTGGCTGGCAGAGCCGATCGCCACCACGTGGGTCGCAACGATGATCGGCTCGAGCTTTCTCTATTTCGTCTGCCGCTGGGCGGGCCGCGGCCTGGTGTATCGCTACGGCCGCTTCATTCGCCTCACCCCCGAGCGGCTGGACACGGCCGAGCAATGGCTCAAGAAGCACGGCTCGCGGGCCGTGTTTCTCGGCCGGCTCGTGCCCGGCCTGCGCATCGTGACGACCGTCGCCTGCGGCGTGCTCGAGGTCCCCTACCGCGTGTTCTTTCCGGCGATGAGCCTGGGGGCGCTGGTGTACATCGTGGTCTACACCGTGCTCGGCTACTCGCTCGGCGCGCCCGTCCTCGAGCTTCTGGAAAAGGTTCACCTGCCGTTCGGACTGGTCGGCTCGCTCATCCCGCTGGCGCTGATCCTGTGGTGGACCGTGCGTGCCCGTCAGGACCTGGGCAAACGCGGCACGGGGACGCATCCCGCCGAACGCGAGGTGCAACTGCGGGCCGGCGCGCTGGCGGGCTTGCTGGCGACCGTAGCCTCGACGCTCGTGATGAACGTCACGCTGAACCTGGCGGGTGGGATCGCGTTCAACGCACCGGGCACTCTGGTCGAGCGCACCGCGGCGCGCATGGCGTTCGCGCTCGCGCGAGACGTGGAGCCGATCTTCCTGTTCCTCGCCGTGCCGGCGTACCTGGCCGTGGGCGTGATGTGGGGCGCCGTGTATGGCATCTGGGGTGAGCCACGCCTGCCGACGCAGTGGACGGACTGGCAGCGGGGGGTCATGTTTGCCGCGCTGCCATTGCTGGTCTCGGTGCTGCTGGTGCTGCCCGTCCTGGGACTGGGCGTGGGCGGTCTGGGAGCGACCGGGCCCGTGGCGTTCACCGGTGAGCTGATTCGGCACGCGGTATTTGGCGCGCTGTTGGGGTTGATGTTCCCGGTGTTTCGCGCGCGTCGGCCGATCAAGGTACGTCCGCACACGCCCGCGGAGTTGGCGCCCGAGGCCGCCGTTCGTGCCGAGGTGTAATGTGAGGACGTACCATTAGGCGCATGGCTGCAACTACGATCGAACCCAGCCCGAACCCCGGCGGCGAGCGACCCGCTGGTAAGGCCAAAGCCGAACCAGCCGCCCCCGTCGAGACGCGCGTCTACTGGCGGGCGGTCGTTCGAACTGGCGGCCAGGTCGGCTCGACGCGCGAACGCGACCGGGTCGAATGGCATCTGGCGGCGTGTCCGGCGCCTGGCGAAGTGGGGAGCCACTGTACGGAGGGCCGGCACCTGATCGAGACCGTGGGACATCCCGACGGACACTGCATCATCAACGGTGTCTGCGGCCTGTGCGGCGCGGAGGCCCCCAAAGAAGACTGACCGATAGGTAACCTTGGCGGCCGTGGGTCTGGTCGCTGGTGCGTTGCTGGTATACGCGGCGCTCGCGTTGCCGCGACTGCCGCGACGAGCCACCCTCGGGCTGCTGGTGGCGCTCGCGTTCGGAGTGGGTTGCCTGGCGCTGGCTCAGGCGGCCGCGCCGCCCATCGGGCTGAAGGCCAGCTACTGGGCTGCCGCGACGCCGAGCGGTCCGCCCGAACGTTCCACCGACTTTCCCTGGCTGACTGACGCGTCGCGCATCGACTCGAAGCTCGACCTGCGCGGTGAAGACTTTGGCGTCCACTTCTTCAACGACGCGTCGCGCTTCAACTTCGGCCCCGACGTGGCGCCCGGGCGCGACCAGCTGCCGTTCAGCGTGCGCTGGCAGGGCTGGCTGCTGGCGCCGTCCGCTGGCGAGCGACGGTTTGCGATTGCCGCCGAGGGCCCGGCGCAGGTCACGCTCGACGGCTCGCCGCTGGAGGACAATCAGGACGCGACACGTGACCTCGCGGCCGGCCTGCACCTGTTACAGATTGACTACAGTCGGCCCGAGGCGCGCGTGCCCGGACTGCAGGTGCAGTGGCAGCGCACGCCCGGCGGCCCCCTCGAAACGCTGGGTGGCGACGACGTGCGCTGGCGGCCCGACACGGGGTCGACGTCGCTCAGCGACGCGTTGACCTGGCTCGGCCGCGCGCTCGTCGCGGGCGCGATCGTGGTCTGGCTGGCGCTGGGAATCCTGAGGCTTGTTGCTGGAAACATGGCCCTCACCCCGAGCCCTCTCCCAGAGGGAGAGGGGGCCAGGCGAACGGCCGTCACCCCAAGCCGTCTCCCAGAGGGAGAGGGGGCCAGGCGGTGGTGGCGCGCGGCGATCTGGCTGGCGCCGCTGCTCTTTCTGGCCTACGGCATGCTGCTCGAAGCGCCGGCGGAAGGTAAGGCGACCATCCTCTCAGGTCTGGACGACTGGCTGATCTACGAGTCGTCGGCGCGAGACATCCTGCTCAACGGCTGGCCGATGGATGGCGGCCAGGGGCACGCCGCCGCGTTTTACGGCCAGCCGCTGTACCCGTACGTGCTGGCCGCCCTGCACCGAGTGACCGGCGAAAGCCTGTTTGGCCCGCTGGTGGTGCAGTTCGCCGCGCTGGGCGCGGTGGTGGTCGGGACCGCGGAGCTCGCGCGGCGAGCGTTCGGCACGTTGCTGGACGGACTGGTGGCGGCCGCCGCCTTTCTGGTCCTGCTGCAGCTCGAGCCCGAGCACTTCAAAATTGCGCGGCAGCTGTTCAACGAGAACCTGTACATGCCGCTGGTCATGGCCAGTCTGATCGTCCTGGTGGTCCTCGCGCGGCGGGAGCGACCCGTGGCATGGTGGCAGGCGCTGCTGGCGGGCGTGTTGCTCGGCCTGACCACGATCAGCCGCTCGCAATTTCTGCTGTGCGTCCCCTTGGGGCTGCTGATCGTGTGGCTGGCCTGGCGTCGGCAGCCGCGCGCGGCGACCCTGTCGATCGTGCTCGTCTGTGTCGGACTGACGCTCGCGATCGCGCCGGTCACCGCGCGCAACTGGATCGTCGCGGGCCAGTTCGTGCCGATCAGCAGCAGCGGCGGGGCGAGTCTGCTCGAGTTTCATCGGCCGCCGACAGGCCTGGTCGACCAGTCGGCCATCGAGCGTGACCCGCTGTACGACGCTCTGCACCTGGATCAACCCACGCGCACGGTCGTGGCGTTCATCCGCGCCGACCCGCGCGGCTACCTTGCCACCCTGCTGCCGCTCGCCGCCCACAGCATCGGGCTGCAAGGACGCAATGACCCCGGCGTGTACTGGCCGCTGCTGGTTACGGTCCTGCTGTACGCCGCCAGTTTCGGCCTGGCGCGCACGCGCAAGCTCCACGTCTGGCCAATTCACGCGTTCGTGGGCACACACCTCCTGGTGCTCATGCTGTTCGAAGCCGACACCTACGGCTATCGACTGGTGATGCCGATGTATGCGCCGATGCTCGCGGTCGCCGCGCAGTTGCCGCTCGAGGGGGTGCGCCGTGTGCTGCAGTCGCGCGCGGGTGCGGCGATGCGCAGCGGTAGTCGACCCCGCGCGGCCAGATTCGCGGTCGCCGGCTGGGGCGTGGTGGTGCTGGGCGCGCTGGTCTGGCAGGCGATCGGGCTGGCGGACGTCTGGCCCGAGCGCGAGACCAGCCTGCACGGGCTGGGTGGCGCGGCGGCCCACGCGGCGCTCACCTCGGACCGGGTCGCGGCCAGCGCCATCTACGTGGCGTCGGTGGATGGAACCCCGCGGCGTTTCGGTGCGGGCAGCCTGCCAGGGCTGCGCTTCCCGTGGTTCAAGTGGTTCGACCCGGCGCGGTCGGTGCCCTTGCCGCCGGCGTCGAGCACGGCGGTGTACGTGTTGTCCGAGCTGAACGGCCAGCCCCCGGCCGGCGACCTGACCGCGTGTCTGGGGCCGCCGGACGCCGCCGGCGAGGTGGTGATGAGCGGCGAGACAGTGCGCGACGCGTGCGCGCGGACGTTGCTGTCGGCAAGTGCGCTGGGCGCGAGCTTCGACGGCGTGGCGCGCATCGACGCGGTCCAGACACCGCCCAGCGCGGCAGCGGGCGACACGCTGGAGACGCGCCTGGTGTGGTCGCCGCTGGCCGCGCATCCGCCCGGGTATCAGTTGTCGCTCCAGCTCGACGATCCGTCCTCAGGGGACGGGAGCTTGTGGGGTAACGGAACGCTCGACCTCTACCCGGCGACCGAATGGCAAACAGACGAGAGCCTGCTCAGCCGCCTGCCGGTCATCACCGACCCGACGGCATTCCCGCAGTCGTATCGCATGACCCTCGGCCTGAGCCGGCTCGAGCCGAACGCTCCTCCGGCACTCGCCATGTGGCGGGGTGCCCGCACGGATCGGGTGCCGGTGTCGACGATCGCACTCAGCCCCGCCTCGGCGGACGCCGCCACGCCGCTGCCGCCCGATATGCGGGCGGTGGAGGGACCTGGAGTGCGCGGCGGTGGACTCGAGCTGCTGGCGTCGCGACCGCTGCCGCCTGAGGCTGCCATCGGCAGTCCACTGCGCCTCGGCTTGCTGTGGCGGGCCACCGCCGACGCGCCAGGCGCCAAACAACTGCGGGTACTGCTCGTGGGCGGCAACGGTGAGGTCGTCCAGGACACCGGGCTGCCACTGCTCGGTGGCCGCGTCTCGCCCGGCAGCTTGCACGCTGGCAACGTGGTGCGAGACGAAGAAAGCCTGGTCGTCGACCCCCGCGCCTTGGCGGAGAGCGTGTCGGTTGAAGTGGCGCTCGACGATTCCGAGGAGCTTCGACTCGGAACGCTGAACCTGACGGGCCGCGCGCACGTCCTGGACGACTCGGGACAGGCGCCGCTGGCGACGTTTGGTAGGGCGATGGAGCTGCTGTCGGCGTCGATCGAGCCGGCGTCGGTGTCGGGGCCAGACAAAGTGCTTGTGAGGCTCCGCTGGCGAACCGCGGCGCCGATGTCGACGGCGTACACGGTCTTCGTCCACGTGCTCGATCCCTCGGGCCAGCAGGTCGTGGCCCAGCGCGACGCGCAGCCGCAAGACGGCAACGCGCCGACTACCGGCTGGCTCGTGGGCGAGGCGCTCGACGACACGTACACCGTGCAACTGCCAGCCGGCCTGGCCGCGGGCGAATACCCGATCGAGGTTGGCGCCTATGATGCGCGCAGCGGCGCCCGGCTGACGCTGGCCAACGGCGACAACCGACTGATCCTGTCGACGCGGTTGACGGTCAGCCGCTAGTGGTCCGCTCTGCGCGCTAACCTCCATCACGTCAGTCGCGCCCGACATCCCCGGGGGTTCGTCTGGGTCTTCCTCCTACACCAACATCCCATGGGGACGTCGGGGTCTCCCCCTACGACAACATCCCAGGGGGACGTCGGGGTCTCTCCCTACGACAACATCCCGGGGGTCGTCGGGGTCTCCCCCGGCACCAACATCCCAGGGGGTTGTAGGGGTCTCCCCTACCTGTCGACAGGATCCGACTCAGGTTCGCGCTCACCCAACGCCCTACTCCGTAAGCTCGTCCAGCGTCATCCGAAAGCTCGGGGCGAAGTGCTCGAGAAAATAGTCCACCTCTGGCATGCGCATGCCGCGGGCTTTAGCCTCGAGCTGCTTCTCGGCCACGGCGAACTCGCGGTTGCCGGCGGCGTACTCCATCGCGCACTTCAGGTAGGCGTCCAGCGCGTCGGCGGCTTTGACCCACCGCATCAGGTCGGCGTCGCGCTCGGGGCCGGTGATCAGCGGACGGTAGGCCGACACCAGCGCCTCGGGCACCATGCCCAGCAGGTTGTTGGCCGCCAGCGACTCGATCTCTCGAATGCTGCGCAGCATGCCGGGGTTGTGGTGCTTGACCGGCGACGGAATGTCGCCCGTCATCACCTCTTCGGCATCGTGGAACAGCGCGAGGACGACCGCCTGGCCAGTATCGACGTCGGTCCCGAATACCTCGCGCGCAATCGTGCACAACGCGTGCGTCAGCAGGGCCACCTGGTACGAGTGCTCGGCCACGTTTTCGGGCACGGCGCTGCGCATCAGCACCCAGCGCTGAATCAGGCGCAAGCGGTACATGTAGGCGTAGAAGTGCTCGCCGGTCATTTGTGGGCGCTCGCTGACGAAGGATACGGCCGGCCGCCCGGGCGGTTTACGATGACCCTTCGAGGCTTGCGACGGCTGGTCGGCCGTCGTCCCAGAGCCGTCGTCCCAGAGGAGGGTTCACGTGGTTCGACGCGATTTCCTGCCCAGGTTCGGCGTGCGCCTGCTGCTGGTGGCGGGGGCGTCCCTGGCTGTCTTGCTCGTCGGATTGCCGCCGGCCACCGCGCAGAGCGCCAATGACATCCTGGCGCCGTCGGGGTATCAGGTCACCCAGTTCGCCACCGGCTTCACCGCGGCGACCGCCTTCGATCGGGCGCCCAACGGCGACCTGTACGTGCTCGACTCCGGCTCCAATTTCGGGTTCCCTCAGAGCGCCCCGCCTCCAAACGTCAAAATCTGGAAGGTCTCGAACGGCACGCCGTCGCTGGTCTACAACGGCGATTCGCAGAAGGGCCTGACCGCGAACGCGCTCGGCATCGCCGTCAAAGACGACGACACGATCTTCGTCAACGACGGCACCGGTCTCAACCGCGTGCACCGCGACGGCAGCGTTCAGCACCTGATCGACCTGCCGGTGCAGGGCGACCACGCCGCCGACCACATCGTCATCGGCAAGGACAACCGGCTGTACTGGGGCGAGGGCAGCGCCACCAACGCCAGCGTCGTGGGCGAAGACAACCTGAATGCGACCGGCTGGCTCAAGACCCACCCGACCTTCCACGACATTCCCTGCAAGGACATTGTCCTCAGCGGTCAAAACTGGACCAGCAAGGACGTTCTGGGACCCGATCCGAATGCCACGGCGACCACCGGGCCATACATGCCCTTCGGGACCGCCGTCACGCCCGGTCAGGTCGTCAAGGGTCAACTGCCGTGTACGTCGGCGGTGCTGAGCGCCAACCAGGACGGCAGCGGCCTGCAGATGGTCGCCTGGGGTTTCCGCAATCCGTACGGCGTGCAGTTTGCCCCGGATGACTCCGCGCTGAAGGGTTCGCTGGTCGTCGCCAACAACGGCGCCGACGTGCGCGGCAGCCGACCGCTCGAGTCGGACGGCGACGACCTGTACGTCGTCGTGCCGGGCGGCTGGTACGGCTGGCCGGACATCATCGACGAGGAGCCGACCACCGAGCCGCGCTTCGCGCCGTCTGACCCGAAGAACGCGGGCGTGCCGCTGGCGCTCAGCCTGCCGACGCAGCAGGACGCGCTCGGCGCACTCACGCACTTTCAGAAGGGCGTCTCGGCTGACGGCTTCGCCTTCAGTCCCTCGGACACGTTCGGTTGGAAGAACGACCTGTTCATCGCCGAGTGGGGCGCGCTCGGCTTCGGCGAGCAGCCACCCCACGGCTTGCCCGGCTTCGACGTGTGGCGGGTGAACTTTGACACCGACCCGCAAGGGGTGGTGGTTGGCGCGAACAAGAGCGTGTTCCTGACCAACAAGATCCAGGGCGCGGCCTCGTCCAACGGTCTGAACGGCCTCGAGCACCCGATCGACGTGCGCTTCTCGGCCGGCGGCAACACGATGTACGTGCTCGACTACGGCGCGGCCGGCAAGCCCGGCAGCGGCAAGATCTGGGCGGTTACCCGCACCGGCGGTGGCACGCCGGGCGGATCGGCGCCC
>JAFAOS010000144.1 GCA_019247515.1 Chloroflexota bacterium | reverse complement strand
CTGCCGAGCTGGCAGATGGCCGACCTCAGCGAGATCCAGTTCGAGAACATCTTCTACTACTTGCGGCCGACTGAAGGTGGCGTCGAGAAGTCGTGGGACGACGTACCGAGCTACATCAAAGAGACGTTCGACAAGCTGGGTATTCCGCAGGCTGAGAGAAAATTCCTCGCTGGCGTTTCGGCGCAGTACGAATCCGAAGTGGTCTATCACTCGATTCGCGAGGACCTGGAGAAGCAGGGCGTCATCTTCCTCGACATGGACTCCGGCCTGCGCGAGTACCCGGACCTGGTCAAGGAATACTTCGGTACCGTCATTCCCGCCGCGGACAACAAATTTGCCGCGCTGAATTCGGCGGTGTGGTCGGGCGGGTCGTTCATCTACGTGCCGAAAAACACGCACGTGGAGATCCCACTCCAGGCGTACTTCCGCATCAATGCCGAGAACATGGGTCAGTTCGAGCGGACGCTGATCATTGCCGACGAGGGCTCGCGCGTGCACTACATCGAAGGTTGCACGGCGCCGGTCTATTCGTCGGACTCACTGCACTCCGCGGTGGTGGAGCTGATCGCCAAACCCGGCGCACACATCCGCTACACGACCATCCAGAACTGGTCCAACAACGTCTACAACCTGGTGACCAAGCGCGCCGTGGCCTACGCCGACGCCACCGTCGAGTGGGTCGATGGCAATCTCGGCTCGAAAGTGACGATGAAGTACCCCGCGGTGTATTTGCTGGGGGAACGGGCGCGGGCGGAGATTTTGTCGGTCGCCTTCGCGGGTCAGGGCCAGCTGCAAGACGCGGGCGGCAAGGTGATCCACGTCGCGCCCAACACCACCAGCACGATCACGTCGAAGTCGATCAGCAAGGATGGTGGTCGGGCGGCGTACCGCGGCCTGCTGAAGGTGGGTAAGGGCGCCGAGCACACGAAAGCCTTCGTTCGCTGCGACGCGTTGCTGCTGGATGAAAAGAGCCGCAGCGACACTTATCCGTCAATTGAGATCGACGAAGAACGCGTGGACATCGGTCATGAGGCCACGGTCAGCAAGGTCTCCGACGAGCAGCTCTTTTACCTGCAGAGTCGCGGCCTGAGCGAGACGGAAGCCAAGACCATGATCGTCAACGGCTTCTTCGAAGCCTTCACCAAGGAGCTGCCGATGGAGTATGCGGTCGAGCTGAACCGGCTGCTCGCGCTCCAGATGGAAGGCTCCATCGGCTGATCGCTACCACGTGTCCGAAAGCGTACTGACACCCCCGGCCGCGGCCAGCCGCGAGGCGGTGGAGCACCTCTCGCATAGTCGCCACGAGCCCGAGTGGTTGCTGGCATCGCGGCTGCGCGCGTTCGAAGCGTACGAGCGGCTGCCGATGCCCGACCAGCGCACGGAAGGCTGGCGTCGGACGAGCTTACGCGGACTTGCCCTTGAAAATCTCGTCCCCGTTTCTGAGTCCGTGAGCGTCAAGGCCGAGGGTCCGGCGATCGCGGTGGCGCTTGAGCAGGCCGTCGCCGACCCGCGTCTCGGGCCGCTGGTCGAGAAGTACTTCGGCCAGGTCGTCGCGCCCGATTCGGATCTATTCGTGGCCTTCCACTACGCGTTCTTCAACACCGGCGCGGTGATCGTGGTGCCGCGTGGCTCGGTGGCGGAGCAGCCAATCCAGGTTGAGTACCGCGCCAGCGGTCCGCTTCTGACGCACACGCTCCTGATTGTCGAGGACGACGCCGACCTATCGGCGCTTGTCGAGGATGTTTCAGGCGCCCCCGGTTTTGCCAGCGGCGTCGTCGAACAGGTGCTTGGCGACAACGCTCATGCGAGGTATGTCCAGGTACAGCGGTTCGACGCCGATACGTGGAATTTCTCCACGCAGCGCGCCCATCTCGGTCAGGACGCCTCGTTCCGCACGTTGAACGCGGCCATCGGCAGCCGGCTGGCCCGCAACGCCGTCCAGGTGGCGCTCAAGGGTCGCGGCAGCCAGGCGGACCTGCTCGGAATCGTCGACATCGCCGGTCGGCAGCACGCCGACTTCCAGACGCTGCAGGAGCATTACGGCGACGCCACGCGCAGTGACCTGGTGATTCACGACGCACTGCGCGATCGCGCGAGTGCCAACTTCACCGGTCTGATCCGCATCGACCGATCAGCCCACCAGACGGAGTCCAGCCAGGAGCAGAAAAACATCCTCCTGTCCGATTCGGCGAAGGCCGATTCGGACCCCAAGCTGGAGATCCTGAACAACGACGTCATCCGCTGCACGCACGGCGCGGCGGTTGGACCGGTCGACGAAGAGATGGTGTTTTATCTGCAGAGCCGCGGCATGGAGCGCGCCACCGCGGAAGAGCTTATCGTCGAAGGCTTCTTCCAATCCACGCTGGCCAGGTTGGGCCTGCCGAGCGTGGAGCAGGCGGTCTGGTCGGCGATTTCGGCGGGCTGGTCGCAGCGATGACGACCTGGCAAAGCGTTGGCCAGCTTTCGGAGATCCCTCCGGAGCGGGTGGCGGTGTTCCACGTCGGCGATCACGAGGTTGCCGTGTGCAACGTGAACGGGCAGCTGTATGCGATCGACGACCTGTGCACGCACGACGGCGGCTCGCTGGACCAGGGCGAGCTCGAAGGCGACGAGATCGAATGTCCCCGTCATGGGGCGCGGTTCAACGTCACCACGGGCGAGGCGATCCAGCTGCCGGCATTCGAACCTGTTGAAACGCATGAGGTCCGCCTGGAGGGCGACACGGTCCAGGTGGGCGTGGAGCACCGGTGACGACCGAAGACCTTTCCCGCGAGATCATTCTCGACCACTACCAGAATCCGCGTAACCACGGACGGCTGGAGCACCCCACCGTTGCCAATCGCGGTCACAATCCGCTGTGCGGCGATGAGATCGAGCTCTCGCTGCTGATCGACGCGTCTGACCACATCGGCGACATCCGGTTTGCTGGCCGCGGCTGCTCGATCAGCCAGGCGTCGGCGTCGATGATGACCGACATCGTCAAAGGCCGGACGCTGGACGAAGTTGAGGCGTCAGTGCAGCGCTTCACCCAGAGCATGGCCAATCGCCAGTCGGCGCCAGCCGAGCTGGAGGCCGAGCTCGACGCGCTGCAGGGCGTCAAGCGCTACCCCGCACGGGTGAAGTGCGCGCTGCTGCCGTGGACGACGCTACGCGAGTCGATCGACCTGTACAGGCACAGGGAGCCGACGCGGGACGGCGCCGACGCGCTCGCGGGTGATTGTTCGGATGCACCGTGATTTCTCACCACAGGAGCGATACTGAAACCTCATGACTGACACCATCGACACTGTGGATAACACCCTGCCCAGCGAGGACGACGTTCGCACGGCTTTGAAGTCGGTCTACGACCCCGAGATCGGCATCAGCATCATCGACCTCGGCCTCGTGTATGGCGTCCAGGTTGACGAAGAGTCCAAAAACGTGCTCATCGACATGACGCTGACCACGCCTGCCTGCCCGCTGGGCCCAATCATCAAGACGCAGGCGCACGCGGTCCTCACCAACCGGTTCCCCGCCGTCAACGACGTCGACATCAACCTGGTGTGGACGCCGCGCTGGGACCCGCGCATCATGGCCTCCGAGGAAGCCAAAGCCGAACTGGGCATCTGGTAGGCAGGTCCCGCACTCGTTTGAGCGGGCCGGTTCCGTATCCGTCCAAGCGGGCGGAGATCGAGGAGAGCTACCACACTCCGCTGCGGCGAATCGGTCTGCGGATCCTGGCGCGCTTGATGGAGTGGGCCACCGACCTGCAACCCAGGCAGCTCAACTATTCCGAGATCACCCCGCAACTCTCCGTCGGCGGCGCATTCAGAAGGCGACAGATCAGGAATTTGAAGCAGCGGGGTGTGACCGCCGTCGTCGATTGTCGCCTGGAGGCCAGCGACGACGTCACCGCGCTCGACCAGGCGGGCATCGAGTTTCTGCATGTTCCAACGCTTGATCGCCACGGCTTTACCTACGCGCAGATGGAGCGCGGCGTGAGCTGGGTCCTGGAGCACGTGGCGAACGGTGGACGCGCGTTCCTGCACTGCGAACACGGAGTAGGGCGCGGTCCGCTCATGGCCTGCGCGGTGCTCGTCGCGCAGGGGCGCAGCGCCCCGGAATCGCTGCGCGTCGTGCGGGCGGCACGCTGGCAGGCGCTGCCCAACGATCGGCAGCTGGCGGCGCTGCTCGACTTCGAGCGCGCCTGGCGCGGCTCACACGGCGAACCCATCCCGGTGCTACATTCCAAGTAACCCATGCCCGGCAGCCACTGGCTGATCACGCTGAGTCCCGAGAACTACTCCATCACCCGTGAGGGGCGCCTGTCCCTCCTCGGATTACGGTCACGGCACCGCAAGAAGGCCGAGCGCGTCGCCGTCGGCGACCGGGTGCTCTACTACGTTCTGAACCAGCGCATCTTCCCGGCGACGGCGACCGTGACGTCGGCGTACTTCGAGGACCGCCATCCGGTCTGGATCAACCCCGAGCGCCGCGACGATCCATTTCCCTATCGCGTGCACACCCATCCGAACCTGGTGCTGGAGCCCGGCGAGGGCCTGGACGCCGAAGCCATCGCGCCGCGGTTGCTGTACCTGAAGCGCTGGGCGCCGGAGCTGTGGTTCCTGGCGCTGCAGGGCGACGTGCACCTGCTGTCGTCACAGGACTTCATGCTCGTGGAACGCGAGATGCAGCGGATAGCCGAGACGAGGCGCTCGCGCCCCGAGCGCCTGCCCCACGCCCTCCTCACCGGCTGACGAAGTTATTCCCCAGAGGGGACCCAAGGGGGTACGGAGCTGCGAAGGCCCGAGGGGACCCATTCGGGACGAGTGCGTTGGTGGGGACGTTGCGCAATGTCGGACCTGAACGGGTTTCATTCGGTGCGACTCTCGCCGTGTCCTTCGTGCCCCCCAAGGGGTCCCCTCTAGGGAATGCGTGTTAGTGTGCCCAGTAACCCGTGCGGGTTGATTCGGTGCGAGTCTCGTCGTGTCCGTCGTGCCCCCAGGGTCCCCTCTGGGGAATGCGTGTTACTGTGCCCAGTAACCCGTACGGGTTGATTCGGCGCGAGTCTCGTCGTGTCCTTCGTGCCCCCAGGGGTCCCCTCTGGGGAAGGCGTGTTACTGTGCCCACGTGTCGTAGACCACTTTGGAGATTGTGGCTATCAGCTGGTTGCCTGTTTCCGCGTCAGGCAGGTTCTCGCTGAAGACGGCGATCACCCACCGGGTCGGGCCCCGATTCACCGTCACGATGCCGACGTCGTTGGCTACGCCGTCGTACCAGCCACTCTTGTGAGCGACCTGCGCGTCGGCGGGGAGCAGTCGGACCAGCTTGCTGCGATCCGTGTTGCGCGCCAGCAGGCTGCGAATGTCGCCGCTCACCTGGGCGCTGACGACCTGGTTGTTGGCGATCAGCTCCAGTAGCCGCGCCATATTCGCGGGAGTGGTCTGGTTCTCGCCAGGGTTCTGCGAGCTGCGCGCGTCGTTGAACAGGTTGAGGAAGCGCGTGCCTGAGAGGCCGAGCTTGGCCATGCTGTCGTTGACGGATGGAGGGTGAATGGCGTCGGCGATCTCGTTGGCGGCGGTGTTGTCAGAGACGCCGATCATCGCGCTGACTTCGGCGCGCAGGCTTTCCGTCCACGACAGCTGACCGGCGGCGATCTGCCGCTCGAGCTCCACCAGGATGGGCAGCTTCATCACGCTGGCCGACGGGAACTCGTCGTCCGCGTGCCAGCTGAGCTTCTCGCCCGTGGTGAGATTGGTCGCGGCCACGCCGACGTGGACGTTCGGTCCGCCCACCTTTTGCGCCTGGGCGATGACTTTCTGGAGCAGCGCGCCACTCTGGCTACCAGGCTTCGCGGCGCTGCTGGCGGCCGCTGCTGAGCCCGGCTTTGGCTTCGCCGCGGCGATGGTCGCCGAATGCTGGACCCCTGCCGCGGCGCCAGGCAGGCGCAGCACCTGGCCGACGGTAAGCTGATCGGCGTTGCCCAGGGTGTTGGCCTGGACCAGGTCGTCGACGGACACACCGTTGGCCTGGGCGATGTCCCAGAGCGTGTCGCCGGACTTCACCATGTATTGAGCGCTGGCGGGGTTGACTGACGCCCCCGAGGACGCGGCGGACGGTGGCGCTGGCGCGGCGCCTGGCGCGACCGACAGCGTCTGTCCGGCGACGATCAGGTTCGGGTCCTGGATCGAGTTCAGGCTGACCAGCTTGTCCACCGGAATGCCAGTGGCGGTGGCGATCGCCGACAACGTATCGCCCGGTTGAACCAGGTAGGTGGTGGCGCCTTCGCGCGCCGACGCCAGCGACTGGGCTGACACGATGGCTACCACAAGGCCGACCGCGGCGCCGACAACCTGGAGTTTCCAGCTACGCAGCGGCAGGAAGACGCGGGCACGCTCCCAACGCGAGGGCATTTGCCGACCGCGGCGGCGTGGACGTGTTCGCCTCGACACCCCCTCAGGCTAGGCAAGCAGGCATCACAGCCACGTTGCGGCGAAGCGGCGTGATGTTACGAAGGGCTATCAGAGAGTGCTGACGTCTAGTTTGAATCTAAACCCGCCGCTCGTGCGTACCTTGTTATGAGGAGGTCGCCCGAGGTGACGGGACAAACTCTGGCGATTTCAGGCCCGTACGCTCGGGTCTATACTGGCCTTGCCGTGGAACTCGGGCTCACGTTTGGAGGCAGTGGGCCGAAGGCATCCACCAGGTCTGCCTTCGATGCTGCCCAGGCGGACGAGTCCGTTCTGGTCGAGTCCGTTGCCCGCGGCGACGCCCGCGCGCTCGAGCAGATCTACGCGCGGCACAGTCGCGGCGTCTACTCCCTCGCCGTGCGACTGCTCGGCGATACGACCGCCGCCGAAGAAGTCGTCCAGGAAACGTTCCTCAAACTGTGGCGACAACCCACGGCCTACCAGCCGAGCCGCGGCCGGCTCTTACCCTGGCTGCTCGGCGTCGCGCACCACCACGCTGTGGACATGTTGCGCCGCCGCCAGCTGGAGCAGCGGCACCGCGCGGCGTCCAACGGCGACGGCAGCGCCGCGAGCCTGGAGAACCTCGGCCTGACCTCGGCTGACGGCGATCCCCAACTGCGCGCGGGCGGCTTCGACCAGCGCGACGCGATCGGTCGCGCCCTCGCCGAGCTGCCCGCCGAGCAGCGGTTGCCGCTGGAGCTCGCCTACTACCGTGGCATGACCCAGTTCGAGGTCGCGACCCTGCTGTCGGTGCCGCTGGGCACGATCAAAACGCGCATGCGGCTCGGCCTGCAGCAGTTGCGCAAGGTGCCCGAGCTTTCAGTGCTGTGGAGCGAGCGATGATGCCGGGCTCCACGTCGTTCTCCTGCGAGGAGTTCCTCGATCTCGCCGCGGGCGTGGCGCTCGACGCGGCCGACGCCGACGACGTTCGACGTGTCGAAGAGCACGCGCAGACATGCCCGGCCTGCCGCGGATGGTTCGACGAGCTGCGCACCGTCGCGGCCGGTCTCGGCACCCTGGCGCCCCAGCTCGATCCACCGCCTGCCGTCCGCGAGCGCATCTTCGAAGCCGTGCGGCGTGAGCCTCGGCCGTTCGGCGTGGTGCGTCGCCTGTTGCCACGAAGCGGCGCGCGCCGACCCCGATTGTCGGCGGCGTGGCTGGTGGCTGCCGCGTCGTTCATCGTCGCGATCGCCGCGCTGGCCTGGGTGGCCATCCTGCAACTGCAGATCACCGATCTGCGCAATCAGGCGCTGGCCGCCGGCGAGCGGGAAGCGCGAATCGATCGCGTGGTGAGTGTGCTGGCTTCGGACAAGCTGGCGATCAAGCCGCTGCAGCCCGCCGCCGCGGCGGTGGCGTCGAGCGGCTACGTGTTCATGGATCCGAACTCGGGCACCGGCATGCTGATGTGCCACGACTTGCCCCCAGTCGAGCAGGGTCACGCCTACCAGGTCTGGTTCGTGCGCGGAAATGACCGCGTCAGCGCGGGGATGCTGTGGCCCGATCATTCGGGTGACGGCTACACGATGATCCAGGTCCCGCCGGACGTGCAGAGCTTCGACTCGATCGGCCTGACCGACGAGCCAGGCAACGGCTCGGCGTGGCCAACGACGCCAAGGGTGATCGGCGCGCCGATCAAATAAATACTTTCCCGAGAGGGGACCCGGTGGGGAGGACGCGGCTCAGCGTCCCGGACGCCAGGCTCTGCGAGTTCGAAAGCGAACGAAGTGGCGCTTAGTGGCAGGGCTTCGCGGCGCCGCCGCCGAAGCTGGTGTCGAAGCTCTGGCCGCAGGCGCAGCTCTTGACGGCGTTCGGGTTCACCACCGTGAAGCCGCCGCCCATCAGCGAATCGATAAAGTCGATCTGCGCCCCGCTCAGGTACTGCAGCGAGAACGGGTCGACCACCACCTTGACGCCAGCCTGCTCGACGATCTCGTCGTCGTCGGCCGGCTCCGCTTCGAGCGACATGCCGTACGAAAAGCCCGAGCATCCGCCAGGTGAAACAAACACCCGCAGCGCTCCATCGGGCACCCGCTGGCTCTCCAGAACAGAGCGCAGGCGCACCACGGCCTCGTCGGTCAGGCTCAATGTACTCATTCGTGATTCTCAACCAAGTATACGCAGCCGGTATTCCAGGCCGAAGGTCTTATGATCAGCGGATAGGCATGGCCCGTTCGTACACGCCGTACCACCCCGGCCTGCTGACGGACCTCTACCATCCGGACTCGGTCTACGTGGCCTGGCGCGCGGGCCGCAACCCGCAGGCCACGTTCGACCTGTACGCGCGCCGGGCGCCGTTTGGCGGCGCCTACCTGCTCGCCGCCGGGCTGGAGATGGCCCTCGAGTTTGTGCGGAGCTTTCGATACGCCGAGGACGACCTGGCCTTCCTGGCCCAGATCCGCGATTACGACCCGGCCTTCCTGCACTACCTGCGCACGCTGCGTTTCACGGGCGAGATCCTGGCCATGCCAGAAGGCTCGATTGCGTTTCCGAACGAGCCGATGCTGCGCGTCACCGCGCCGTTCGGCGAAGCCCTGCTGCTCGAGAGCGGCCTGCTTCAGGCCATCAACCTCGCAACGCTGATCGCCACCAAGGCCAGCCGCGTGGTCTGGTCCGCGCGCGGGCGGCCTGTCTCGGAGTTCGCGTTGCGGCGGGCGCAGGATCCGTTTGTGGCCACGCGGTCGTCGCGCATTGGTGGCTGCTTCAGCACCTCATTCCTGGGCGCGGCGTATCGCTTCCGGCTGCCGTCCACGGGTACGGTGCCGCACGCGCTGATCCAGTTGTTCGATACCGAGCGTGAGGCGTTCGAGGCCATCGCCAACACGTACAACCGCTACACGCTGTTGCTGGACACCTACGATCCACGCGCGGCAATCCACACCGCGGTCGAAGTCGCCCATGCGGCGCGCGATCGCCTCGGTCACGTGCTGGCCGCCATTCGTCTCGACAGCGGTGACCTGGCCGGCGACGCGCGGTACGTGCGCGAGGTGCTCGATCGCGGCGATCTCAAAGAGGTCCGAATTGCGGCGTCTGGCGACCTGGACGAGTTCCTGATCGCCGAGCTGCTGGATGCGGACGCGCCCATCGATGCCTTTGGCGTGGGCACCAGTCTCGGGGTCGGGGCTGGCTCGGTCGAGCGCGATATCGAGGGCGCGGCGCTCGGCGGCGTGTACAAGGAAGTCTTCTGCAGCGACGAACGCGGCGGCCATCCCAAAGTCAAGGTCGCGGGCGAGAAGAGCACCTGGCCGGGCATCAAAGAGGTGTACCGCCTCGGCGACTTCGAGTCGGACGTCATTCAGCTGGCCAGCGAACCGAAGCCGTTGAACAGTGAGCGACTGCTCAAGCCGGTGGTGCTCGACGGCGAGGTCGTCTCAGGCTCGCTGCCACCCCTCAGCGAAATCTGGGAGCTCGCCCAGGGCAATCTGCGACGTCTGCCGGACGAGTACCGGCAGATCCTGTCGCCGCCACGCTACCCCGTCCACTTCAGCGAAGGAGTGTGTCACATGCGCGAGCAAGCCCTCGCCGACCAGACGCAAACAGCCGCGGGTCCCGAGGCGGGCGCGTGAGTCCGACGGTTCTGGTCGAACGCGACGAGCATCTTGCCACCATCGTCCTGAACCGCCCCGAGGTGCTGAACGCCATCGACAACACGCTGGCAACCGAGTTGACCGCCGTGTGCGAAAGCCTCGCCAGGGACGAGAACGTGTGGAGCGTCATCCTGCGCGGCGCGGGCGAGCGAGCCTTCTGCGCCGGGGCCGATTTGAAAGCGCGCCGCGACTTCACGCCCGAAGACTGGGCGCACCAGCGCGCGCTGCTGCGCACGCTCTTCATCCGCATGCGCAACGTACCCCAACCGATGATCGCGGCAGTGCACGGTTACGCGCTGGGCGGCGGGACGGAGTTCGCGATGCTGGCCGACTTCATCGTCGCCTCCGAGGATGCGGTCTTCGGTTTGACAGAAGTCAGTCTGGGCATCATTCCGGGCGGTGGCGGCACCCAGAACCTGCCGCGCATGATTGGCCGCAATCGGGCGAAGGAGCTGATCTTCACGGCGCGCCGCATCGATGCCTCAGAAGCTTTGCACCTGGGTCTGGTGAATCACGTCGTGCCCCGCGGCGAGCTGGTGCCCAGGGCCACGGCGCTGGCGCGCGAGATCATGCGCAACAGCCCGTTCGCCGTGCGCCAGGCGAAGTGGGCGATCGATCGAGGCGCCGATCAGGAGTTCGAAGAGGGACTCGAGCGCGAGCACGAGTCGTACATGCGCGCGATCGCCTCCGACGACCGCCGCGAAGGCATCCAGGCCTTCAACGAGAAACGTCCACCGAAGTTTACGGGCCGATAAGCACGCGTACGAAAAGTTTCTCAGTGTCGGATGCCGTGGGGGAAGACCTGGGTCAGGAGGCGATCGGACACCACGAACGTGCGGCGGCGCGCCTCGACTTTCCTGGTCTGACTCCACGCCCGCAAAGCAACAATCGCCCAGGCGGCGCCCGCGGCCAACCACAGCAGCGAGTCGATCCCCCGCGCGCTATCTTCACGACTTCGACGAACTGAAACTGCTGGAGTGCCGTACATGCTTGTGCCTTCTGTTGCTCCTGGCGGGTAAACGCGCGGCCAACTATACGGACCGTCCCGCACTTCGACAAGAGCCGAGCGCCTTTGCAGCCCAGTGTTAGCCGATTTGAAACTGGATCGGCATCGATCCTCAACCACTTGTGGCGCGATTGGAACGCGGGTTGACAGGCAGGGGCGCATAATGGCGCGCATGACCACGACGGGCGAGCACTATGTCAAGGCGATGGGCGCCACGCGCGCCTACCTCGACGCGGTTGGTTCCGGGCAATGGCACCTGGCCACGCCGTGTACCGAGTGGGACGTCAAGCAGGTCGCCAACCACATCATCGGCGAGAACCTGTGGGCCGCCGAGTTGTTCCCGGGCAAGACCATCGCCGAGGTCGGCAATCGACTGGACGGCGATCTGGCGGGCGACAATCCCGCCGCGGCCTACGCCGGCTCGGTGGCAGCGGCTACGAAGGCGGTGACTGCCCCTGGAGCCATGCAAGCGACCTGTCATCTGTCGTTCGGCGACTATTCCGGGTCCGACTACGCCGCGCAGCTGCTGCTCGACACGCTGATCCACGGCTGGGACATCGCCCGGGCGAGCGGCCAGAACACGCGGCTCGACCCGGACCTCGTCGCGGCGTGCCTGCCGATTGCGAAGGAGCTGACAACCCAGTTCCGCGGCGCGGGTGTCTTTGGCGAAGACCTGCCTGTCGCCGCCGACGCGGATGCGCAAACGCGCCTGCTGGCCATGCTGGGGCGCAAGCCATGACCGCGCTGGAAGACCAGACCGCGGCCACGCTCGCCGCGGTGGCGCGTTTCAATGCTGCCTTCGACAAGCATGACGTGAATGGGGTCATGGCCGCGATGACCAACGACTGCGTCTTCGAAAACACGGGACCCGCGCCGGACGGCACCCGCTATGCTGGCGCCGCCGCGGTGCGACAGGTCTGGGACGAGTTTTTCCGCTCGAACCCGAACGCCAGGTTCGTGGCTGAAGAGCAATTCGCGGCCGGCGACCACTGCGTCGTGCGCTGGCGCTATGAGTGGGGCGACGGTCACGTGCGCGGTGTCGACGTCTTTCGCGTGCGCGACGGACTGGTCGCGGAGAAATTCGCCTACGTGAAAGGTTGACGTTCAGCGCAGTGCGTGGGTGAGAGCCTTTCCTCAGCTCGCGATGCGCTTGGACTTCTGCTGGAGGTAGTCCACCAGGATGTA
>JAFAOS010000142.1 GCA_019247515.1 Chloroflexota bacterium | reverse complement strand
AACTCGATTGACTATCGTCCGCTGGTGCGCGCGGCCTTCGCCAACCTGGACGCGTGGGCAACCCGCGGCGTCCCGCCGCCGGCGAGTGCCTATCCGCGCTTGTCCGACGCGACGCTCGTGCCTCGATCCACCCTGGTGGGGTCCGCTGAACGCTTGCCAGGACCGGGCGTGCCGCCTCGACGTTTGTATCCGACCCAGCGCCTCGACTATGGGCCCGATGCCGCGCGCGGGCGAGCCAGATTCCCGGCAATCGATCGCGGCAGTTACCCGGACGTGGTGCCTGCCGTCGACGCGGACGGCAACGAGGTGAGTGGCGTGCGCCACCCCGACGTGGCGGCGCCACTGGCCACCTTCACCGGTTGGAACCCACGCCACGCCTCGATTGGCGGCTCCGAGATGAACCTGCTGCTCAACGGCGCGACCATCCCGTTTGCCGCCACGCGTCAGCTGCGAGAAGCCTGGGGCGACCGCCGACCGTCAATTGAAGAGCGCTACCCGAGCCGCGACGCATACCTGTCTCAGGTCCGCGCCGCGGCCGACTCACTCGCCGCCGCCGGCTACCTGCTGCAGACTGATATCGAAGAGGTGCTCAGCAGCTCGGCGCGTCGCTACGACGAGTTCATCCAGTTGCAGTCGCCGCTTCCATCCTCCACCACAAGCCGGAACCAGCTCACATGAGTTTCGAAACGATCTTGTTCGACGTACAGGACGGCATTGCCCGAGTCACGCTGAATCGTCCCGAGCGACTCAACGCCATGACCTGGCTGATGATCGAGGAGTTCCTCGAGGCCGTCGAGGCATGCCGCCACGACGAGCGCGTGCGGGTGCTGGTCTTCACCGGCGCGGGCCGCGCGTTTTCGGCGGGCGACGACATCGTCGCCGGCATGGGCGATCGGCGTCAGGGTGGCAACCCGGGCGGGATCAACAACGATCGCGGCCTGCACCACGCCCTGGTCAAGAACCTGCTCGAGCTGCCCAAGCCCGTCGTCGCCGCGCTCAACGGCCGCTGCCACGGCGCGGGCTTCGTCCTCGCCCTGGCGTGCGATTTCCGCGTCGGCCACACCGAGACGCTGGTGGGCGATATTCGCTCGGGTCGGGCCATCTTCGCCGGTCAGGGCGTGCCGCTGCTGCTGCCGCGCTTGATCGGTCAGTCGCGCGCGATGGACCTGCTCGTCACCGGCCGCGTCATCGACGGCACCGAGGCTGAGCGCATCGGCCTCCTGAACCGCCTCTGGCAGCCGTCGACCTACGCGGCCGACCTCGGCGAGTTTCTGACCGAGCTGGCCAACGGTCCCACCCTGACCTACGCCGCCTGGAAGCTCGCCGTCAACCGCTCCGTCCTCAACGAGCTCGACGCGTATACCGATTACGAACGCCAGCTCGCCAACCTGATCCGCACGACCGAGGACGCCACCGAAGGCCGCGTCTCCTTCCGCGACAAGCGCCCCGCCCGATACGTCGGCCGCTGAAACCCGGTAAAAAACAACCCGTGGACAACAGATTGCAAGCTGCCGACGCCTACGTCCTGGCGTTGAGGACGGGTGAGATTCCCGCCAGCAAAAACGCGAGTCAGTATCTTGCCCGCGACGTGGTCCTGACCGTCGGCTCAGGTGCCCGCAAGAACACCATCTCTGGCTACGACGACGTCCTGGCGCGCATCTCGGGTGAGTGGCCGAATACGCCGGTCTTCTTTCGCGGCTTCTGGTCGCCGGCGCGGCTCGAGGGCGACAAAGCCCGCGTCGACGCCACTTTTCCGCCCATGGGCGCGGCCCCGGCCGAGGTCCACCTCACGTTTTCGTTCAACGGCGATGGCAAGATCTCGACCGTCGACCAGGAGGTCGTGGCCCAGCCGCCGGCCCAGCCGACCGACACGATTCCCGACACTGCGCGCGGCCTGATCAACGGCGCGCTCCGCAACAACACGCCAATGTCGGTGGCGTACGTCGACGAAGACGGCAAACCGAGCCTGTCGCTACGCGGCAGCGTGCAGGTCTACAGTCCGACGCAGCTGTCGATCTGGATGCGCCAGAAGACGGGCGGCATGGCCGCCGCGATCGCCAAAAATCCCAACATCGCGCTGCTGTACCGCGACTCGAACACGCGCTCGACGCTGGTCGTACAGGGCATTGGCCACGTCGAGACCGACCCTGAGATCTGCGCGCGCGTCTGGAACCTGATCCAGGACGTCGAGCAGAAGCACGAGACGCATGAGAGCGGCTGCGCGCTGATCATCGACGTCACGAAGATGCAAGGCGGCACACCCAGAGGCGGCGTGCGAATGGAAAGGAAGGCCTGAGTTCAAACCGCGCTTTTAACGCGCCGATTGGCGGCCACTCGTGGGTTTTCGAGAAGTCTCTCGGCCAGGGCGCCGAAGACCAGGGAGATTGTGGCCCATAGCACCACCTGCAGGCCGATCGAGGCGATGCGGAACGACCACAGCACCGTCGGCGGGAACGTCACGTCGGCGCGGGTGACCGCGTCGACGACGTTCGGTAACGCTTCCTGAGGGACCTCGTCGATGGCCGGAAACACCGCGTAGCACACGCCCATCGCCAGCACGTACGCTCCAGCGGCGAGCAGGGTGGCGTTCCAATTGCCAAACCGCGCCACCAGCCGCCGCTGGAGCGCAACCGCGAAAACCATGCTCGCAATCGAGGCCAGCAGCATGACCACGTACACCGCCGTGCGGTACTGGATGGTGACCGGGTCGCCCACCGACGGCGGGTTGGCTGGGTATTTGACGAACGGCACCAGGTAGACCGCCGTGAAGCCGAGCAAGCCCAGCACCGCCGCCGTGCCGCGCGCCGCCAGCGAACCCAGCCGACCGTACGTCGCGGCGAAGACCAGCGCGAACATGCCGCCCACGGCCACTCCGTAGATCAGCGTGCCGGTGCCGAGCCCGGCCGTGCTCTGCAGGTCGCGGCTCACGAGCTCGACTTCCCGCGGTTGCTGGTGGACGTCGTATTCCACGTACGACTCGAAGGCGATCGCCGTATTCACCGACGGCTCACCAAATTGATGCGCGTACACAAACCCCAGGACGCCTGCCAGCAAGCCGGCCAGCATCCCGCGGACGAGCAGCCCGCCTACCATCTCGACCGCTTCAGTCGATCAGTGGCAGGGGAAGCCCGTCAGGTGCCGCGAGTCGTGGACCCACTCGTGCAGATAGGAGCCGCTGAAGATCGCCGTGGCCCCTTGCTCGGCGCCCACGAAGTAGATCAGGAACAGCATCACGATGCCGGCGAACACGATCCACGGCAGCCACTCGCGGACTGGAATCGCGACGGGGGTGGCAACAGGTCGGGAAATTGCGGGATTGCTCAGCATGCTGGCGGTACTCCTTCGGGATCGTGCGTCCCTAGAGATCGATCTGGTGCTGCCAGGTCTGACTCCGCTGCCGCTCGAAGGCGGGCTGCGTTACAGTGGCGCGACCGTGCCGGGTTCTCACCGGCTTCCAGCAGGCATCCGACAAAGGCGTAGCCTAGCATGGCCCTGGCAAGCGCGCAATTGCTGGTAGACTGAGCCCCACGAGCCAGTCTTCCTCAGCCCCGCGTCGCAATCTCATCATTCGGGCCGACGGCAAGACCGTGAACGTGCCGCGTCGTCAGGGCCACCTGTTCGTGTGCGCCACTGGCTGCTGTTGCGGGCATACCGAACGGGGGCACGCTCCGGTGCCGGTCGACGTGTATGACCGCGAGTGGGAACGACGCAAGTGGCGCAACCGGGTCCACCTGACCATCGGCGGATGTCTGGGGCCCTGCGTGCTGTCCAACGTGACCATGCTCATGTTCGACGGCCGTACGCTGTACTTCCAGTCGCTGAACAGCGAGGCGCTCATCATGGCGTTGCTGGACTACGTGGATTCGATGCTGGCCGCCGACGCCTACCTGCCTCCGCCGCCAGCCCTGGCCGAGCTGCATTTCACCGCGTTTCGCTGGGAGGATCGACCGGATGGCAGCCCGGTCGACGACTACCACGCCGCCCGCCCGAGCCTCTCAGTCGCGGCGGACGGCTTCCTGTTCCTGACTCACTCCGACACCGACCTGCTGGTCCTCAGCCAGGCCCTGGACAAACTGCCGGAGGACTTCCCTCGCGTCCAGGCCTCGGGACTCGGCCACCTGAAGTCCGACGCGGACGTCGACGCATTTCTTGACAATGCCCTCCCGCGCGCGGAAGTCATCGTGGTCCGCTTGATGGGCGGCCATGCCAGCTTTGCGCACGGCCTGGACCGCATCGTCGACCACGTGCGTCAGACAGACAAGTGGCTGATCTGCCTGCCAGGTACCGACGCGCTGGACCCCGAGCTGACGGCGCTGTCGACGGCCGGAGTTCCGGTGGCGCACGAAGCGTTCGCGTACCTCCAGTTCGGAGGTGTCGCCAACTACGAGCAGCTCCTCCGCTTCCTGGCCGACCACCTGCTCGCCGGTGGCTTCGGTTTCGATCCTCCCGCTCCGCAGCCACGCCACGGCGTCTACCAGCAGCGCGCGGTCGCAAAGGACCGGCCCACGGTCGGAGTCCTCTTCTACCGCTCGCACCTGCTTAGCGGCAACACGGCGTTCATCGACGCGTTGATCGACGAGATCGAAGCCCAGGGAGCCAACGCGCTGGCCGTCTACGCCTATTCGCTCAAAGATGGCGCCAGTGACCGGACGCTGCCCGACGCGCTGCAGTATTTTGCCGACAACGCCGACGTGCTCATCACCACCACCAGCTTTGCCATGGGCCAGGTCAACCCGGACGGACCCACCGGCGCCGGCTGGTCTGTCGAGGCACTCAACCGGCTCGGTATTCCCGTCCTTCAGGCCGTCGCCGTCGGCGGACCGCATGCCCAGTGGGACGCCTCCCAGCGCGGCCTTACGCCGCTGGAGACCGCCATGAACGTGGCCCTGCCCGAGTTCGACGGTCGCATCATCGGCGTGCCGATCTCGTTCAAGGAAACGTTGCCAGCCGGTGGTCGCCTGGATGGACCGGTGGTGCGCTACGTTCCGAGGTCGGATCGCGTCGGCCGTACGGTGGGCCAGGCGCTGCGGCTGGCCGCGCTGCGTCGCAAGGCCAATTCGGACAAACGCGTGGTGATGATTCTCACCAACTACAACGCCAGGGCCTCGCGTATCGGCAACGCGGTCGGACTCGACACGCCTGCCTCGGTCCTCCGCCTGTTGCACTCGCTGCGCGAGGCGGGCTACGACGTCGGCGATCCCGCGCGCCTGCCGGCAGACGGGGATGCGCTGCTGGCCAACCTGGTAGACCGCTGCTCCTACGACACCGAGTATCTGACGGATGCGCAGCTGCGCGACGCCGTCGCCCGGGTGCCGATCGAAGGCTACAACACCTGGTTCGAGGCGCTGCCCACCGTCAACCAGCACCAGATGCAGACCCGCTGGGGTCCGCCGCCCGGCGAAAGCTTCGTCCACGACGATCACATCGCGCTGGCCGGTCTGCAGTTCGGCAACGTATTCGTCGCCATTCAGCCCCCGCGCGGCTACGGCGTCGATCCGAATCTGATCTACCACCAACCGGACCTGCCGCCAACGCACAGTTATTTCGCGCTGTACCGCTGGATCCGTGACGGATTCCAGGCGGATGCCATCATCCACGCCGGCAAGCACGGCACGCTCGAATGGCTGCCTGGCAAAGCGGTCGGTCTGTCGGAGACCTGTTTTCCGGATCAGCTCCTGGCCGATCTGCCGCTGATCTATCCGTTCATCATCAACGACCCCGGCGAAGGCGCTCAGGCCAAGCGACGGGCGCACGCGGTGATCGTCGACCATCTTACCCCGCCGATGACGACCGCCGACGCGTACGGCAAGCTCGACGAGCTAGCGCGCCTGGTGGACGAGTACTACCAGGTGGAAGCCCTGGACCCCTCGAAGCTGCCGATGCTCCAAAAGCAGATCTGGGACCTGGTGGTCGACGCCCGGTTGGACTCCGACATCAACCTGATGATCCAGCGCCTGAACCAGCAGGGCGACCACACCCACGACTGGGATCCGCAGGTTACCGACGAGGGAACGCCGATCACGCTGGCCGAAATGCGCTCCAAGGACTTTGCGCATCTCATCGAAAACCTGGACGGGTACCTCTGCGAGCTGGGCAGCGCGCTGATCCGCGGCGGACTTCACACGCTGGGCGAGGTGTACGCTGCCGAACGCTTGCGCGACCTGGTGCTGGCGATGGTGCGGATTCCGAACCTGGAGGTGCCGAGCCTGCGCTCCGGAGTGGCCGCGGCATTCGACCTGGACCTGGACTCGCTCACGGCCGAGCTTGGCGCGCGGCTGGACACCTCGGAGGGAGCCCGGCGCCTCGCTAACTTGACGCGTCGCCAGGTTGCGAGCACGAGCGACGCGCTGGAAGCCATCGACCAGCTATGCGTGAAGCTGCTCGACGAGCTCCTGTCCGACACTCGGCAAGAGCCAGGTCATCAGTCACCAAACGCTCACCCCACGGCGGAGGGCAACCTCGGCCATCCCCAGGGGGTTGTAGGGGTCTCCCCTACCCATCGACAGGACCCAAGTCATCCGCCACGCAGGCCGAACGGGTCGGAGGAAACCCACCTGGCGCTGTCCCGTCAGGTCCTCGGCACGCAAGCGGCCCCGCCCGCGGTCCTCTCTACACTCCAGTTCATCACCGACCAGCTCCTCCCCAGGCTGCAGGTCTCAGCCAATGACGAGGTCGGCCATATCCTCGACGCCCTCGACGGTAAATACGTCCCCGCCGGACCCAGCGGCGCGCCCACCCGCGGTATGGCCCACGTGCTGCCAACCGGTCGCAATTTCTACGCCATCGATCCGCGCAGCATGCCCAGCCACTCCGCCTGGCGCGTGGGCCAGCAGCTGGCCGACAACCTCGTCCAGCGTCATCTCCGCGAAACGGGCGCCTACCCGCGACGCGTCGGCCTGAGCATCTGGGGCACCAGCGCTATGCGCACCCACGGCGACGACATCGCCCAGGTCTTCGCCCTGCTCGGCGTCCGTCCGGTGTGGCAGTCCGAAAGCCGGCGTCTCGAGGGCGTCGAGGTGATTCCTATTTCGGAGCTGGGACGTCCACGCGTCGACGTCGTGTGCCGCATCTCCGGCTTCTTCCGCGACGCGTTTCCGCACGTGATCAGCGTCCTGGATAGCGCGGTTCAGCACATCGCTATGCTCGACGAGACGCCTGAACAAAATCCGCTGCGCGCCCTGTACCAGGCCGAACGAACCCGCCTGGAGTCCGGCGGGGTCGCTCCGCACACGGCCGAGCGCCGCGCGCGCTATCGGATCTTCGGCTCCAAACCGGGCAGCTACGGCGCCGGCATTCTGCCCCTCATCGACGCCGGCAACTGGCAGACCGGCGCTGACTTTGCGACTGCGTACGTCAACTGGGGTGGCTACGCCTACTCGGTCGACGACTACGGCGTCGACGCCCGGTCCGACTTCGAATCCGTTCTCGCCCGCGTAGAGGTCGCCGCCAAAAACCAGGACAATCGTGAACACGACATCTTCGATTCGGACGACTACCTCCAGTTCCACGGCGGCATGATCGCCACCATTCGCTCGCTCACCGGGTCCGCACCGAAACGTTACTTCGGCGACACGTCCGACCCGGCTCGCACGCGCGTGCGTGACTTGAAAGAAGAAGCGCTGCGCGTGTTTCGCACGCGAGTCGTCAATCCCAAGTGGATCGACCGCATTCGAGAACACGGCTACAAGGGCGCCCTGGAGCTGGCCGCGACGGTGGATTACCTGTTCGGCTACGACGCCACCGCCGACGTGCTCGACGACTGGATGTACGCGGAAGTCGCGCGTACCTACGTCCTGGATCATGAAATGCAATCGTTTTTCGCGCGCAGTAATCCGTGGGCGCTGAAGGACATGAGCGGCCGACTCCTCGAGGCGATGGACCGCGGTCTGTGGGCCGATCCGGCCGCTGAAATGCGCGACGCCCTGGAGCAGGCGTACCTCGGGGCCGAAGAGCTGCTGGAGTCACGCACCGAGATTGACGGCGTGCCTGCGTGAGCGCCGGCTACCCGTTCAGTGCCATTGTCGGTCAGCAGCCGATGAAACGTGCATTGATCCTGAATGCCATCAATCCGAAGATCGGCGGCGTGTTGATCCGCGGACAGAAGGGCACCGCCAAGTCCACCGCCGCGCGCGGCCTGTCGGCACTCCTGCCAGCGCTGCAGGTGGTCGACGGCTGCCGCTTCGGGTGCGCGCCGGAGCGCTCCGCGGCGACCTGCTCCGAATGCCGGCAGCGCGGCTATCCATCAAGCGCGCACGCTCAACCACCCGCCTTCGTCGAGCTGCCGGTCGGCGCGACCGAAGACCGCGTCATCGGCACGTTGGACGTCGAGCGCATCCTCGCCGAGGGCCAGCGCCATTTCGAGCCTGGCCTGCTGGCCCGCGCCAACCGGGGGCTGCTGTACGTGGACGAGGTCAACCTGCTGCCGGACCACCTGGTCGATACGCTGCTCGACGCCGCGGCAATGGGCGTGAACACCGTCGAACGCGACGGCGTATCTTTCAGCCATCCGGCCGCCTTCGTGCTGATTGGCACCATGAATCCCGAAGAAGGCGACCTGCGCCCGCAGCTCCTGGATCGTTTCGGCCTGGCAGTCGACGTCGACAGCATGCCCAGCACGGCGGACCGTGCGGAGGTCGTCCGTCGACGCATCGCCTTCGAACGGCATCCGAGCGCGTTTGCTGCCGACTGGGCGGTGGCCGAAGCCAGCGAGGCGGCGCGCATCGCGGCTGCCCAGCGGGATCTGGCGGACGTAGAGCTTCCGGACGCCATGCTGGACCTGATCGCGCGGATATGCACCGCCTTCGAGGTGGACGGCCTCCGCGCGGACATCGTGACGTACAAGGCCGCCGCCACCCTGGCCGCGTACGCCGGCCGGCGGCGCGTGACAGCCGAGGACGTGCGCCAGGCCGCCGAGCTGGCGCTGCCCCACCGCCGGCGGCGGCAACCGTTCGACCAACCCGGGCTGGACCGCCAGAAGCTGGACGAGGTCGTCGACGAATTCACGCAGCAGGAGCCACCACCAGATTCGGACCCACCCCGGGCGGACCACGACGATGACCCACCACCACCTCCTTCCCGCCCGCGCGCTCCGTCGCCGTCGACGGTTTCGCTGCCTCCCGTTCCACCGCCGGGCGCAGCCGCGTCGCCCAGAGCACCG
>JAFAOS010000139.1 GCA_019247515.1 Chloroflexota bacterium | reverse complement strand
GATTCGGCGGTAATCGTTGACCAATACGTAGCCAAAACGATTCGGCTTGATCCAGCAACAAAGGCACCGCTGGAGTCTCAGCCGACCACCGAAGAGTATTCGGACACGTTCCAACTTCAGAACCTTGACGGAGTCTGGAAGGTAGTTCGAGAAGATCCGAGCAATGATTAACAGGCTCGTCCTCATTGCAGCATCAATCGCTGTCCTGGCGTTGCTTCCAGTGACCTGGGTGCTGGCCGACTGCGGGTACGGTGCCGGCCCTGGCCACTGGCGATGCAGTGAGGGTGCAACAAATCAAAGCGCCGACGCTGCCGCAACATCGAACAGTGTGACTTTGAAAGTGGGAATTGACACACAGGACCAGGTGGACTCCGCGCCGGCGGTGGCCCCGCGGTCACGGGTTATCGAGCAACCCAAAGGCGGAAGCCAGGCTGCCGTGCCGCCATTCTCAATCCCGGCCAGATCGACGCCCGGGTCTCCCCCTGGTCCACCGCTCACTGGTGGGTCGCCGCCGACAGGAGACGTCTCTCCTCGTCTTCCGTCGAACGGCGCAAACCTGATCGTTCCGGGCGGCCCCCTCTCAACGGAGTCAGGACCCGATCAACCGCCGATAACCGTGGGCGGCCTGTCGATTGGCGGCTGGACAATGGACACGCCCGTGATCGATGGCGTGACGACGGACTTCGCGCCAGTTGGCCCGGTGCCTCATATCGATTCCCCACGCCCTGGCCGTGCAAGCTGAGCAGGAGTTTCCTCTACCCTCCATCACGCTCAAGGTCAACCCCGACCCGGGCCGGGTGAACATCGATTCGTGGTTCTGGGTGCAGGGCTATGTGGGCAACGTACTGACACATTCCAAGACGCAACACGCCAATCACAGTGTCTGTCGGCTGCTAAATGGCCTGCCCGACTGTCACCTGGTCGACGACTCCGTCACCGTTGTGGTCCGCCTCACACCCAAGCACTATGAATGGACGTTCGGTGACGACCGCGACAATTCCGCGGACTTCAGCGACAACAGCTGGTTGGGGCGTGCGTACACGGACCCGGATCCGCGCGACGCGTCGCCGGTGGCGCACGCATACCACTGGTCGTCAATCAACTTCGTAAACCAGGGTGGTTATCCGATCGCGGTGACGATCGATTGGTCGGCGGTGTTCAGCGCCAATGGCAATGGCTCGCAGGGCATCCCCGACGTGATCCACACTTACCCGGGCCGCCACCAAGTTCGCCAGATTCAATCCATCGTCACTCAGTAATTCACGCCAGAGGAGCAATATGCGCAGCAAGCCTCCGGCGGAGGTGAGTGCGGCTGGTGCCGTCTCGCTCCGCACCCTCATCGTATTTCTCGTCCTGTTTGGCGCGGGTTTGTATGAGGTAGTCGGACTACCGCATGCGCCAGTTTCGCCCATTGGCGTGCCGGACCCGAGCTCGCTCGAAGCGATGCTTCGAAGCTCGCGTCCGCCGCTTGACGGAGGGGTGTACGTCGTCGGAATGCTGGGCTGGTCGGTCTGGGCTTGGCTGGTCCTCAGCCTGCTTCTGCAGGTCTGTGTCGGCGTCGCCGAACATGTTGCGGGAGATGCGGCCGGAGTCCGACAGGCGCGCGGGATCGCCGACCTGCTGACCGCGCCCCTGGTTCGCAAGGCGGTGCAAACGTCGCTAGCGGGCGGCCTGGTCGCCAGGGTTGCACTGGCGGGAGTGCCCGCCGCGGCGGCGGCGCCGCCCGAGCCAGCAGCCTTCTCAGTCAACTTCAGCCCACGAGGCGATGTGTCGACGACGACTGCACCCGAGTTCTGGGCGACGTCACCAGAGCCCGTTGATGAGGTTGCGTCTGACAGCATCGCCTACACGGTGCAGCCCGGCGACAACCTGGTCGGGATCGCCGAACGTTTCTACGGCGATGGTGAGAAGTGGCAGCTGCTGTATCAGACCAACCAGGGCCGACACATGGCGGACGGTAGCACGTTCGACCGAGCCGGTGTGATCCTGCCGGGGTGGCAACTGATCGTGCCCGAGCCGACAACCGGGATCGAGACTGACGCCGTCGGCGAGCACTGGTATACCGTTCGAAAGGGCGACAGCCTGGCGGCCATCAGCGCGCGTCTGCTCGGCAGCGAACGGCGCTGGCCAGAGCTGTATGCAGCGAATCGAGGCGCCCGACTGGATAACCGACACGTCTTGCGCGATCCGCGGCTCATCTGGCCGGGCCTGGTGCTGCGAGTGCCTGAACTGGACCTTCCGTCGCCTGCCGAGCAACCGGCTCCGGCAGAGGCGGATAGCCAGCCGACAACGGAGGAAACAGCCGCAACCCCGACTCCGGTCGTAAGTGCATCGGCTTCGAGCGTCCCAACTGCTGTTTCGACCGCGGTCCCGACCGCAGCTCTGGTAGCGTCGATGCCGTCGCCACCCGCGACTCCCGAAGTCACGCCCGTGCCTGCAACCGTCGAGACAACGGATTCGACGCCTGTCGATATTCCCGAATCGAGTGCCCCGCAGCGCACGGTACAACGGGTGGTTCCGCCAGCAGCTGGTGCTGGAGCCGGGGCAGCCGCGGCGATCGCCGGCATAACCGCGACCGCCCTTGTGCTGCGACGACGCCGTCCGAGACCAGGGCGCACCCAGCCTGAAAGTGACGTGGTCGTCAACGCGGGTTACGCGGAGGCGGAACCTGTTGAGGAGATCGGCTCCGACGCCGACGATCTCGCCGCTGCCCCACTGATTGCCGCGCGCATGTCGCAAGAGGTCGCCGCCGTGCTGGCTCGCCAGAGCCCCGATGGAGCGGAACTGCCGCTAACTGGAGCCAGGCTGGCCGCCGTCCGTCACGGGCGCTCGTCGACGACCCTGTTGCTGCAGGACGTGCCGATGGCCGCGCGGCAGGAGTTGATCGAGGCCCTGCCCGAGGCCGCGACTCGCGCGTTCGGTGGCAGGTCGGACGTCGACGGCATGGTGTCGGTTGATGGCGACGTACTGATACGGCTGACCGGTGTTGGCAGCGCCGCATCGATTGCGCGACCGGATGATTCCCCTCATGGATCAGAGGCGTGGGCAGCACCCTCGATGCTGCTGCGCATGGGTTTGCTCGCCGACCGGCAGATCTTCGCCGCGAACTGGGACGCGCTGAGCCACGTGCTTGTAGCCGCGCCGTCTGGACACGGGGCGGACGCGGTACTCGAGGCGCTGTTGGCGTCCGTCGTTGCTCGTCGCTCTCCGGCTCATCTGGGCCTGATCGTGATCGGCCGTCCGCACTCGCTGCCGGACGAGCTATTCGGCGTATCGCATGTGCTGGAGCCGCCAGTAGACCCAAACGACGAAGGGGCCGCGCTGAATGTGATCCAGCTCGTTCGGCATGAACTTGATTCTCGTATCGCAGGTTGCCAGGCCGATCGGCCGGACATCGTCCTTGTCGTACCGGAGCTGGCGGATTTGAGCACGGAGCACCATGCAGCCCTGGGTGCGATCATGCTGCACGGCCCGCGCCAACGGATTCGTGTGCTGGCAGCGAGCGGCCGACGGGCAGCCGACCTGGTTGTTGACAGTCCCCTCTTGCCCGAGTTCGGGACACGCCTGGTGTTACGCGCCGCAGACGAGGAGGAGAGCATTGCACTGCTGGGTTCAGGCGACGCGACCGAACTGGGCATCGGCGGCCATTTGCTCGTCCGGGTCGAGGGGCGCGTGCCCGTCCAGGCGCTGGGATATCGAGTTGCGCCCGATCGGCTTGCGGCGCTGGTGACCCTCGTCAAGGAACGCGGGACGAATCCAGACTGGTGGGTTTCGCATCGCGCCGAGGTCATACCGTCTGAGGATTGCTGCACGGAGGTGCACGAAGTGGACGATCCAGCCCTTGCTGATGAGCTGGCAGAAGAGGAATCGTCCGATGAGCGAACGTCGGTCGTAGTCGAGCAACCCGCTGACGTGGCCGGAGAGACCGTCAATGATGTTGAACCGGACATAGTCGACGCACCACCAACGAGCGCCGAACTCACACTGAATGGGGCAGGTGGTTCAGAGGGAACTGAACCTTCGCTACCACTCGATCTCCCGATCGAACCCCACCACCTCGACGATATCGGCGCTCGAACAAACGGTGTCCAGGACGAAGAAATACACGACGATCGTGGAGCCTCATCGTTTCGTGTTGACGAGCGCTCCAATGGAAGCGCCAGCGGCACCACATCCAGCCAGAAACTGCACGCTCGATTTCTGGGTGCACGTGAGCTTGTGTACAACGGCGACATTGTCTGGCCCGTGGCGGGCGTGCCCGACGAGGTCGCGATGGAGCTGCTCGTCTTTTTGGGAGTCGAGGACCCTGCCGGCGTTCGTGCCGACTTGCTGAGTGATAGCCTGTGGGAAGAAGACGACCAGGACGATGAGGATCGTTCCTATCGGCTGCGGAAGCGGCGGTATCGACTGCGTCGGGCATTGAAGCGACTGATCCCGGGTTGGGAAGGCGATCCAATTGCGCGGATGGACAAGCAAACCCCGATCTATCGCCTGGACCCGAACGTGATCGAAAGCGACGTGCATTGCTTCCTTCGCCTCCTAGACGAAGGAAGGTCGCTCCCACGAGACGAAGCCATCAAAGTGTACGAACGGGCGGTCGCGTTGTATCGCGGCGATCTCCTGGACCGGCCCGATGTGCCATCGTACCGATGGCTCGACGATGGGCCGCGAGTGCTCGATCTCCGGGTGAAGTACGCCACCATGCACCAGTTGGCGCGCCGGCGGCTCGGTGACCTGTTGGCCGCGGGACAGTCAGACGACGAGCTCGCCCGGGCCGAAGAGCTGTACGTGAGCCTTGTGGCCTGCGATGCGTTCGATCATCGGCTCTGGGAGGCTCTTGCACGCCTGCACGGTCGCCGCAACGACCTGCTCGGGCTGGAGGGGGTCTAACCGACGTTTGTAGGAAGTAAGGTCACGCGGTCGAGCGGGCGTCCGCTGAGCAGATGGCAGCGGAGGTCCAAAATGGCACGAGCGCCGAGGTCGGACCAG
>JAFAOS010000136.1 GCA_019247515.1 Chloroflexota bacterium | reverse complement strand
CGCGTCAACGTGAAGGGGGCTTCACGGCCTCGGTGGGTTTCCTCGGCGCCCCCGTCGTGACGACCCATAAAGAACCAGTTTTCATCGCCGCTCGGCGGGTGGTGGGACTGGGACCGGGACTCATGGAGCCCTCCGGGAAAGACCTTTGGGTCCCCTCCCAGGAAATGTCCGTCGACAGCGTTAGTGACGACCCCAAAGGGAGGGAACAGTTTCATGGCCGCTGGCGGCTCTGGGACTCATGGAATCCTCTGGGGAAAACACCTTTGGGTCCCGTCGGGGAAAACACCTTTGGGTCCCCTCTGGGGAAAAATACCTTTTTACCTGTGGCGAATGAGCCGCCGCGCGCGGGCGGGGACCAGGCGGTGCAGGCGCAGCACCTGTTCTCGGTTCTGCTCTTCCTCGAGGCTGCGCATGCGCGCTTGCAACAGGTCCCGCAGGCTGATCATGCCGGCCAGCTCGACCTCGAAGCCGCGCTGGATCACCGGCATCCGCGTGACCCCCGTCTTGGCCATGCGGTACACCACCGCGCGCAGCGGCTCGTCCGGGTAGGCGGCCACCGGGTCGCGCCGCACCAGGTCGGCCAGCGGTCGATCGCCCGAGCCTGAGCCCGTCGCGGCCAGCGCCAGCTCCAGCTCGCTGGCGGCCACCACGCCCACCAGCACGTCGTCGCGCTCGACCACGGGGTACAGCCGCTGGCCGCGGCCGCGGTGATCGTCGCGCAGCGACTCGCTCAGCTCGCCGACCGTCACGTCGATCGGCAGCACGACCACGTTGGTGCGCATCACGTCGCGGACGAAGACGGTCTCCAGCGGATCGACGGAGTATTCGCGGCTCAGGTGCAATCCGCGCCGGCTGATCTTCTCGGTCAGAATCGAGCGGCGCATGGTCAGCACCGTGAACGCATACGCGGCGGGCACCGCGATCAGCAGCGGCAGCAGCATCTGGACGTCGTGCGTCAACTCCACGGCGAAGACGATTGCGGTGAACGGCGAGCGCATCGTGCCGCCGAGGATCGCGCCCATACTGACCAGCTGCCAGAATCCGGCGCCCTCGTTCGGCAGGATGCCGGCTTCGATGCCGCCCAGCGCGGCACCCATCATCAGCAGCGGCGCGAGCACGCCGCCAGAGGTGCCGGAGCCCAGCGCCACTGCCCAGATCATCGACTTCACCAGCAGCACGCCGATGATCACGTTGAACGCCACGTTGCCCTGGAGCAGCTGGCCCAGCGTGTCGTAACCAACGCCCAGCGCCTGCGGAAAGATCAGACCGCCCAGGCCGATCACGACGCCGCCAATCGCCGGCCACCACATCCAGTGCAGCGGCACGTGCTGGAAGCCGTCCTCGGCGGCATACACGGCGAGCGTCAGCAGCGCCGAAAGACCGCCGGCCACGATGCCCACCGCCAGACACGCCAGCAGCGCGGTCAGGTCCGGGTTCGGGTTGTGCGGTGGCGTGGGGAACAACGGTCCGCCGCCGAGCAGGTAGGTGCGCACCGCCGCCGCGCTGGCGCTCGCCAGCGCCACGGGAATCAGACTGCGCGGCCGCCATTCGAACAGCATCAGCTCGACCGCCAGCAACGCGGCGGCGATCGGCGCATTGAACGTCGCGGACATGCCGCCGGCCGCGCCGGCGACCAGCAGCGTCTTGCGCTCCATGCTGCTCAGATGCAGGAATTGGGCAAACAGCGAGCCGACCGCGCCGCCAGTCATGATGATCGGACCCTCGGCTCCAAACGGACCGCCCGAGCCAATCGAAATGGCCGACGACAACGGTTTGAGCACGGCCACCTTGGGCTCCACGCGACTGCCGTTGATCAGGATGGCTTCGAGCGCCTCGGGGATGCCATGGCCGCGGATGCGCTCGGACCCATAGCGCGCCATGAAGCCGATGATCAGCGCGCCGATGACCGGCACGACGACCACCAGCAAGCCCAGCTGATTGCCGGCTGGCGACACCAGGTCCGTGCCCCAGCGCTGGAAGAAGAAGAGGTTGGTGAACAGGCCGATCAGCCGCAGCAGGGCCCAGGCGACGAAAGCGCTGACGACACCGATGCCAATCGCCAGCAGGCACACCGGCATCAGGCGGGGAGTGGTGAGGAAATCGCCGAGGGCCTCCACGGTTGCCGCGGTCGGCGGCTGACGCGTGGCGGCGCTCACGCCATGCTGTCCAGGACTCGCTTGAGAGCGCCCAGCAGCGCCGGAGCCGTGGATTGGAGCTCGTGCTGATGCATGACCGAGAGCCGGTCGAGCAGCGCCTCGCCCTCGTGTGTCAGGTGCACGAGCACACGCCGACGATCGTGTGCGTCGTGCTCGCGGCGCACAAGACCGCGCGCGACGGCGCGATCGACGAGCTCGACGGCACTGTGGTGCTGGATGGCCAGCCAGGTGGCGACGTTGCCCACGGTCGGCGGCTCGTCGTTTGTCGGCAGGCCTTTGAGGGCCAGCAAGAGCTGGTGCTGCTGGGGTTCGATGCCGGCCGCGTGGGCGGCGCGTTCAGAGAAGTGGAGGAAGCCGCGCAGCTCGAGGCGGAAGCGCGCGAGGGCGGCGTAGTCGAGTGGCACGGCGGCAAGTATATCGTGACACGATGTAATTGCTCAAACATTGGGCCGCGCGCTCTCAGGCGCCTCCAAGCGGCGCCGCCAATACTCACCACCCATGAGCGAGCACGCCCTCTTCACGCCCATCCGCCGCCGACTCGTGGCCTGGGCCGTCCTGGTGCTCGCCCTGATCATGCTCCTGCTCGGCTCCGCCGTGTACCTGACACTCTCCCGCAGCTTGCTGGACCAGGTCGACCGCAATCTGGTCAGCAGCAGTCAGCAAGCCGCCAATGCGGCCTTCGCTCCGGACCAT
>JAFAOS010000135.1 GCA_019247515.1 Chloroflexota bacterium | reverse complement strand
CTTTTGGATGTTTATTGTTGACCGATGTCGATCCTCAGCACTGACGCGAGGCCCATCACCTCGCCGGCACCCGGCTGTTCCACCGCGCACCCCGGGTGCTACGTTCCGGAGCCAGATGACCCGCCTGCGCTACCCATTTGCCGAGATCGGCCTGCGGTGCCGGCTGTGCAACGAAGTCACGTACGTGGACACCAGCGGTGGTCGGGTTGGCGCACGTTTGACCGACTGGCGCCGCCGACATGCCCGTCAGTGTCCCGAATGGCGCGGCTGGGCTGCTGCAAAGGGATTGCGCCTCGACTCGAACGGCGCTCTGCTGTATCCAGGCGAACCTGGACCGTATCTGCCGCACGTAGACAATCAGGACGTAAGCGGCGAATCCGATGACCCGGACCTGATGGATTTGCCTGCTGAGGCGTTCGCACAGGACGGCTTGATCTGACGCTCGATCTTGGGCGCCACTGCGCGACGAAGTGGATGGATGGCTGTGGGATGCCGACGGTCGACCCCGGGCCCAGCAATTCCAACAGAGTGATCCGCGAGCAAGTCAATAGCCGTCGCGCGCCAGCAACCCGGCCACTGGGCTCGGAAACTCGAGATTGTTTCGTCTTATGGAGGTTGACTGCGCGTCCTCAGCGCCGCGCGCGAGGCGGTTTGCTGAGTCGGTTTGCTGAGTCGGTTCGAGCCTCGCTCAACCTCGCCCGTCGCAGCGCACGTGGTTTCGTTTCGGTCTCCGACCGATGCAGCGGGCAAAGTCTCGCCCACGTACTGCTAGTGCATCTTGCCCTCAGACCACCGGCGCCACGCCGTGCAGCGCGTCATCGTACGCCAAGGTATGACCCCCGGATTCCTCCAGCTGCTGGTATCGTTGGCGGAATCAATCGAATCGAATCGAGGGAACGTGAGAAATGGCTAAAGCCTCAACTGGAGCAGTCGCTACCGGTTACTGTATGAAGTGCAAGTCGCAGCGCCCAATGACGGGTGCCAAACCCGTCACGATGAAGAACGGGCGGCCGGCGACCGGGGGGTTATGTGCGGAGTGCGGGACCAGAATGTTCAAGATCGGCGCCTCCAAGTAGGCCAACAGCGCCGAGTCAGCTACCGGATGGTGTGCCGGCTTGGCCAGCTGCATCGGATGACCGCTAGCCTGGGCCGCACCAGCATCGGTCTGGACAGTCTCGGCGCCAACCCGCATGCTTGCACTGGTGGTGCCCACCTCGTCGGCGTCTGTCCACAATACGTCGCCTACCGGGGCTGAGACGCTACCCCTGCCGACGCTGCGCGAGGGTGCGGCCGCCGATGTCCAGGGCGTTCTCGCCGCGGTCCACTTCCGCGAGGAGCGCGGCTTCGCCATCTTCTCGATCGAACACCCCGACGGCGCCCGCGTGCGCGCGCTCGGGTACCTGCCCGCCGAGATCAGCCTGCGCGCGGTCGTCCGCGCGGGTGGCACCTGGACCCAGCATGCTCGCTACGGCTGGCAGGTGCAGGTCAGAACGCTGGAGCTCGTCGATCACGTGGACCGACGCGGCGTCGTCGCGTTCCTGGTGGCCTACACCACCCACCTCGGCCCGGTGCGCGCGGCCGAGGCCGTCGAGCGGTTCGGCCAGCGCGTGTTCGAGGTGATCCGCGAGCATCCTGACGAGTTGTGCGTGATCAAGGGCATCACCCCGGACCGCGCCCAGACCATCCACGCGCATTGACCCTAACGTGTTCCTCCAGGTGCTAGGGGTTGTGCCGACGATGTTCGATACGCGCTGGCCGGGCACCCAGGACGACCAGCCGCTGATCAACGAGCACCACGAGATCGAGCTGAATGAAATCCTGCGTCAGAACATTCTGACGAACCTGCCGCTGCAGCCGCCCGACCACCACGCATACTTGGAACAGATGAAGGAAGAGTGTCGCGACCGAGGCGTGCCGGTATTTCCTCCGGTACCGAGGCGGCACTCCTACCTCTCGCTATCCGTAGCTGGTCAGGACTACCGTCCGGTCGCGAGTGCGATTGCTGGCCTTCTGGCAGAACGCATGGAGCCAGTTCATGCCTAAGACACTGCTCCGACCCACGCAGCGAATCAAGAGGGTGGCTGGTGAACAGCAGCTCATCGTGAGACAGCTGGACGAGGCACAGGCAGGGCGCGGGCAGGTTCTCGTACCGGTTTCGTCTGTGACATAGAGCCCTGAAGCTCGGAATAGCCGGCGGGGCTACGACGAGGCGAAGCTAAACGAGTTGGCCGCATCTATCCAGACTCACGGGATCTTGCAGCCGATCATTGTTGCCCCCGAGGGCGACGGATATCAGGTTGTCGCGGGGAACCGACGCCTCAAGGCAGCGGTACGGGCTGGACTTGACGGGATCCCAGCAAGCGTCAAGCCTCATCTGGATGAGGACACCAAGTACCTCATCAACCTCGTCGAAAACATCCAACGTGTCGATCTAAGCGCAAAGGAGCGCGTCGACGCAATACGCCAATTGGCGAGTTCCGGGCAGGGTGTCCGTGAGATCTCAAGAGGCACGGGGCTGGCGCCCAGCACGATCAGTCGTTGGATCCGTATCGCGGGAAACCAGGCTGTCGCTGATGCTATGGAAGATGGTCGCGTCGACATTTTTCGGGCAATGCAGCTGGCGCGGGTCCAAGACGCTGAGAAGGTGGAAGAACTCATTGGCGTCGCTCGAGACATGCCGCCCAATGACTTCGTTGCTTTGGTGCAGAGTGTTGCTACTAGCAACACCTCCTACTCTCTTGACGATGGCCGTCTTGCCGACGTCGACCGGAAGTTAGCCTTGGTCCGCGAAGTCACGCCAGTGGGGTTGGCGCATCTACGGCGCATTGCGGAGCGTGCGCGAGAACTCATCCGGCTGGCCGAAAGCCCTGGGGCGGGTGACTCAAAATCCAGCAAGCATCCGGGCAAACCCGCTCTCGGTACCGCCACGGCGGTCCTGCGGCAGCGCTCAACGCGTACGCAGAACCGCAATCGATCTGCGCGACACTCTTAGTGTGGACCGCGGTTCACGCACCAGGCGGCGACATCTATAACGCCGTCACCGGCGGCGCAGTCTCGCGGCGTCCGGAGGATGTCGGCGAACGCCAGTACGCCCCCGGTGATGCGTTGGTGGAGACCAATGGTGAATGGGTCGCTGTTGGCAACCTGACGGATACGGACGCGCCAGTTATCGCCACCGCCCTGCTCGCTTGCAGGCGCCGCTAGCTGTGAGCCGACAGGGATTCATGGGAGATCCATACGCGAGACTCCAGGCCGGTGCTCGCGGGATGGACACCGCGACAACAGCGGTCGGCGCGACAATCGTGGAACGCGGGTCCACTCGCGTCGAACTGCCCGACGGAACCTTCGAGGTAGTCCAGTGCATGATCGACCTGGAACCCGGTGAGTGGACACCAGGCAGCGTCGATGATGGCCAGGCGCTGGCTGTGGTGGCATCCGGCGCGGTGACAGCCTTGCGCGGCAACCAGGTCGACCTGTTCACACCCGGGTAGATGTGGGTCAATGCGCCTGGCGTCAGGCACTCGGAGGAAAACGCCGGCGACGTACCCGCTGACGCGGTGGCCTCCGAACTGCTTCCCCTCTGAGGGCTCTCACGCGTCGCAGTCCAGGCGTGTTGCGCTGATGGCTAAGTCGGCCTAGCCTGATTTCGTGATGCGAACTCGTCAGCGGCCATGTGTGGGCTGCTTGGACGAACAGGGGGAACCATGAACGAGAAGCTGACTTTGGCCGCTCGAAGCCGACGCGCATTTCTGCAACGCACGGCGGGCGCACTCTTCGGAGGTGTTGGCCTCTCGGCCGTTCTAACAGCCTGTGGCCCGGCGGCGGCGCCAGCACCCGCGGCCACCAGCGTTCCCGCCGCCGCGCCGACGAGCCCCGCCACAGCCGCTCCTCAGGCTGCAATCAGCGCGGTGACGCCAACCGCCGTGGCAACTGCCGCACAGACAACTGCGCAGGCGGCCTCGACTGCCGCTCCCGCTGTCCAGGCGGCATCGACCGGCACTCTCCGGTATGCGAATGCCGACTTTGGCAACGAATCGATGGACCCCATCGTCATCACGTCTAACTGGGGATGGGCCCTGTACGACTCGCTGCTCACGTTCGATCAGCAAGGCAACGTCGTCGGCCAAGCGGCGGAGAACTACAGCCTGAGTCCGGACGGCCTCACCTGGACGTTCAACATTCGTAAGGGCATCACTTTCCACAACGGCGATCCACTGACGGCCGCCGACGTGGTCTTTTCACTGCAGCATTTTGGCTCGAAAGATTCGACCAATCCATGGTCGCCCTACATCCTCAAGAACAATGAGTCCATCGAAGCTCCGGATGATTACACGGTCATCTTCAAGGCGCAGAAGCCCGAGTGGCCGCTGAAAATCCCGTTCGCCGAGACGCTGGTCCTGCCCAAGACCTACTTCGAAAGCGTAGGCCAGGATGCCTTCCGAGCCAAACCAGTCGGGTCGGGCCCGTACAAGTTCTCCAGCTACGTGCCGAAGGCCAGCATGGACTTCGACGCCAATCCGGACTACTGGGGTCCGACCAAGCCTCAGTGGGCGCACATCACGGAGACGCTGGTGCCCGAAGAAGCAACGCGAGTGGCTCAGCTGCAACGCGGTGACGTCGACATCATTGGCAATCTCTCGTTCGACCGATTGACGGAGCTGAAGAATAGCGGCTTCCGTTTACAGGAAGTTGGCCTGCCCACGCTGGCCAACATCAGCTACCCGGGCACGTGGTTGACCACGGGGCCAACGTCAGATATCCGCGTACGCCAGGCGATGTCGTACGCCATCAACCGCCAGGAGCTCTCCGACACCTTCTACAAAGGGTTCGCCAAGCCCGGCGGCTTCTGGTTCTTCAGCGAGCAGACCTGGGGCTGGGACGACACGTTCAAAGCTGATCCGTACGATGTTGACAAGTCCAAGCAACTGCTCTCGGACGCGGGGTATCCCGGCGCATTCAACCCGCAGACAATCACCCTGTACACCAACGCTTTGGGCGCGGACCTGATGCAGGCGCTGCAGGGCTACTGGCAAGCCGTCGGCATCAACGTCGATATTCAGGTGGTCGACACACCGGTGTACAACGCGATCTGGGCGAAGAGACCTACCTCCGCCACCGACCAGAACGCTGGAGTCATCTGGCCGTGGATCAACACCAGCTTCTTCAACAACGTTTACCACTCGGCGAACCAGTTCACCACGACCGGAGTGAATGGGACGAGCAACGACCCCAATGCCGATCAGATGTACCAGGGGGCGGTCGCCGAGCTGGACGATGCCAAAGCCAAGGACTTGTGGCGGCAGTTGATGCACTACGGCTACGACACGATGTGGACCAACATCGAATTGATCGAGGTACCGACCTATTTCGCGGTCGGATCGAAGGTCGGAGCGTTCACGAACCGGAGCTGGCTCAACATTTGGGATAGCTACGTAGGGATTCAACACGCGGCCTGACGGAGTTCGCGTAACTGGTTGCGGCTTTCGGGAGAGGGTGCGAGCAGGCTCGTGCGTACGCGTCCGGCACTCGCCCGGCGCGCACCACCCCATCGCGTGGGGCATACACGCGCCCAGGTGCCCTCAGATGGTTGCGGAGGGGGCTTGTGCCCCTCGTGCCCGCCGCCTTGCATCAGCCCGAAGGGGCTCTCCTCGGAATCGCGACAGATGCAGATCGGGTCGCCGTGGTGGACGATACTGCCACCGAGCTGCGTCACTTGCTCGAGACTGCGCCGCATATCCGGAACCTCGAAGTAGGGCGGCCCCAACGTGCCGCGCCCGCCATGCGTCTGCCACCCCTGTCCTTCAGAGGCGCCGCGCCACAGCCCGGCCAGCACAGGGGACATGACGACGAGCCCCCGTACCCGCACATTGATCATCCTGCACACGCCGTTTGGCACCTCAGAGGCGCTCGGGGAGATGCGCCAACTTCTTTTCGAGCTTCGACCTCAGATACTGGACGAGCACGGACTGGCCGCCGCCTTGCGTTCTCGATTGCAGGCGGTCGAGACGCGAGCGGGACTTGCCGCCGAGTTCGAATGCAGTGCCGACCTTCGGCTTGCGCCTGACCAGGAGCACGAGTTGTATCGGTTGGCCCAGGAGGCCCTGAGCAAGCAATGTTCTCAAACACGCACGTGCTAGCCGCGTACGCGTGCGGCTGACCGTGGCGGACGGCCTTGCCGTAATGGAGGTCGAGGACAATGGTGTGGGGTTTCAGCCCGATACTCCTACGCGTGGGTTCGGTCTTGCCGGAATGCGCGAGCGAGTAGCTGGCCTTGGCGGCAGTCTGCTGATCGAGAGCGCGCCCGGCGCGGGATCGCGCATCCGCATCGATGTGCCCGCATGACAGAGTCCGATGAGAAACCAATTCGCGTCTTCCTGGTTGACGATCACGCCGTCGTCCGAAAAGGTATGTGAGCGTTGCTGGATCGCGAACCCGGCATCGAGGTGGTGGGTGAAGCCGAAAATGGCGACCAGGCAGTACATGCGGTGGATCGTCTCCGACCCGATGTCATCCTTATGGACCTGGAAATGCCAGGGACCGGTGGCATCGAAGCGACACGTCAGATCACCGCACAGCATACTGACATGCGAATCGTGGTGCTAACGAGCCATGCCGCGGTGCCCGCACTACTTCATCTGCCCAGCCGGTGCAGATCCTGTTACGGAGCAGCAATGAGAGCACTCATCCGACTTGGCGGCCACGGCGATCGGTCCGCTGCTGTACGTGGGAGGTAGCGAGGGGAACGGCCCCGGATATTCAAGCCAGCCTCGGACAGCGTCGATTTGTATGACGCGGACACGGACCAGTGGTCGGGGCTGAGCCTGTCAACTGCACGGTCGTCGCTTGTGGCCGCCTCGGTCGGGACGCATGTCTTGTTCGCTGGCGGTCGTCTTGGAAGCTCCAACAACGCACCGCGTTCAGACACCGTTGACATCCTAGATGTCAGCACCGGCGAGGCCTCGGTCGCCAATCTGTCCGAAGCACGCGAGGTTGAGGCGGTCGCCACGGTCGACACCCAGGTGGTGTTCGCCGGGGGTGACCGGCGAGAATGTCGATCCGGTACGCACTGCGACCGTTGACATCTACGACGACTCGACTGGGACGTGGACCACGGCAGCGCTGAGCGAGGTGCGCGGGGGCATCGCGGTAGCTACGGTTGGTACGCAGGTTGTCTTTGCGGGGGGTTACGTAGGCGCCCGCCTCAACGCGAGGGACAGTGCCACGGTTGACATCTACGACAGCATCAGTGGCAGGTGGTCCACCGCCAAACTCAGTCGGGCCCGCACGCCGGCGGCCACCATCACGGTTGGATGCAAGGTCCTCTTCGTCGGCGGCGCGGGCGTTAGCTCTGCGAACGACAACACCGTCGACATCTACGACAGCACCTCCGGCCACTGGAGCGTCGGCCACCTCGGTCAGGGCGGGGACCATCTAGCCGGCGCGGCGACAGGTATGAACGCGTTGTTCGCAGGTGGCCTGGTTCCTCCTCAGATCGACGGCCGTGTTGAGGTCTTCAGCCCGTGATGGGTGCAGGCGCTGAGGAATCTCGCGACGAACGTTGCACATGTTGATTGGAGGCTCGGTAAGATGCCGGGGCGGAGACCAAGCCGTCCATCGTATGTGGGCCGCGACCAGGCGCGAGCGTGGCCCTCTGCGGTCAACGGCTGACAGCTAGCAAGGTGGTCGTCATGCGACACATGGAACGGACGTCATCGTCATCAGATTCAGAGTTTCGCAGGCGAGTGCTGATCGTGTGGCCACCACCCGAGGTCGCCGAGCGAAGCGGTACCCGCCTTCGGCCCGTGCTCGTACCGTGATCGCTTTCAAGCTCGACACACCGCGGGCGGTGATCGCACTGGGGGCTTTGCTGGTGCTCTTGCTGGCGAGTACGTCGCACGCCTCTGGCCAGGGACTGACAGCCCAGGTGCAGCCGGCGGCTGAATCACCGTTCGGATCGCGAGCACAGGACTGGATCACGCTCGGGCACCTGGTGCCTTTCGGGGCAGCGCAGGTCGCCGTCTCGCCCGACTGGCCCACCGATCGAACGCTGATGGCGATTCGCTCTGGCGGAGCATTCAACTCCGCCTCGCTGGTGCGGTCGACGGATGGTGGAGAGCACTGGCAGGTCGCTGGCCAACTACCACCCGCCAGCACGACGGAACTCGTGCTTGCTGGCCCATCCGACCGGCGCGTCCTGTTCGCCGAAACGTCAAAGGGTCTGTTCAGGTCGACGGACGCTGGCGACACCTGGACGCAGGCGCTCCCCTCCGCCAATCCTGACGCCTCGAACATCATCGCCTGGTCGCCTGATTTCAGCCACGACGGGCTCATGGTCGCGCTGATCGAAGGTGTCCTGTGGCGTAGTCGCGATTTCGGCGCGACCTGGGAGCAGTTGCATCCTGGCCTGGGGCAGGTCGTCCAGACGGTCGTATTTTCACCAGACTTCCCTCAGGATCACCTGCTCTTCGTAGCCGTGGCTGGCGACGTCTTTTCCTATGTATACAGTCAGCCGAGCCATCCCATGGCCGATCATGACCACAGCCTCGGCGTGCTCGCATCAAGCGACAGCGGCGACTCGTGGAGCGAACAGAATGCAGGTCTCGAGATCGACGGCGAGCCGTACCTGGCCGTTCAGACGCTGGCGATCTCCCCGACGTTCGCGACAGACGGAACGCTGTTCGCGATCGCCTGGGGCCCGACGTCGGACACGCAGTTCAACGCGGCGCCGGCGACGCAGCAAGCTCGTGGACTGTTCGTCAGCCGTGACCGGGGCGGGTCATGGGCGCTCTTGCAGTCGATGAGTCCAGCGGCGTGGGCGAGTCGCGAGGTGATCACGCCATCACCGACGTTCGCGACCGACGAGGTCGCACTCTGGGCATCCAGCACAACCGGTCTGAGTCCGTCCGCAGCGACGTGCGGCGTTGCCCGCACCGCGGATGGCGGGGCTTCGTGGTCCAATGTCTTGCCGACGGAGACGTACGACGGCTGCACCGCAGGACCGGCGATGTTCCACGTCGGAGGCAACACCCTGGCGGTCGTCGACAAAAAGCAGACGCGTCGCTGGTCGAGTGATGGTGGCCAGACCTGGTCTGCGAGCCAGGTGAGTGCGGCCGGATCGCAATTGCCGGTCGTGGTCACGCTGGCAAATGGCGATCAAGCATTGTTCGCCCCAACCGGCTTGCCGCCTGGAGTCGTGGGCCTGAACACCATGACGACGGCAACGTCGGGGTCGCTTCCGTGTCAGCAGAGTGTCGATACGCAACTAGGCTTCGATCGCACCTACCAGGCGCACCCTGAGACGGCGGATACGCTTGGCTGCCCGACGGCACCCGCGGTCGATGTGCGCATCCGTCTCGCGACTCGCACAGTAGGCAATCAGGTTCAGCAGAGTTATGTGGTGCTGAGCGACCCCGCCGTCTATTTCATCACGGAGCCGAATGGAAACGGGGTGGTCGCTGGCAACACCTCGAACGAGCGCGGCTGGCCCTACCTGGGCGGCGAGCCCCTCGAACGCGTGGTGCAGGACTTTGCTGATGGGGAACAGACCGTGGATGGCGGAATGCAACGCTTCGAAAATGGCGCAATGCTGCGAATCCCCGGCGATAGCGGCCAGGCTGGCCAGATCGTGGTCCTGGGACTCGGGGGCCTCGGCCGCTGGTGGGTGTACTCCGACACTCCCTCTGCTCCCTGAGCCCGGGGATGCTGCCGCCGACCGTCAACGGGCCACATGCTCAGTCTAATACGGCACGTGTGCAGCGAGCTCTGGAACACTGGCTGCTTGTGGTCAGCAGGGTGACGACGCTGGGGGGCGCATGGGCCCGCTTCTGACCTTCAGCCAGCGCAGATGCCCTCGGGATGCCTGCCACGTTCGAAGACCCCAGGTAAAAGGTGCCCGAGACCCTTGCCGCAATCAGGGTTCGGGGTTGGAAGGCCGCGGTCGTCCAACTGCATGTCGTCTCAGGCTCAGTGCATGCGCAGAAACCGCTTGGGCCTTTGAGCGTCGTTGCATACGGGAAGCAGCTGTCTGAGTTGTCAAGAGGGGGGTGTCCTCCAGGGGGTGGTGGAGCGAAGGACGCTGTTGCACACCAGCAGCAGCTTGTGCATGCCGGCCACCAAGGCCACCTTCTTGGGTTTGCCGCTGGCCAGCAGCCGCGCATAGAAGTCGGCCTCTGGTCTGAAAATGTCTTCACTCGCCGCCGTCAGGCGGCGGAGGGTATGGGCTCGAGTTGCACTCGGTACCAAGTCGTTCGAGGCGCGTTTGCAGGCGGCGGGTGCTGGAGGATGCTGCCGAGATTGACCCCGCGACGATGGGTTTCAGCCTGATCGCTCAGGCACTGTTAGCGTTCCTCGACCTGGACGAGTACGGCTAGCCCAGGGCTGAGGGGCCCCAACTCGCTTTGCACGCTGGCGCCGAACTTCGCGTCGCACCCGGCTCGATCGATCGCTCTACACAGTCCGCCCAGAACCCGTCGATATTCGGTGCCAGCCAGCGGAACGCGCACGACAAGGCCAAACATAGCCCCCCAGAGCACACCCCACAGCGCATCACTAGCCCCCTGACGCTCCACCAGCGCGACTTTGTATGTTCCGTCGGCCGCCACCCGCACGTGTGTATTTCGGTGAAAACGAACGCGTGTTTCGACACTGCGGAATTGGCATTGGGGCTAGGAGAAATTCATTCCGGAGCTCGGATTTGGCGGCGGCCTCGCTGACAGTGGTGGAGTCTGGTTGGCGGGGGCGAGCAGAACCGTGCCTTCTTCAGATAGGCACGCACCTGAGCACGCTGGAGGCGACCAGCGCGGTGCACCGAGTTTTTGTCCCACGGACGCGTCGCGCCGCTTACGACGTCGCCCCCTTCGGCCTGGTCACAGCGCGCCACCAGCTGGTGGCGAGGTCGACGTCGAGCAGCGAGTCATCGACCGGCGGCGTCCGCCGGAGGCGGCGGTGCAGGCCAGTCAGGACACCGGGTGCGACGATACTCGACGCCTGCTCGTGCGCCCGCAGCACTACCTAGCAGCGGCGCTCGAGCACTGTCCGGCTCGCGGGAAAGTACCGACGGTCACGAAACGTCGGCGCCAGGATTTAGCTCTCTTTATTCCTGAGCTTCAGGACGCGATCACCTCGCCTTGCACCGACTCGCGGCTGAGTAAGACGTCACCGAGCTGGGCTGTCCCCTTCCCCATCGTGGCGGTCCGAGCGTCTTCCAGATGCTGCTCGGTGTCCCAGGTCTGCATCAAGACAAACTTGTCCTCGCTGATCTTGACGATGGCGATCCACTGACAACCTGGTTGGGACTTGATCAGCGCGGCTTGTTGTGGCGCAACTCGGTTGAGTTCCTCCCAGGATGCGCCGGGTTTCAGCGTGAAAGTTGAGACCGCTGCGTACATGGCCTGTAGCTCCCCTGGTGCTCTATTTTGGTGCTGTATTTTGCGGCCGAGCGACGACACAGCCCCCTACGTCATGCGGCCGCGCCCACAATACGCCATCAAGCCTGAAGGAAGCGGGTCTCCTGAGCCAATCCTTAGGAGGTCAAAAGGCATTTATTCGCGCAGGCCCCCGCGCTAGCTGTGACTCCCCCATCAATCCGAAAAGAAGCCGCCTAGGGTATGGCCCTCCGCGTTGGTTGGCCGCCGGCTGAGCGTGAGCACGTTGGAGGTGCCGATCAGCACGCGCAAGGTCGGGCCGCGCGCCGGCATCCGTCTCGGACTGCCGCTTTTCGTCATTGGCGACGCGGATGCAGTGGATCAGTGGGACTTGAGCGCCTGGACGTGTCCGAAGGCTTTTGAGATCGAGCGGATCTCGAGCAATGACGTGCGCCATCAGCCTGTGGATCCGGACATGTCAGACCAGCGGTTGTACGCAACAACTTGCACCTGCCGATTGGATTGCAACTGAGCGATGATGCCGAGCACCGCCAGGACGATAAACACGATGGCGCAGAACGGTGACACTTGCAGCGCCACATGCACCGGATTCTGGAGAAGTTGCGTCTCGGGCAGACCCCCAAACAGGAAGAGGAAGGTGCCAACAATGACCTCGGCTCCGAGCAAGGCAGTCGCGACGACGATGACCAGCTTCTGAATGTTCAATGCGAGCACGAGGGCCGCGACGATGATGGCCAGCACGACGCCAACGAGCCACACGATCAATCCGAAATTGATGCCGATCGCCTCCACCACGGTCACGCCGAGCCCATACCCCAACGCGGCGGCCACCACGGCGACCGCGACGAAATAGAACAGGTACGACAACACCGCGAAGATCACAGCGACCACAAAGCCGTCGAGAGGAACGCGTCGCCGAAGAGCGCCTGCACAGCCTGTGCGCCCAGGCCGAACCCGAAGAAGAAGCCCCAGATCGGCAGCAGAAAGATGAAGAACCGACAGCCGCCGAACAACAGCAGCATGCCGAATAGCAGCGCCAGCATCCCGGTGATCGCGAGGGCGAAAAAGGATTCGTTCGTCATTGCCCTGGTGCTGCCAGAATGCGGCCTTCTGAGTTTCGAACTCCGCCTCGGTCAGGACGCCTGGCGCACGGAGATTGCCGTTCTGCGTGAGGCGAGCCAGCGGGTGGTCGACTGCCGGTTGTGGGCTCCCGTGCCCGTGCCAGGGCCGCAACTGAGGCTCAGTGCGGCGCATTGGGCGGCGATCGTGCCGGTAGTGGTAGACGGTGCCCGGCTTGGGGGCGGCACGGACCACGTGGCGACGTTCACACGCGAAACCCGACAGCAGTGTGTCGCTCAGGCGAACACAGCCGCCAGCGATAGACGAAAGCCCGGCAGGACCTGCGCGTCCTCCAGCACATCTCCAGCCTCGGCGCGTCGCACACGCGACTGCACCGCCGCCTGCTGGGATCCGCCCGCCGCCGGGCGCACCTCCTCCACCGTCCGCGTCCGTGGGTCTACCAGCCACACCAGACGCACGCCGCTGTTCATATACAGCTCCACCTTGGCGCGCACGTCGGCGTCGTCATCGCTGGGTGAGCGGATTTCGACGGCCAGGTCCGGCACCACCTTCAGGAACCGGACGCGCTGGTCGGCGGGCGGCAGGCGATCGTGCCGAACGAAGGCGACGTCGGGTGAGACCAGGTCGGTTGGTCGCTCGCGCAGGATGAAGCCGGTGTCGCCCGTATAGACGCGGCCCAGCGTGCCGAGCTGCGTGTGCAACGCGCTCACAACGTTGGCTTCGCACTCGCCGTGCCTACCCCCCGCCGGGGCCATGCGCACCAGCTCGCCATGCCAGATCTCGTACTGGTAGCCGTCGTCCGGGAAGCGTTCGAGATCCGCCGGCTTCCACGGGCCGGGCGCCGGCCGTTCCGGCGTCGGGAAGGTTCGCACCTGGGCGATGGCCATCGGCTTCAGTATCCCTCATTCGGCCGCGCTCGGCAGCGGCGGCAGGTCCGCGAGCTCGCGCAGACCCAGGTAATCGAGAAAACCTTGCGTGGTCACCAGGAGATGGTGCTGATTGTGCTCGATGAGCCGCCGCTGCAGCAGCGCGTCGAGGGCGCTGTCGGAAGCCGAGCCGCGGATGAGCTCGATGCCCGAGCGGGTGATGGGCTGCCGATACGCGACAATGCTCAGCACCTCGAGCGTGACTTTGCTGAGTCCCGCCCGTCGCTCGCGGCCGAGATAGCGCTCCACCGAGCTGGCCACCTCTGGCGCGGTCACCAGTCGCAGCTCGTCGCCATGCCGCTGGACGACCTGACCCAGCGGAGGGTTGGCCAGCAGGTACTCGCAAGCGTCCTCGAAGCGCTCCCTGGACAACCCGATCGCCGCGCGCAGCTGCCTGACGCCCACGCCCGCATTCGCGGAGGCCCACAGCACGCCGACGATGTGCGCCGCGGCGGCGCGCGTGTCGGTCTTCGGGTCGCCTCCCACCCGTGGGCGCGGCCCGCGCAGCTCGACGATCCTGCCGGCCAGAGGGGCCCGTCATCGCGCGGGCTCTGGCCGAGCGCCGGGCCAGTACCGCCGGCCGCGTCTCGCCCAGCTCGTTCAGCGCCGCCCGACCGACGTGCCGAGCCGTCGCGTCCGGGTAGTCGAGCAGGTCCAGCGCCGACAGCGGCTGCGGCGCGAGCGGGTAGTGGGGCGGAAACGGCCAGCCCCCGTCGACGACGCGCAGCAGGACAGCGTCACGATCGGCGGCGTCACCCACGAAGTCA
>JAFAOS010000446.1 GCA_019247515.1 Chloroflexota bacterium | reverse complement strand
TTTGTGGACATGTGAATTGAGAAAGCCTCCTGTGTGGTGTTGGTCCTTCTGAAAGTTCCAACACCAGGCCGGCGCCAAACTCATCGGCCGCGCCGGCGGCCTGGCAAGTCGCCGGATCAGGCGCTCGGAAGCGTTGGGGGCAACGCGCCGCTCGTGCACGTTGGAGGGCACTGTTGACCGCCGCGGTTGTTGATTCCAGGATCTCGGCCGATTCTGAGGCAGAGAAACCCAGGACGTCGCGGAGAACCAGGGCTGCCCGTTGCTGGTTGGGCAGGTGCTGCAGGCCGGCGACGAACGAGATGGCGACGGACTCGCGCGCGTCGTAGCGCGCCTCCGGTCCGCGAGCGACGTCGTCCATGAGTGCGTCAGGGTATGGCTCGAGCCACCACGGGTCGTCCGAATGCGCGGCGTTGGGAAAGGACCAGCCCGTTTCGGGCAGGTCGGCGACCCGCGGCCGACGTGAAGCGTGGCGCAGGTGGTTGAAGCAACGATTGGTGGCGATGCGGTAGAGCCACGCTCGGAGCGTGCGACCGTCGAACCGCGACAGTGCTTGCCACGCCGACAACAGGGTCTCCTGGAGTACGTCTTCAGCGTCCTGGAACGAGCCGAGGATCCGATAACAGTGCATATGCAGCTCGCGCTGGTACGGCCTGGTCAGCTCTTCGAAGGCGGTGCCGTCACCTGCTTGCGCTCGCGCGAGCGTCGACTCGGTCATCGGATCAGCCAGCTTATCGCCCGCCGGTGTATGACCGATTGCCCAGGGAAAGCGCAACCTTTGCTGCCGAATTCAGTGACTCGACCGGTCAACCACGAGGCGACCTGTCCGATGCAGGACCAGCTGCGCGCGCGGGCCAAGCTTGGATCCTGGCAGGAATGTGGGCGGACATGGTCGTCCTCGGCGTGCTCAGATATCAGCCGACCTTGTGCAGCCCCGCCCCGTTCAGCACATACGCCGGGTGCAGACCATCGGCGTCCATCTGCGCCAACTGGAGAAGCGCCGTCCCGGCGGTCTTCGGGGTGAGCATCGGAAAGGGCTGCGCGCGAAGGAAATCCTCCACCGAGAGGCCGGCGCGAGCGGCGTACGCCTGCACTGCCGGCCGGCCGACGTCCGTCACCGGCGCGAACTGGGGCAGCACGGTGGCGACGTGTATGCCGAGGTCTGCGCGCACCGCCTCATCCTGGGCGTAGCCGGTGATGAAGCGCTGGGTGGCCTTGGCTCCGGCATACCCGCCACTGAGTGGTGACCCGTTGGCGTTCAGCGCCGCGCCGCTACTGATCACGACGACTCTGCTGCCGGGCCGCAGCGGCTCTAGCAGAACCTCGCGCAACCAATGGAATGTGATCCGGACATCGCTCTCCCAGTGCACGGAGAAGGTCTCCCACGTCTGTTGCTGCAACGGACGCATGTACGGGCGTGCACCCGCAACCAGAATAAGGACCTCCGGCTCGTATCGGTCGAGGAGGCTGGCTGCCACCGTCGCGTCGCTGGCATCGGCGACCTCGCTCTGAATGCCGGCCGCCGCGTTGGCAGCAGTGGGAAACGCCGCGGCGGAGCGGGAAACGGCAACTACGGTTGCGCCCGCGTCGGCGAAGGCTGTGGCGATCCCATGGCCCAGGCCGCGGCTCGCGCCGACGACCATCGTGGTTTTTTCAGACAGGTTGCTCATAGTGTCCTCTACTTGTATGGGTACCCGGTGCCAGTAGCGATCAAGCTTGGCAAGCTGCTCCCGATGAGCGAGCCCCAGGCGTTGGAACACACGCCGAAGCACTCGAATTGGAGCAACAAGCCCAGGTGCGCGAAGCGGACTTCCGTCTGGTCGAGCTTTGTGCCGATCTCAAAACTGATGTCGTGCCCACCCACTCGGTCTGGTCCTCAACAAAGTTCATGTGGTTCTCCAGGACCAACCACACGACCTTCTGGTTCGGGACGCGCTCGATGACCCGGAGCCTGGAACGGTGGACGTCCTTGACGCGATACGTGAACTCGTCGCCGACATTGGCATTGCTGCCTTCGACGTCTTCGGTTTCAGCGGCCAAAGTACGATTCAGCCTGACCAAGCGTCGCGACCGGAGTGACTTGCTCGACGCCGACGCGGCGGCCCGCGCCTCGTGGGCCGTTTCCGGTGCGTCGTCGATTGGCGCATCCAGGGAGGAGCACCGTGAGACTGACCGTCTAGCGCCGACGGCGGAACGGAAGACGTCTGGCGACCCGCCAAGCACTTCCGCTTCGCCCAACGGGCGGGGCGAACATGTGTACAACCAATCGCCGATCGACAAATGATCAACACAGGCGAGCCGCGAAGCCAGTCCCCCCCGCTAGCTGCCGTCGGCCGTGATAGTCTACCCGGCGCAGATGGTGGCCCGCGGTCTGCCATCGGCCTCGGAGATTGGAGCAGGCTCATGTCTGTGGACAGCGAGATCGGAAACCTCGGACGGATCGACACGATTGTCGTTGTCATGCTGGAAAACCGCTCGTTCGACCACATGCTCGGGTATCTCGCATTAGAGAAGGGGCGTCGCGACGTCGACGGTCTCCAGGCGGAGTTCGCAAATGAGTTAGACGGTCATCGTTATCGCGTGCATCATCTCGGCAGTACCTCGCTCAGCGCGGATCCCGATCACTCTGCGCACGCGATTGATACGCAGATCGCCGACGGCAACATGGATGGTTTCGTGGCTAGCTTTGCTGCATCGCTCCACGACCGCGACCCGTACGTCGAGGACGTCGAGGACGTCGATCCAGGGATGGTCATGGGCTACTACGACGCCGCCGACGTCCCGGTCTACGACCACCTGGCTGAGGCTTTCTGCGTGTGTGATCGCTGGTTCAGTTCCGTCCCGGGTCCGACCCTGCCCAACCGGCTGTACTCGCTGTCTGGTCGCGCTGGCAGCCGAGAAGAGCCGCCGCCGCACGTGCCGCCCATCTTCCACCAGTCATCCTTCGTCCGCCACCTGGACGCCCACGACGTGTCGTGGCGTTGGTACAGCTTCGAACCGGCGACTCTGCGCATGACCGATGTCCGCTACCGCCTGGCACACCCTAACCAGTTCGCCTATTTCAGCAAGACGGGCCTGCCGTGGAAGACGGTGCTGGATATCAGTATCAATTCAAAGTCAGGGAGTTTCCTGGAAGACGCCGCGCACGGGACACTCCCGTCGGTTTGCTGGATCGACCCGGCGTTCACCAACTTCAACCCGCTCGGCATCCCGCTCAACGATGACCACCCGCCTGCTGATATTGCAGATGGCCAGGACCTGGTTCTCGCCATTTACGATGCACTGGCAAGCAGCCCTCAGTGGGAGCATTCGCTGCTCGTCATCACATATGACGAGCATGGCGGTTTCTTCGACCACGTGGCGCCACCCGAGGCAGCAGACGACGAAGCGGAGAAGTTCGGCCGGTACGGTGTGCGCGTGCCGGCGATCATCGTCTCACCATGGGTGCAACCGCGCTCGGTCTCGCACACACGGTTCGATCACACGTCGATCATCAAGACCATCCTGTCACGCTTCTGCCCGGAAGCCCTCGACAAGCCGCAAAGGCCAGAGCGTGCCTTCGGACGGCACAACCTGCGCCCGCGATACATGGGTGAGCGCGTCGCCCAGGCCAACCATCTGGGCGAGCTGCTGTCAGCCGAGACGTTCCGAGCCGCCCCGCCGCGCGATGCGCTTATTCGAGACGCCGCCGAACGGGCAGCCGCACAGACTCGCACGGATGGACCCGAAACCGACCGACGCGCACGCGCCAATGCGCATCTCACCGACCTGGAGCAACGCATTCTCACGGCATCCCGCGAGCTTGCCAGACTCGGGCATCCGGCCGGCGACCCATAGACGCAGCATGGGACGCGGGCAACCGTCGTTTGCAGGCGAAAAGTGCACAGTCAGGCACAGGTTCCGGCCAGACCGATGCTGACACTCAAAGGCGAATTGCTACCCAGTCAATCATGGTAGAAGCCTCAAGAAAAGGCCCTCGGCGGTAAGCCTGTACATTTCTGCTGATGCGAGTCACCTCGGTCCCGCGACTAAGACGTGGCAGCTATCGCCAGCGTCGCCGTCGGACCTCCGCGGTCGCGGTGACGATTCGGGAGGGTCGACACCATGGATGATGACGTACTCGGACCAATCGACTATCTCGCGGTGGAGTTTCCCGACGGGCGTGTCACGGGAGAGGGATTCCAGTTGATCATGGATCTCGTCCGGCGCGGCATTATCCGAGTGTTGGACCTCGAATTCCTCGCCAGATCCGCAGACGGCGTCGTGCGCAAAGTTGGACTCGGCGAGGTTGATCACACCGAGGACCTTGATGTCGCCACCTGGCAAGCCGCCGGGTCCAACGTGCTCGACCAGTCGGACCTCGACGTGATCGCCGCCAGTATGTCGCCCGGTTCGCTGGCGGGCGTGTTGGTATACGAAAACGTGTGGGCGGCACCGCTCATTTCCGCGATCGACCGCAACCATGCCCGTATCCTCGGCGAGGGACGAATCGCCGCGGAAGACTTGATGGCCGCACTCGATGCCAGCCGGCAAGTGCCGTGATCGCTTGACAACCAAGGAGGACCGCGCGTGGGACTGATCAAAACAGCGTTGAAGACGGCGGTGGCCGTCAAAACGGCGCATGTGGTGCACGACCGCATTCAGCGTCGACAGGGCGAGCAGTGGGCGGCGGCGCAAGGCCCGTCCGCGGCCGTCACCGACGACCCACTCACGCGGCTGGCGAAGCTGGGTGAATTGCGCGCGGCGGGCGTGTTGACCGAAGCAGAGTTCGAGCAGCAGAAGGCGCGCATTCTCAGCGCGTAATTCGGCGAAAGTCCGCTGCTTTGAACCGAAGCAGATCGAATGGCTCAAAGTGGAGGTAACCAACGTCTGCGACGGCTCCCCAGGCTGGGACGCGGGAGCCACTTCCAAATCTTGATTGCGCTTCTCCGAAAGAACCGGCTCGTCCACCGCCTGGCTCGTTCACGAGACTACGCCAGGCTGACAGACGTGCTGCGCGTCCTCAGCGTGACTAGCCAGTGCGGGCAGGTCATGCAAGTCGACCAGACCAATCAACTCCAGAAATCCCGACGTTGTCACCAGCAGATGGTGTTGGTTGTGCGCGACCAGTCCTCGCTGCAGGAGCGTGTCCAGCGCGCTGTCGCTGGCCGAGCCGCGAATGAACTCGATGCCCGAGCGGGCAATCGGCTGGCGGTAGGCGACGATGGCCAGCACCTCGAGCGCGGCCTTACTCAGACTGACGCTCTTCGGCACGTTCAGATGCCGCTCAACCGACGCGGTGACCTCAGGGGCGGTAACCAGCCGCAGCTCGTCGCCGTGCCGCTGGACGGCCAGCCCCAGCGGCGGGTTTTCTGTCAGGAACGCGCAGGCTTCTTCAAAACGCTCCCTGGACAGCCCGATCGCCGCGCGCAGCTCGCGCACACTCAGCCCTTGGCTGGCACTCGACCACAACACGCCGACGATGTGGGCCGCGGCGGCGCGCGTGTCGGTCTTCGGATCGCCTTCCACGCGTGGACGCGGCCCACGGCGGGTGCGCAACTCGAGGATCTTGCCAGTCAACGGGCCGCTCAACGCCCGCGCCCTTGCCGAGCGCCGCGCCAGGACGGACGGCCGACTTTCACCCAGTTCCTTCAGCGCGTCACGACCGATACGCCTGGCGACTCGGTCCGGGTAGTCGAGCAGGTCCAGCGCCGCGAGCGGCTGCGGCACTAGCGGGTAGTGCGGCGGGAATGGCCACGCCTCGTCGACCACGCGCAGCAGCACGGCGTCGCGCTGGGCAGGATCGTCAAATAGGTCACCGTCGATGTCCAGACGGTTCAAGTGCTCCTGCACGGTGTCGAACACTTCGATCGGCAGGTACACATCCAGCCACCATGTCGGAGCCGGCCGGCCGGCCAGCTCGTCCCAACCGTACGCCGCCGCGGCGCTCGCGCCGGTGCGTACCAGAGCCGCGTCTTCCTCCAGCGTCCGACGTACATCACGGGGTATCTGGCGGACGACGAGCGTGGCGCGCCGACGCAAACGCGGCGCCAGGTCGACAATCTTCTCACGGCTCAGCCGTGCGCGCGTCCTGGACAGCTCCTCGGGGTGCTCGAGCAGCCCGAGGCATTTCTGTGCGAACGGCTCGTCGCCCGAAGCCAGACCGATGAGTGCCCAGGCGTTGCGCGGACCGAGTGGACGTCCGCCGTCGCCGCCGGCCACCATCCAGCGCTCCAGGCTCGAACGGTCGATGCGCAGCGGGCCCGGTCCCCCGCCGTCAGCTTCCGCCGCAATCAGGTCACCGGCGCGCAGCAGCGCATACACACGCGTCCGATCGCGTCGGAGCAGCCTGGCCGCCTCGGCCACACTCAGCGTCGGATCATCGTCGACGAACACTGCATCCTGGTCCTCGGCCACGCCGGCGCTCCGCGAGGCGCGCTGCTCGCGACCCGCCATCCGGCCAGGGAGAGCCTTCGTCCCATCATCAAACGCCTGTGCAGCGCCGGTCGATCCGCTGGCCTCGATCTCAAGCGCATCCGCGTCTGCCTGTGACGAGGTCATCGCCCACTGTCCTCGTCGATCGAGATCAGCAGGAGCGAAAACGCACAATCCGAGATCACACCGGGGCCTCAAAGCCATCCTACACCCGAAGCATCATTTGACAATTGCAGAAACGCACCACAGGCTCACACATGCACCACAGGTGGTGTCTAGTTCCCATAAGTGGCCTTGTCGGACTTAGAAAGTCCCTTGTATGCTGGTGCTTGGTTTCGACCATGGACGTGACCGTCGTCGAGCCCGCTCCGCCCTCACCAGCGCACGGGCGCCGCGCGCTGCTGCCGGGGCGCTTAGCAAATGCGGACGACGAGTTGCTCGACTCACCCGAGGACGCCGCCGCCTACCTGGGCGCGTTCGCGCGCTTCGTTCAACGCAACGTGGCTAGCGGTGACGCGGCCGACGACACGCGCGCCACATACGCGGTGCACGTGGCGACTTGGCTTGCCTGGTGCCGTGGCGTGTCACTCGAGGTCAGTCGGGTCACCGTCGAGGACGTCGAGGACTACCGAGAGGCGCTCATCGGCGCCGGCTGTAAGCCGGCGACGGTGGCCATCAAGCTCACGCTGGTCCGCCGCTTCTACGACGCCGCAGTCCGTGGCGGCCTGCGGCAGGACAACCCGGCTGCCGGCGTGCGTGCGCCGAAGTCAAAGCGAGCCGCCGAAGACTTTGGTTACCTGAGCGAGGCCGAGTTGGCGTTGTTACTGCGCGCGGTCCCTCGGCGCATCGACAAGCACGGGCAGCCGCTCGTCCAGGACCTGCGCGACAAGGCCGTACTGGCCCTACTCAGCCTACAGGTACTGCGCACCGTCGAGATCGTGCGTGCCAATGTCGAGGACCTGCAGAGACGGGACGAGCAGTGGGCCTTCGTAGTGCGCGGCAAAGGCCATGATCGGCTGATTTACCTGCGCCAGGACGTCGCCAAGGCCTTGCATGCCTACCTCGAGGCACGCGGTGCCGCCGTCAGCGTTGATGCACTCGGCCTCCCTCTGATGACAGCTGTCGGCAACCGCGCAGGCGGCCGGCGTCTCAGCCGCCGCGGCGTGCGCAAGATTGTCGATAGTCACCTGAGACGCCTCGACCTCAAACGGCCTGGACTCTCAAACCACGCGCTACGTCACACGGGCGCGACACTGGCGTACAAGTACACCCACGACCTGCGCGCTGTGCAGGACCTGCTCGGCCACGCTGACCCGCGCACGACCGCGCGCTACGCCAGGGTCGTTGACAAGGCGCTCAACAACCCTGCCGCGGCCGTGCCAATCCGCATGTGAGACACCTACCAATCCATGGCCGTGACTGATTTCAGAGCATCACTCTCCTGCTTCTGCAAGCACTCGAACACTTCAAGAGTTCAAAAGAAGGTAAGCACTCGTGGCCCCGGCCGGTAGAGTACTTCATCGAAAAATGAGCAGCCAGATTGCTCGGCACAAGAAGAAGCCGATTCGCGACAGCGTGGACTTCGAAACAGCTGCATGGTTCTTCGGCCTTCTGTCAACGACGCGCCAAGAAGGAATCAAAGCATCGAGGGGGCTTTAGGACAGCCATGCCCAGCTCTGGTCGCGCTGGCATGCATGCGCCGCTGGAGGCCGCGAGCCGGCTTAGTGCGAAACGCGCAAAGGCCCGTCGGCGCCGAATAGTCCACTGCGCAAGCCATCGGCAACTTTGCTGCCTTGGACTACCTGACGTGGGCTCATGAGCACTACCCTGCCAGATGATCCGCGCCTGATTGCTGTGAGGCAATCGATGCTGGATATTGGGTACAGCAGTCCGCAGCTCGTGACCGATTACCAATTCGCGGTCACTAACGGTCAAATCAGCTACGAGACTGCGGATCTGGTGGCATTCGCGGATCCATACCGGCTCCGACTCTCAGCGTTCTGTACCTCTACGATCAGAACGGCCTGTACCTGTTTGACAACGGCGTTCGCCTGGACCTGACCTACAAGCGTCGCGGTGAGGTGCGGGCCGACTCGGCGGCCTCCGCTCGGATCGTGCACGATCCACAC
>JAFAOS010000445.1 GCA_019247515.1 Chloroflexota bacterium | reverse complement strand
AGGCCAAGCAGCTTCTCAACTACCTCCTCGCGCCATGAGAAGAGCCCAGCAATCCGCGTTCGCCAACCCGGTGTTGATCGGCGCGGTGACGTTGCTCGTCGTGCTCGTGGCGGTGTTTCTGGCCTATAACGCGAATCAGGGATTGCCGTTCGTGCCGACCCGTGAGTTGAAGGTGGACATCGCCGACGGTTCGAATCTGGTGGTCGGTAACGATGTGCGGGAGGGGGGAACCCGGATCGGATTGGTGTCCGACATGCGCCCGGTGCGATTTTCCGGCGGACAGGTCGGGGCGCAGTTGACACTTCAGCTCTCCAAGAGTCAGGGCGAGGTGCCGGTGGATTCGACGGTCTCGATTCAGCCGCTGTCTGTGCTGGGGCTGAAGTACGTGGACCTGGAGAAGGGCACTTCGAAGCAGATCATCGCCGACGGGGGGACGTTGCCGATCTCGCAGACGAACGTGCCGGTGCAGTTCGATGACATCCTCAAGACGTTCGATCCAAAGACGCGCGTCGCAATCCAGCAGAACCTGCAGGGCTATGGCGACGCCCTGGCCGGCCGTGGCGGGGATCTGAACGACACGATCGCCAGCTTGCCGGCGCTGCTCGGCTACCTGGAGCCCGTGGCAGCGTACCTGTCAGCGCCCAGCACCGGCTTGACGCGGCTGTTCAGGGGACTGGACTCGTTCATGGGAGCGGTCGCGCCGGTGTCAGCCACCGCCGCCGATCTGTTCAAGCAGATGGCAACGACGTTTGCGGCGATCTCGGCCAACCCGGGAGATCTGGAGACGACGATCGCGGAGTCGCCCTCGACGTTGGCAGCGTCCACCGCCTCCCTTCGGACCCAGCAGCCGTTCTTGACCGACCTGGCCACCCTGGGGCACTACCTGACGCCCGCGACCGCATCGCTGGGCCGGGCGCTGCCCGATGTCAACCAGGCGCTCGAGGCCGGGACACAGACGCTGAAGCGCACGCCTGTGCTGGGCGCAAAGTTGCAACAGGTGATGAATGCGTTGAAGCAGCTGTCGCTGGCGCCGGGCACAAACATGGGGATCAACGCGCTCGTCGCCACGGTCACCACCCTCAACCCGATGGTGCGCTACCTGGGTCCGTTCCAGACAGTGTGTAACTACTGGAACTACTGGTGGACGTACCTGTCCGAGCACCTCTCCGAGCAAACCCAATACGGCTTCGCCCAGCGGGTGCTGCTGAACTTCGCCAACTCGGAGCCCGACAGCGTGGGGACAGCCGGCGCGACCGCTCCGGCTGGGACGTTGGGCGGTGGCCAAAACCTCCACGCGCCCGCTTACGGCGCGGCGATCGACAACCAGGGCAACGCCGACTGCGAGACCGGTCAGCGCGGCTACCCCTTGAAGCTCAACTACTTCGACCCCCAGGGCCGCAATCTCGAGACCGACTCCCACACCCCCGGCAACCAGGGCCCCACCTACGCCGGGCGACGGCGCGTACCGGCCGGCGAGACGTTCAGCCGCAACCCCCAGACCGGTCCGCAACTGGCCTACAACCCGAGCAATCCATGAGAAGGCGCAGAAGAGGGATGAGCGCGTTCACGGCCGGTCTGATCGGCCTGATCGCGATCGTCGTGTTCACCTACCTGGGCTTCACCAAGTTTGCGAATCCGTTCGCCAGCCCGTACATGGTGCATGCGACGTTCGCCAACGCCAACCAGCTCCGGCCCGGGTCGCTGGTGCGAATCGCCGGCGTCAATGTCGGCACCGTCACGAGCGTCAGCACGGTGCCCGGGTGCACCACGGGGAACACCTCGCAGTGCTCGGCCGCCGACGTGACCATGCAACTCAGCGATGAGGGATTACCGCTCCACAAGGACGCCACGTTCGCCATCCGTCCGCGCATCTTCCTGGAAGGAAACTTCTTCGTCGACGTCCGCCCCGGTTCTCCATCCGCGCCGATCGCTCCGAGCGGTTACACCTTCGCGGTTCAGCAGGGGACCCAGCCCGTGCAGTTCGACCAGGTCCTGACATCTCTGCAGGCAGACACCCGGCTCAACCTCCAGACGCTGCTGCAGGAGTACGGCCGAGCGGTCAAGCAGGGAGGCCCTTCCTTCAACAGCTCGGTGCGGTACTGGCTTCCGGCGTATCAGTACACCTCGTTGGTCGAGCACGACGTGTTGGGGATCCAGCCGCACGATCTCTCGAACTGGATCGCCGCGCAGGGAATCGTCTCCGGTGCCCTGGACGCCCATCCGCAGAACCTCCAGAACCTGGTCACCGACTTCAACCGGACGGCCACTGCCTTCGCCACCCAGAACATGGCCCTTGCCCAGGCGGTCGCCGAGCTGCCAAAGACGCTCGCCGTGGCCATCCCTGCGTTCAACGCGCTCAACGCTGACTTCTGCGCGGGGCCTCAGGTTCCCAACTGCGCGCCCGGTCCGGTGCCCACGCTGGCCAAAGCGCTGACCCCGGGTGTCGAGAACACCACTGCGATGGTCAATGCCACCCTGCCGTTGATCACCCAGCTGCGCCTGCTGATGCAGCCCTCCGAATTGCAGGGACTGGCGAACGATCTCTCTTTCACCGTGCCGGCCCTGGCCCAACTCGTCGTGGAGACGATCCCGTTTCTCCAGAATGGTGTGCGCCCCGCGTCGAGCTGCGTGGCCAACGTGGTCTACCCCTGGTCGCAGCTGACGCTGACGGATCCGCACTTCAACGCGTCCAACGGCTTCCCGCCGCACAAGGTCTACGTCGAAGCAGTGGACTTCCTCCCCGGCCTGGCCGGTGAATCGCGCAACTTCGACGCCAACGGCCTGTACGTCCGCGTCCTCGGCGCGCTGGGCG
>JAFAOS010000112.1 GCA_019247515.1 Chloroflexota bacterium | reverse complement strand
CAAATGAATCTGGATTCCGCGGCTCGTTGCGGCGGGGCGGGGCTAGCTCGCCAACGGGGTTCGTGGCCGATACCTTGGGCCGTGTCGAAGGTTGGGGAGACCCCTACGACCCCCTACGGGGTTAATGTCGGAGATCGGTCCGTCACCCGTTGGGGTTGGCTCGTCGCGGCGGCGCGAAGCGGATCGTGGCCGATACCTCGCGCAGTGTCGAAGGGGTAGGGGAGACCTCTATGACCCCCTATGGGCTGGTTGATGTTGGAGATTCGTCCGTCACACGTGGGGCCCCATCCGGCGGAGCGGGGTTGCTCGCCAACCCCCCGGGATCGGTGACTGTGTCGCTCGAAGGTTTACTGCTCGGGGGCGGCCAACCGACATGTTGGTGCGCGAGCCCCGGCGTACACTGGGGCATTCTGGCGCTCAGAGGCAACGAGCGTCTTGACAGATGAGTATGGGGTGACACACTTACCAGAAATGTCAGGCACCCTGCATACCCGCACGTTGCGGACGCCTGGGCTTCTCGCCTGGATGCGACTTGCGCGCGTCTTCCAGAAGGTCGATCGCGCGGCCAGCGAGTCACTGCGTTACCGACAGCTCAGTCCCGCTCAGGTTGACGTGCTGGCCAAGGTCGGCTCGTCCGAAGGCATCAGCCAGCAAGAGCTTGCCAACGCGCTGCTCGTGACCAAGGGCAACGTCTGTCAGCTGCTGGACAAAATGGAAAACAGCGGCCTCCTCGAACGCCGCCCCGACGGGCGGGTCAACCGCCTGTTCCTCACCGACCAGGGCCGCAGCGTGCACGACGAGGTGGTGCCCAAGCACGACGCGATGCTGGCCGCTTACTTCAGCACCTTGTCGAACGACGACCAGCACGAGCTGGTCCGCCTGCTGCGCCACGTGGACCGCGCCATGGAGAGGGACTGACGCGCAAAGGGGTACGGCCTACACCGCCCCGTTGTCGTCGTCCTCTTCTTCCTCTTCCTCTTCCTCGTCGCCCTCGATCGCAGCCAGCAGTGACGCGCGGGTCAGCGCCATCGCGGCGCTGCGCAGCGCTGTTCGGGCTTCTTCCTGACCGCTGCCCAGCTCGTCGGCCAGGCCGGCTACCAGCGTTTCATCGCCTTCCAGCTCGCCGTTTTCGAACAGGTCCAGCTCTTCGGCTTCGCCGTCCTCCTGACTGTCGCTGTCGCCGACCACCCAGTTCGCTTGCCACGGCCAGCTGGCCGGCTCCAGCGGGTCGGGCCAGCCGAAGAGCAGCGTCGTGCCACGGTCGGGCAGATCGGGGTCCTCCACGAACGACGCTCCGAACAGGACCTCGCCCTCCAGGATTCTGACCGACGCCGCGGCGTCGTCATCGTCGTCCAGTTGGTCGAGCGCCGCGTCGCGCAGCAGGTCGAACGTCGCGGCGGCATCGCCGACGGTCCACAGCGCCTCTTCGGGCACGCCCAGGTCGTCGGCGAACGATTCGAGGGATTCCGAGGCGCTGGACAGCGCCGTCTGGAGGTCCTCCTCCATCGTGGACAGGTCGCGCGCCGCGGAGCGCCAGCGACCGGAGGTCAGGCGACCCAGGCGTTGGCACGCTTCGGCGGCCGCCGACACGTGCTGCAGGGCGGCCAGGTACGCCGACGCCACGATGGCCGACTGGACGGCCTGAACGACCCGCTGGGGCGCGGCCATGTCCCCCGCATACTACCCGACTCATGGGCGACCGCCCCGCGGCGGATGATGTAATACGCGGCATGACGCTCGGGCTCGAGGATTCGAACCGCCGCCTGCTGCGCGCCCGCGACGCGATGGACCGCACCTACGCGCAGCCGCTGAACGTGGCCAGCCTCGCCGAGATCGCGTGCGTCTCAGAGGCGCACTTCATTCGCAGCTTCCGCGCGACCTTTGGCGAGACGCCGCACCGCTACTTGCAGCGGAGGCGTGTCGAACGGGCGATGTTCCTGCTGCGCGAAACCGACCGCAGCGTGACCGACGTCAGCTTCGACGTGGGCTTCACCAGCCTGGGCACCTTCAGCCGCACGTTTCACGAGATCGTGGGCACGTCGCCGCGTGATTACCGCGAGGGGTCCGAATCGCGAGCGGTGCCAACGTGCTTCACCATGGCCTGGACAAGGATCAGATAAAGGTTCCCCAGAGGGGACCCTGCGGAAGGGAGACGGGTCCTCCGGT
>JAFAOS010000003.1 GCA_019247515.1 Chloroflexota bacterium | reverse complement strand
AGGTGCTTCTCCGCATTCAGCGACCCACCCGCCGGAATCTCCGCCAGGTAGCACGTCGCGTTGTCGCCTCGTCCTGCCAGGTGGATGTACGCGCCCAACCCACCCAGCCGCGGCGACGGCTCCAGCGGCTGACTCAGACAGTCAACCTCGTACGCCGCCACAATCGGCACTCCCTCACCCTTCACCCACGCAACATGCGAATTGATCTGATAGTACGGATTGTCTTGCCAGTTCTCATCAGCCATACAAGCCCTGGACTCCCCTGTTCATCATGTGGCGGCGACCGTCTCCACCAGCTCGGCGCGCGGCCCGTTTGCCTCTGGGAAGACCAGCGACTTCACCACTACCGGCACCACCTGCGATGGATACAGCATCGCGCCCACGTCGATATAGTCGAACTCCTGTAATTCGATACCGTCGATCGAGATCACGTCGGTGTCGGGCGCGAATTCCTCGCGGATGATTCCGCCGATCAGCTTGCCGAAATCATTGGCAAAGACCAGCACGATCGGTAAGCCCAAGGCGATTGTGCGCGGCAGCGCCTGGACGATACCAGCCGCCAGATTCCGCAGCATCGAGTAGCGCGGCTCGCCCGACCACTTGATGGCGATCGCCGCCGTCTGATCGCCTTCGGTGAGGTCGAAACGTTGAAAGCCCCGCGCGATCGCCGCGCTCAGCACGTCTGGCTGGACTGCTTCCGCATCCGTTACGATGGGGTACAGCACCTGCAGGTTGTGCAGCGGCAGCAGCTCCTCGCGACTGATGGCAATCGTATTGCCACTCACCTGAACGGTGAACTGCGAGGCGCCAATCACGGTGGCCCTGATCCGTTCGACCGCGGGCTGCACGGCGGCCGGCAATCCGTCTTGGGCGATGCGCGAGTTGATTGCATCGGCAAGCTGCCGGGCGATGTCCCCGAAGTCCGGTGTCTCGGAGCCCGACAGATATTCCGAGACTCCGCCTGAGAACGTGACCTGACCGATCATCGCCTCGGACGAAAGCGGAGCCGTCAACATCAACGAACGCGTCAGCGGGCTGAGCGGCTCGCGGCGAATCACCTCGAACAGACACCCCGCCAGCCCGTCTGCCAGGCGCCGCCGATCCTCCACGGCCAGCACCTCGCCCAACTCCAGGGGCACATCCAGCGCCGAAGCGACCACTCGCGCGGCGGGTTCAATGCGGTCGACGCGTCCGCGCCCGTCAAAGGCCACCAATCGACCGCCCACGTTGATCGCGGCGGTCTCGACGACATGGCCGCGCGAGACGAGCGCCAGTTTGCTGGTGCCACCGCCCAGGTCCACGTTCAGCACGACCTCGTCCGCGGAGGAACGCGACAATTGCAGCGCACCGGAACCGTTCGCTGCCAGAATCGCTTCCAGGTTGTGCCCTGCCGAAGCGCACACGAATTTGCCCGCGTGCTCGGCGAACAGGTCCGCTACGGCGCGCGCATTGGTGCGTTTGATCGCCTCGCCGGTCAGGATGATTGCGCCACTGTCGACGTCTTCCGATTCGAGACCGGCGTCCGCGTACGCCTGTCGGAAGAAGGTATCCAGCGCGCCCGCGTCAATCGTGTTGTCGGCCCGATACGGCGTGAGCAGGATTGGCGACCGGTGCAGCATCTCGCGCTTGACCACGACATACCGGCTCGACAGGTACTGACCGAGGCGCTGCAGGTGCAGCTTCGAAAACATCAGGTGCGACGTGGAGGATCCCACGTCGATACCGACCGTGGTCAGCTCGACGTTATCCGTGTAATAGAAGTTGTTCTTGGAGATTGTCGCGTCCCAGGCGCCATCTGGATGATCGTCGTCTTCATCATGCGTATGATCGAACTCATCGCCGTGCCAGAACGGAGGCCCGAGGGGCCGACTACCGGGTCGCCGCAACAACAAACTCCTCCATTTGCACCTCTACCCCGTGCCGTGCCGTGTCCTGGACGAACATGCGATGGATGCTCGGATCCTGATCTTCGTACTCGATCTGGTCGCCGCCGAGCTTGACGCTCCGCGACGAAACCAGGTTGCGCACTGCCGCTTTGGATTCTTCGTTGCCGGAAAAACGCAGTGCCAGGTAGCGCGCCGGCGACGCGCCGACGTTGAAGTGCTGATGAAACGTGCGATTGGGAGGGATGACCAGCGTGCCGGGCTGCCAGTCGAAGCGCTGGATGGGCTCGCCCTCATTCCACATCAAACTGTAACCGTCGCCATTCAGGATGATGACGTGGGCGCCCGGCCCGTGGCGGTGCGCCTTTTTGTACGTGCCAATGGGAAACTCCGACACGTGTGCGCCCATCTGGTTCCTGGCCAGCGTGAACTTGATATTGCGTCCGCCGGCGCCGCGTTCCGGGTACGCGAGCAGCGCGTAGTTCGGCACGTCGGCGACAAAGTTCGTTTCCCAGACCATGCCCGTCAAAGTGCCATCGCCCGAGAAGTAGTCCGCTTCCCCCGCATAGCGGCTGATGAAGCGGTAGTCACAATTGAAGATGAACTCGGGATCACCGTACAGGTTGATGGCGATGGGCGCGCTGGTGACGCCGATATACCGCACGGGCTCGGAACCCGAGGCGTTGAAGTGCTGATGCCAGGCGTTCATCGGAATCGCGAACAGCGACCCGGCGCCCCATTCAAAGCTGGACTTCCGATGTTCGTCATACCAGACGCTGGTTGCGCCCCGACCGCGGAGGACGTAAATCATCTCTTCGTAGAGTTGATGCTGCGGGGTTGTCTCCTGCCCCGGCGCCAGCTCCAGCAGGTAACAGTCGTTGGAAGTATTCGACGCATCGTGATTGATGAAACAACCGGCAGCGTTGCGGCGCGCCCACGGTTCGACCGGCGTCGTCTTCAGGTCGGCGATGTAGTGTCCCTGTATCAGGGGTACGCCCTGGTGGGCCACCCACTGCTCGTAGACTGACTTGCGACTGCGCTGTTGCGGTGCGTTGTCAAACATCCGGTACTCCCCTCGATCTCAGACAGCCACTGGCATCCTGCCGACGACCTCGCGCATACGTGAAGTGACGCTGTTGCGGGCGCACTCCGCTTCGTAGAGGTCCAGAATACGCGGGTCCTCATCTTCGTATTCGATCTGATTGCCGCCTTCTTTGACGGATTTGTCCATCGTCTCGTACAGCTTCTTGCCCGCCGTTGAAACGAAGTAGCGCGCTCCGCCAAAAAGGATCGCCAGGTACCGACTCGGGACACTTGCGGTATTGAAATGCTGATGAAACGTCGGCCCGTCCGGCGGCGCGTACAGCGTCCCAGGCTTCCAGTCCACCCGCTTCGTGTCCACCGCACTCTCCCCCTCCAGCCACAGTAGCGAGTAGCCGTGCCCCGTCACACAGAATATGTGCGCCCCTGCATCA
>JAFAOS010000369.1 GCA_019247515.1 Chloroflexota bacterium | reverse complement strand
TCCGCCTCGCGCGCTCTTCCGGGCGCACACGCCCCGGGTCCGTCGTCTGATCATCCTGGTGCTTCAACCGCTAGCAGCATCCTCTCCATCCCCATCTTCTGCCGGCGGGACGACTATATGTTCCTGCCGCCGGATGCCCTCGGCGGGATTCCCTGCTTGTCGGTGCCCACCCAGTCTGCTTTTGACCCGCGGCCTCTGGCGGTGCAGATGGCCGCTCAGTTGCCTCCGCCCGATCTGCGCATCGGCATGAACCCCGCCAAAGGGATGGTCAACGTGCCCACCTGGTTCTGGGTCGAGGGCTACGACGGCGGGACGCTCTCGCAGTCCGAAACCGTGGTGCAGCACCAGACCGTCTGCCATCTGGTCTCCGAGCATGGCCCGGGCGGGCTGGCGGTCCTCGATACCGATAATCGACCGCGCACGCACCAGGACTGCGTCACCACCGATACCACCTTCGTGGTCGACGTCCGCCTGTGGCCGAACCACTACGCCTGGGACTTCGGCGATCACCATTCGGTCGGCTTCGCCTGCGGTGGGCAGGGCGACTGTCCTGACGCGCTCGGCGTTCCGTTTGTCGACGCCATTCATCAGTCGACCATCCAGCACCCGTACCTGTGGAGCTCGCTGGGCGTGAACGGCTCGGCCGACGCTTACACCGTGCGGCTGGCCATCAATTTCGCGGCCGAATACCGCGTTTCGATCGATGGCAGCGATCAGGGCGGCTGGCACGGCCTGTCCGACCGCCAGTTGACGTGGACCGCCAGTCACCAGGTGCAGGAGGCGCAGGCCGTGCTCACGCGCGGCTGCCGGCTCAGCGTGATGTCGTGTTGAGAATCGCCCGCTTTCGCCTGGCTAGTGTCCGCCGGCCATGGCGGACGGGTCCGTCTTGATCTTGCCAGGCAACATCGAGGCCAGGAAGAAGGCGATGACCGCCGCGTAGAACGTGATCCGATAGGCGTCGCCGAACGCCAGCACCGCGGCCTGTTGGCCGATCAGCTGCAGCATCGTCGCCATCGCGGCCACGTTGGCCACCGCGCCGCTCAGCCCGTCCGTCTGTTGCAACATCGCGCTCAACTGGGGAAGCGCCTGACCCTGCATCGTGTCGGCGCGGACCTGCCAGCTGAGCTGGACCGTGTGCACCACCGTCGCCGTCGTCACGACCGTCGACAGCAGCGCCACGCCAAACGACTGGAACACGTTCCGCATGGCGTTGTTGACCGAGCTGGCGTTGGTCCGCAACTGCGGCGGCACCACGGCCATCGCACTCAGCTGCGTCGGCTGCATCGTGCAGCCCAGCGCCAGACCGCGGATGACCAGCAGCCACTTTAGCGTATCGAAGCTCGTCGTCAGCGTGATCTGGGACATCTGCCAGGTATTGAGGGCTAGCAGCGCGAAGCCAAACATCGAGACCCAGCGCGCGCCGATGCGGTCGACCATGCGCCCCGCGATTGGGCCGGCGATCGCCACCGACAAGCCCTGCGGCATCAGCATCAAGCCCGTGTCCACCGCCGAGAGTCCGCGCAGATTCTGCAGGTAGAGCGGAAGCAGGAACTCGGCCCCGAACAGGGCGATCGTGCTCACCCAGCCCACGACGTTCGCGATCAGGAACTGCCACCGCGCAAACAAGCGCATGTCGAGCAGGGGCTCGCGCTGCCGCAGCTCGTGGAAGATGAACAGGACCAGAGAAATCAGGCCCATGCTGATGAGCCCGCGCACCGTGAACGCGCCCCACCCGTCGTTGTCCACGCGCGAGAGCCCGAACAGTGTCAACCCGAAGCCCAGGGACGAGAGGACGGCGCCGAGGGTGTCGAACTTCATGCCGAAGCGCGGTCGCCCCGGGTGGAGCGCGAGCCAGCCCAGCGTGACGGCGGCAATGCCGATCGGCAGGTTGACGAAGAAGACCAACCGCCAGTCCCAGTTGGTGACGATGTAGCCGCCGATCGTCGGACCGAGCGCCGGGCCGGCGACCATCGGGATCGCGAAGAAGCCCATCGCCTGGCCGCGCTGGTTCGGCGGAAACACCTGGAACAGGGTCGAGATGGCCATCGGCAGCATCATGCCGCCGGCGAATCCCTGGATGATGCGGCCAACCACCAGCACCCAGAATGCGGGCGCCAGTCCACACAGCGCGGACGACGCGGTGAAGACCGCCAGGGCGGTGACCCACACCCGCTTCATCGTGAAGCGTTGCTCCATGTAACTGGCCATGGGCGTGGCCATGCCGCTGGCCAGCGAATAGCCGGTGATCACCCACTGCACGGTGGCGTAGTTCACGTCGAAAACCGAGCCAAGGCGAGCCAGGGCGACGTTCACGATCGTCACGTCCAGGAGGAAGACCGTGAAGCCGGGCAGCATCGCGATCAGGACGAGCCACTTGTATTCGAGGCCGAGCCAGCCGGTGCGCGGCAGGGCTGGGGCGAGGGCGCCCGGCATCGAGCCGGCGGGTGGATTAGCCGCGGCCACAGGGGCTCCTCAGGTCAGCAATCGGCAGAGGCAGCATGCTCGTCCGGAACCAGGTCAGTATAGGTTAGTGAGTGTTCACTCGCGCCATTTTCTGACAGTTCACTCGGTGGGTTCCAAGGGTAATAGCGCCTCCAAGTGGCTGGCGTCACCGTGTCGCACGAGCGCGCCCCGACATGCGCTGGAATCCCACACGATCTCCGACAGGCTGGCGTTCGGCACCACCCACTTGCGCCACCTCGCCGGCGACTCGCCGTGCAAGATTGTCAGCAGCGTCGCGATGAAGCCGCCGTGCGTCACCACGCCCACGGGGCGACCCGGATGCCGCGCCGCGATCGTGTTTGTCACGCGCAGCACGCGGGACATGAATCCCGAGCGCGACTCGCCGCCAGGCCACATGAAATCCTCAACTTCGCTGTTTTCGTCGGCGGCGAGCAGGTGCGCGTACGCGTCGCGCAGCTCCTCGAACGGCCGGCCGTCGAGGTCGCCGAAGTACATCTCACGCAGGTCGTCGAGCAGAACCGGCGTGTGGCCGGTCAGCGCGCCGATCGCCTCGGCGGTGCGCCGCGCTCGAATGAGTGGGCTGGTGTAGAGCTCGTCGACCTGGCCGTGGTGCCGGTTGAAGTGATCGGCCAGGAGTTCTGTCTGAGACTCGCCGCGGGGGCTCAGATCGGTGTCTGTCCAGCCCGACAGGCGCATATTGACGTTGTCCTCGGTTTCGGCGTGCCGCACCAGAAGCAGCGTTGTCGCCTGGTCGATTGCCCCATTTGTCGGGATCTGCGGGAACGCGGTCATTCGGTGGTCAGCAGAGGTCGCGCGTGTCGTCGAAGGCGGTCAGTGCGGCGCCAAGTAAGCCAGCGTCATCGCCGAGCTGGGACAGGACGATGGGCACGTCGCGCGCGTTCGACAGAATCTGACGCTGGGCGATTTCGCCTGCCCAATTCACGTACGTCTGGCCCAGCGCCTCGGCGATGCCTCCGCCGATCACCACAAGGTCGGGGTCGATCAGATTCACGACGTTGCCGATGGCCAGCCCGGTGTAGCGGGCGCTGCGGCGAGCGGCGCGGATAGCGACCGCGTCCGAGTTCGCGACGGCCACCGCCAGATCGCGACTGGTGAGCGCGAGCAGGTCCCCGCGCAGGATCTCGCTCAGGATGGTGCGATGGCCGCGTGCGACATCCTCGCTGACGTAGCGAGCCACGGCCGTTCGGGCAGCCATGGCCTCGAGGCACCCGGCGCGACCACAGCCACACCGCGGCCCGCCAGTTACCAGCACCATATGGCCGATTTCGCCAGCCCCGCCGTGCGCGCCGTGATACAGGGCGCCGTCGACGACCACGCCTCCGCCCACGCCAGAACCGACGAATACCGTCAGCATCGAACGGTAGCCGCGGCCCGCTCCCAGGCGGTGTTCGCCAAGCGCCGCGGCGCGGACGTCGTTTTCGAGCAGGACTGACTTGCCGGGCAATCGGCGTTCGAGCTCTGCCCGCACGGGGACGTTCACCCAGCCCAGGTTGGGCGCCCGGCACACGACCGAGCGCGAGCCGTCCATGGGCCCCGGCACGCACAGGCCAATGGAGCTGATGGTTTCGAACGGTCGCTGAGCGTCCGCGGCGGCGGCCTTGGCGGCGTCGGCAAGTCGATCCAGCAGCGCCGCGGGCCGATCGCTCAGATCACGACTGGGCAGCCACACGCGTGAACGCACGGTGCCATCCGCTTCGACAACCCCAGCGAGCGCCTTGGTGCCACCCAGGTCGATCGCTACAACTGGGCCCACGGTAAACCACTCGCCGTCGGCGCCCGCACCTCGGGCGACAGATCGACCAGGTGAGGATAAATGCCCAGCTGCTCGACAATGATCGTTCGCAGCTCGCCTGGCGGAACGCTGCCGTCCAGGTCCGCCACGAACGTCAGGTGCTTTTGATCACCGAGGAGCACGACCGTGCGCGGTCCGTTCAGTGCCTCGACATGGGCATAGAACAGCCGTGTACCTTCGACCGGCTGCAAATCGTGACCGGTCGGGTTCCAGGCGTTGGTTGCGTGGATCGGCAAGCGCACGATCAGCTGACGCTCAACGGAGTCTCGAGTGGCACCACCTGGATCCAGACCTGACCGCTTGGCAGCTCGAACGGAGCGCCATCGGTGCGCACGAACCGCGTGGAGTCTTGCAAGCTGGCGCGGCTCCACTCGAGCGGCACCTGGGTACCCTCGGCGATCAGGATGCCTTTGCCGCTGCTGACGAGCGTGACGTTCATGCGTCCCGCGTTGTCGTTGGGGATCGGTTGAACATCGGCGTACTGGATAATGATCGAAGCAGCCGCGTATTGATCACCGGTGGCGCCGTCCTTGTGAGGGGAGCCATCCATGATGCGGTTGTAGAGCTGGGTGTTGGCGTCGTAGTCGTACTCGACCTTGTAGCGTTCGCCGCCCGGGTAGGCAATCTTGACGGTCGTCGCCGGCTGAGGACCCGGCGCGTACGTGCCGAAACGCAGCGGCCCCACGCTTGGTTTCAGTGTCGCTCCCCGCTGGTGCAGCGCGTCACGAACCGAATTCGTGCTGACGAACGCGTTGTGCGGCGCGATACGGTCGCGGACGCGTGTGAAGCCTGGGTCACCGCGCTCCTCGTCCAGGTCGGGTAACTGACTGGCGCTCAGGGCTTCGATGCCTTGTGGTGAGGCGCCGATGTGCACCAGCGCGACGCCGTACTCCTCGGCCATGTCCACAAAATAGTGGCGGGCGCTGCGCACCGGCCCAATCCTGCTGACGTCGACGCCTCCCCGAAGAAAGATCGGCATCAGCCGCGGAATGCCGCCTTCGGCGGGCGCCTCGTACACGACGTCGGCATCGCCGAGGCCAAATTGCGGTCGAGCGGCGGCGATGTTGTCGATCATGGCCGCAAAGGGATACGCGTCGAACTGAAATTCGCTGTCGGCGTCACTCTGACTCTGGGCTTGCGCCACGACGGTCGGGGGGCTGGACGGCGCCAGCGATGAGGCGCTCGGCGAAGGCGCCGCCTGCAGAGCCGGCCTGGGCGACGGCACGGCGGAACGTGAAGCCGCCACTGGAGCCGCGGACGGCGACGGAGATGGACCTGGAGCCGATGCTCTGGCCGACGGAGAAGGGCTCGGTAGCGCGGGCTGGTTGCTCTGACACGCGGTTGCCAGCACAAGCAGGGCACCGGCAGTCAGAGGAAGGCACCAGCCCAAGACCTGCGCGACGCTCCAGCGGCTGGTACTTTCGCGGACAGAGATTGGCAAGGGTTCGGCTCCGCAACGAGTGTGCCATTCACGACTCGGCGAGCCACGAAACGGCGTCCGCATAGTAAGGCGACGCGACCGGACCTGTGAGCAACGGGTCGCTGGTCGCGCGCATCCAGTCGAGCAAGCGCCGACGCAAGTCGGCCTCCAGCGTGAGCAATCCGTCGGCGCCCGCGAGGTTGCGCTGCTCCCAACGGTCCTCCGCCAGGTCGTACAGCTCGACGGGTGGACGGACCGAGTTGAACTCGGACGGCATCAGCGGATAGATGGGGCTCTCTCGAATGTCGCTGGGCACGTCCACACGCGTACTGACCTCGAAGTTCACGATGAGTTTGTGACGGTCGGTGCGGATCGCGCGCATCGGTTCGTAAGCGGTGTGGAACGTTTTCTCGGCGAAGACCTCGGAGCGCGACGCGTACGCGCCGTAACCGGTTAGTAACGGCCACAGGCTGTGCCCCTGGGTCGACTCCGGCAACTGGATGCCGAGACCCTCGAGCAGCGTGGGCGTGACATCGACGTTGCTGACCAGCTCGGAGACGACGCGCCCGCTGCCGAGACCGGCGGACGGCCAGCGCCACAGCAAAGCGATCTCGATGCCCGGGTCATACAGCGTGCACTTCGCGCGCGGCATGGCCGCGCCATGGTCGGTAGCAAAGATGACGCACGTGTTCTCGGTGAGCTCGAGCTGGTCGAGTGCCACGAGAATGCGGCCAACCGCGGTGTCCATCTGCCGGATCGCGCCCTGAAAGGCCGCCAGGTCCGCGCGCGCTTGAGGAACCTCAGGCAGGTAGCCCGGGACACGCACCCCGAGCGACGCATCAGGCTGCGCGCCGCCGAAATCGTAGGGGCGGTGCGGCTCCTCGAAGCCCACCTCCAGGTAGAACGGGGCCGATTGCCCGCGGAATTCGCCAAGCAGGGCCAGTGTGGCGTCGGCTTCTTCATACGCTGGGGCGACCGGCAGGACAGTCGAGTAGCCCAGGTCGCGGGCCGATCCGCGATCGGTCAGGTGCTGCATGCCCACCAGGGCCGTCGTATAGCCGTTGTCGGCGAGGATCTGGGCGGTATGCCGTACGCCGGGATTCAATCGCCAACCGTAGGGCGGGTGGGCGAGGCCCATAACCCCGCTGCTGTGCGGGTAGAGCCCCGTGTGCAGCGCGGCACGACTCGGGCTGCACTGCGGCGCGGTGCAGAAGCTCCGCTCGAAGCGCACCCCGCTGCGCGCCAACCGATCCAGGGCCGGCGAGTTGACGGTCGACTGCCCGTAACAACCCAGGTGCTGCCCCAGGTCGTGGCAGGTGATGAACAGGATGTTGCTCGGCGCGGCTCAGCCCTTGACGGCTCCCGCCGTCAGACCCGCCAGGATGCGGCGCTGGAAGATCAATACGAGCACGATCAACGGGATGGTGACGAGCACGGTCGCCGCCTGGATCTGGCCCCACGGGATCTGGAATCCGCCGGCGGTCGAGGTCGCGAAGTTGAACAGCGCCAGGGTGACGGTCATGCGGTCGGGTGTCTGGATGAACGACAGCGCCAGGAGGAACTCGTTCCAGGCGGCTATGAACGCGAGAAGCCCTGTCGTGACCAGGGCCGGAGAGATCAGCGGCAGCATCACCAGGTAAAGGGTCTGGAACGGGGTGCAGCCATCGACGTAGGCCGCCTCCTCCAGGTCTTTCGGCATCTGCTCGAAAAAGCTCGTCAGCACCCAGACCGTGAACGGCAGCGTGAAGATCAAATACGTGAAAATCAGCGCCCAGAGCGTGTTGTAGAGCCCGAACTGGCTGACGCGTTCGAACAGCGCGGGCAACACCGCGATGGTCGGGAACATGGTCATGGCCAGGATCAGGTACATGACTGGCAACCGCCCTCGGAAACGGAAGCGACCCAGCGCATACGCGGAAAGCACGCCGATCACCAGCGAGAGTAACGTGACGATTGTGGCGACAACCGCCGAGTTACCCAGCGCCTTGATGAAATTCGGGCTGCTGAGCACCAGTTGGTAGTTGATGAGGGTCGGCGTATCCGGCCAGTAGACCACCGGTGTCGAGAACAACTGGTTGTCTGGGGTAATCGACGATCTGATTGCCCAGTAAAACGGGAACACCAGGTAAATGGAGATGATCGCGAGCAGGATGTAGAAGAGGACGCGGCTGATGGTCCGTCGTTGGGCTTTGGTCATGACTGCTCGACCTTGAAGATCGTCACGTAGGCCACCACGAAGATGCCAATGATCAGGAAGATCGCGACGCTGATGGCGCTGCCGTAGCCCATATCTGAAAACGAGACGATTGTTTGCTGCGCGTAGATGGCCATCGTCTGCGTGTCCGCCCGGTTGCCGAAGATGACGTAAAAGACGTCAAAGACGCGCAACGCGTCGAGCGTGCGGAAGATGAGCGCAACGACGAGCGCTGGCCGCAGCAACGGTAGAGTTAGTGAGATGAACTGCTGGACCGGGTTGGCGCCATCGACGTCGGCAGCCTCATAGATATCCGTGGGTATCACCTGCAAACCCGCGAGCAGGAGCAGCGCCATAAAAGGCGTCGTTTTCCAGATATCGATTGCGGCGATGGCGGGAATTGACGTGGCGGGGTCCGCAATCCAGGCCACGTTCTGCGGCAGGACGTGCAGGCGCACCACCAGGAAATCGTTAAAGACGCCGTAGACGTCGTGGTACATGAAGCGCCACATCTGCGCGGAGACAACGGTCGGAATGGCCCACGGTACAAGCATCGCCGCCCGCATCGCGCCGCGACCTTTGAAGTTCGAGTTGACGACCAGGGCAATACCCATGCCCAGGACGAGCTCGAAGACAACGGTGAGTATCGTGAACAGGACGGTGACGCCGATCGAATGCCAGAACGCATCGTCGGTCAGCAGGGACGCGTAATTCTTGAGCCCCACGAACTGGACCGCGCGATTGCTTGCCAGGCGCTCGTTGGTAAAGCTCGCCAGCACCGTCTGAGCGAGCGGCACCAGGGCGACGAGTGCCACCACGAGCAACGACGGCAGCAACAACCACCACGCCAGGCGGGTCTGCCGCCGAACGAGCTCACTGTGGACGGCCGGTAGCGCAACCGGGGCCGTTTGGACTTGCGCTGGAGCCTGTACGCTCATGGGCCATTCACCTCCAGGTTGGGGGGCGCAGGATACCGCGTCCTGACCCCCTTGGAAGCTCTAAGCAGTCAGAATTAGCCGATCAGACGATCGATCTGATTCTGCATCATGGGCACAACCGAGGCCGCGTCCTGCCCGTTCAGGATGCTGTTGACGCCCTGGAAGAAGTACGTCGACACCTGGTTGTAGTTCTCGCCAGTTTCGGCTGAAGGGCGTGCCACACGCGTGACGTTGCCGACCTTCGTCAGATACGGCTGCGCCTGCACCACGTTGGGGTCGGCCGCGACGCTCGGGATCGTTGGCACGTAACCGCCGACGACACCGCGGAATGTCTGGAACTCGGGGCTCGTCAGATACCGGATGAATTCGATGGACGCGTCGGGATTCTTGGAGTATTTCGAGGCGGCCAGCGCCCAGCCGCCGATGCAGCCCACTGGCTGCTGGCCCGAAGCGGCCGGCAGCGGCCCCACGTCAAATTTGCCTTTGACGGGCGAATCGTTGGCGGCCGCCAGCGCATAGGCGTACGGCCAGTTGCGCATGAAGGCCGCATTGCCGGTCTGGAAGGTGTTGCGGGCGTCTTCTTCCTGGTAGGTGGTCACGCCGCGCGGGGCGATCGTGCCGACCCAACCCTTGGCCGTGTTCATCACGGCGATGCCCTGTGGGTTGTTGAAACTGGCCTTACCGTTGTCGACGATATTGCCGGCGCCTGAGGAAGACAGCCACTCCAGTCCGTTGCAGGTCAGGCCCTCATAGGCGCTGCCCTGGAACACGAAACCGCCGAAGGTGGCATTACTGCCCTTTTCACCATTCATGATGGTGGTGGCCTGCTGGGTAAGCTCGTCCCAGGTCTTGGGCGGGCTGCTGATGTTGTATTTCTGAAGCAGGTCGGAGCGGTAATACAGGATGCCGAAGTCCGAGAAGAACGGCATTGCGACCAGGGTGCCGTTGATCGTGTCGTTGGCCACGATGCCCGGGTAGTGGTTCTTCGACGCGTCGCCGAGCTTCGGTCCCAGGTCGACGAGATTGCTTGCGAGCTGACCTGGCCAGATCACGTCGATCATCAGGACGTCCAGGTCGGGTGATTGACCCTGGAAGAAGCGCTGGTACTGCGCGAAGGTGTCCGTCGAGCTCTGGGGCCGAGCGACCACGTTGACGTTGATGCCTGTGTCCTTCTGGAACTGCGTCGCGGCCGCCTTGTCCAGGTCGTTGCCCTGGCCGACGCCGTCGCCGTAGTAGGTGATCGTCGCACCGGCATACGGCTTGGCCGACGCGATGTTGGCGGCGGGTACCGGCGGCGGGTTGGCAATCGTGAACTGACCACCAGCTGCGGGGGAGGGCGAAGCGACTGCGCCAGGGCTGGCGGCGGGTGACGCGGCCGGCGAGGCCGCGGGGGATGCGGCTGGGGACGCCGCCGCTGCCGCGGCGGGGGATGGCGAGGCGAGGGCTGCCGGCGAGGCCGCCGGGCTGGCCGCTGCCGCGGGGCTGGCGGGCGCGGCGGCCGTCGTGGGTGCCGCGGCCGGCGCCGTGGTCGGCGCAGCTGCCGGTTGCGTGCAGGCCGCGAGAACACCCGCTGCGGAGGCGCTCACCGCGCCGAGCAGGAATGCTCTTCGCGAATAAGGGCGACGCGCGGCTCCTTCTAGGTCCATACGCTCTCCTTTATTCCGACGATTCTTACTATTTCCCGACTTTTGTTACTGTGCTTTTACCTCGCGGGGCGGTGTTCGGCAATCTACGCAGGAATCGGACCGGCGTTAGAGTTTTAAGCACCATGCGGCCGCTTCGCGGCTGCCTAACACCGGAGGACTTCAAAAGTGTCGATTGACCGCTGGGACCCGTTCCGCGAGATGATGACCATTCGAGAGGCGATGGATCGCTGGCTCCAGTCAAGCATCAGCGGTACGGGACAACTCATCTCTACACTACGGCCAGATTCCATTTCTGTCGATGTCCTGGAACAGGACGACGCGTTCGAGGTGCGCGCATCGGTGCCTGGCGTCAAGCCAGACGACCTGGAAGTAACCGTTCAGGGTGAACGGGTCACCCTCCGCGCCGAAGTGCGCGCCAGTGAGCAGCAGCGCGGCGAGAACTGGTTGATGCGCGAACATCGTTCCGGCACGACGCAGCGCACGATCACGCTGCCGAGCCCAGTGAGCTCGGAGAACGCTGCCGCGCATCTCGAACACGGCATCCTTTCGTTACGACTCCCCAAGGTTCAGGGCGCACAAGCGCGGCGCATCAGCGTGTCGACCAGCTCGAGCGGGACGCCGGCTATTAGCGGCGGCAGCGCGCAGGGTGCGCACGGTGGGCGCGACCATACCGCTCAGGGCGACCGGGTTACCGAGGAGTCTCAGGAGTCGTTTCCGGCCAGCGACCCGCCGTCCTGGACACCCGAGAAGGTCGGCTAAAGAACCCGCAAAACCTGGGCGATATCCTGGCGGAGTGACGATCTGGCTGCTCAAGACCGAGCCGACCGAATTCAGCTTCGATGACCTGGTTGCGCGAGGGGTCGAGCCATGGGATGGCGTGACCAACCAGACGGCCCTGCGCAACCTGCGGTCGGCGCAGCAAGGCGAGATCTGCGTCATCTATCACACGGGTAACGAGCGCCAGGCCGTCGGACTGGGCACGGTCGAGCGGACCGCCTATCCCGATCCGAAACTCCACGACGACAAGCTGATCGTGATCGACGTGCGGGCCGGGCAGCGGCTGCCCAAGCCGGTGCGTCTGGATCAGATCAAATCCGACGGGCGCTTCGCCGACAGCCCGCTCGTGCGCATGGGGCGGCTGTCAGTGGTGCCGCTCACCGATCAGCAGTACGCGGCAATTCTCGAGCTGTCGGAGATGTAGGCGGCGCGGCTCCGTCCGCGGGTTGGCAGTTCGGACACCAGTACGTGGGGCGATTCAGAGCGCCCTGACGCCGCACGCGAATCGGTGTTCCGCAGTGGGGACACGGCTCGTTGGCGCGGCCATAAACGTAGGAGCTGCCGCGCGCGGCCGGGTCGCCGCGGGTGGTGACGCGGTGCGGCCGGCCCGGGGTGGCGTTGTCGAGCAGGAGTCGATGCGCCGTGGCGATGATCGCCTCGAGACGGCTGTCGTCGAGGACTGCCACGCGTGTCCAGGGATTGACGGACTCGATGAAGAGCGTTTCGCTTTTGAAGACGTTGCCCACTCCAGCCATGACGCGCTGGTCCAGGAGGGCTTCGGCGATCTCGGCATCGGGCTGCGAGCGCAGGCGACGGAGTGACTCTGCCGAAGAGAACGAGGGCGAGAGGAGATCGGGGCCGAGCGACCTGAGCGCGGGGTGCAGCGCGACCGCGCGGTTCTCCATCAGCTCTGCAACGGGCGCGTTGAAGCACACGAGGACGTGCTCGGCCACTTCGAGGACGACTCTCGCTTTCCAGTCGGCCATGCGCCAGCGTTCGCCTGGCGCGTAGCGATGCCAGGTGCCGCCCATGCGCAGGTGGGTGTGCAGGGTCAGACCGTTGTCGAAACGGATGAGCAGGTGCTTGCCGACAGGCTCGACAGACACGACGCGGGCGCCCACGACGCGCTGGATCTGTGGCCCGGGGGTTCGGGCGCGGGCGCCCAGGATGTGCTGACCGACGAGCAGTGGCCGCAACGCGGCGGCTGTCTGGAAGATCGTGTCGCCTTCAGGCACTCCGCGCCTGAGGATGGCTCAACGCCGGAAGGCGCAGCGTCAATCCGAGATACTCGCGGACAAAGCCGGCCTGTTCGAGCAAGGGCCGAACGGGTGAGCTGAGCGCTGACTCGCCGTCGACGTGATCGAGCACCAGCTCGCGCCGCGTGGCATTTTCGGCGAGGCGCCGCAGTGCACCAAGCGCCTGGGTGGTTGCGGCGTCGAAGGCTGGCAAGGTGATCAGGCCTTTGCGACCGCGCTCGACGTACAGCGCCGGCTCGCCGTCGACCAGGATCACGTACGCGCCGCCCACGCGCTGCAGCCGGCGGCCCTTGGGCCAGGCGAGTGCCGCGCCGTACGGATTGGCGGGATCAGCGGCGGCCAGCACGTGCACCGTCGGCCCGTCGGCGGGCGCGCGCTCGGCGCGCAAGCGGTCCACCGCGCCGGGCATGGCGAACTGGGCGGCGCCCAGACCCTCGACGAAGTAGCCGCGGCGAATCTTGCCGGCTTCTTCCATCGCCCGCAGTACGGGATACACCGCGGCGAAGCCTCCGGCCACGCCTTCGCCCAGGACCGATTCACGCGTGACCACGCCGTGGCGTTCGAGGAGCGCCAGGGCCAGCGCGTGGAAACGCTCGGTGCTCGGCGCGCTGCTGCTCACTACCGACCACCGCCCGGCCGCTTCGGGCGGGCCGCCGCGCGTGAGGTGCGCCGGTCGACGCGTGCGCGCACGCCGCTGGAGGCGCAGGCGCAGCGGGGTCAACGTGTCGTTGGTGATCTCGCCGGACCACACCAGGTCCCACAACGCGTCCAGCACCGCGGCATCGGTGGGGCCGCCGACGGCTGAGAAGACCTCGCGGAAGAACGAGGCGCCGCGGTCGGCCAGGTGGTGCCGAATTCGGTCGTGGATCGGCTCGCCAGGTGGCTCTTCAGGCGCGGTCGGCGCCAGCAACGTCAGCCGGTCGCGCCGGATGAGCGCCACACGACCATCATCGGCGCCAATCGAGCCGCGCCCGAGCCAAACGACCTCGCCCGAAGCGCACAGCTCGTCGAGCAGCCGCGGCTGATAGCCGCGAACGCGCGCGGGCAGCACGTCCCGCTCATAGATCGACCAGGGCACAAAGACGCCTTCGAGTTGCGCGACAACGTCCAGCAGACGGTCGAGGGTGCCCGCTTCGCTACCCACGCCGTGCCAGGCTGGCAAGAAGCGCGCGAGCGCGACGCTGGGCAGCGGCTCGACCTCGCGGCGGAGGCGCGCCAGTGAACGGCGACGCAGCGAGCGCAGCACGTCCGCGTCGCACCACTCGCGCTCGGCCCCGCCCGGGCGGAACTCTCCGCCCAGGATGCTGCCCGCGGCTTCGAGGCGCCGCAACGTGTCGTGGACCAGCGCGGCCGGCAGGCCCCACCGAGCGGCCGGGTCGCGCGCGGTGAAGGGAGCATGCGTGCGCGCCCAGCGCAGCAGCAGCGTGTCGAGCGCATCGACGGTCGGGGCAAGGAAGACATCGGGCACGCCGCGCGGGGGTTGGACGCCCAGCGCGTCGCGATAGCGGGCCACGTCCTCGATGGCGATCCAGCGGTCTTCGCCCGCGATGCGGACCTCGACCGCGCGCCGCTCGGCCGCCAGCGTCGCCAGCCAGTCCGCCGAGTCCCCGACGCCGGTCGAGCGCCCGGCCGCTTCCGAGGCGCTCAGATCGCCGACCCGCCGCAGCAGGTCGTGCAACTGGTCGCGCGTGCGCACGCGCCGGTCCGCGAGCGACTGCAGCTCGAGCTCCAGGCCGCTTACCGCGCTGGGGTCGAGCAGCTCGCGCAGCTCCTCCTGACCCAGCAGTTCGCGCAGGCGTTCGCGGTCCAGGGTCAGCGCCTGCGCGCGGCGTTCGGCCAGGGGCGCATCGCCCTCGTACATGAACTCGGCGATGTAGTCGAACAGTAAAGAGCGCGCGAACGGTGAGGCGGCGCCGGTTTCGACGGAAGTCACTCGAATGTGGCGTTGCTGGACGCCGCGCAGCACATCCTGCAGCGCCGGCACGTCGAACACGTCCTGCAGGCACTCACGGTACGTCTCCAGCAGGATCGGGAACGATCCGTAGCGACTGGCGACCGCCATCAGGTCCGACGCGCGCTGGCGCATCTGCCACAGCGGCGTGCGCGCATCGCCGCGGCGGCGTGGCAGCAACAGCGCCCGTGCCGCGTTTTCTCGGAAGTGCGAGGCAAACAGCGCCGAGCCGCCCAGCTCGCGCACCACCAGGTCCTCGACTCGTTCGGGGTCGGGGAACAGCAGCTCGTCCAGCGACGTCTCTTCCAGGCCCTCGGGCAGGCGCAGCGCAATGCCGTCGTCGGTCCAGATGGCGTACAGGTCGACCCCGAGACGCTCACGGATGGCGGCGCCGATCGCCAGCGCCCACGGCGCGTGGACGCGGCCGCCGAAGGGGGTCAGCACGCAGACCCGCCAGTCGCCCAGCTCGTCGCGGAAGCGCTCGACCACCAGCGCCCGATCGCTGGGCACGATGCCCGTCGTTTGCTTCTGCTCGGCAAGGTAGGCCACCAGGTTGCGCGCGGCCAGCTCGTCCAGATTGTGTTCGGCCGTCAAGGTGCTCACGGCGCGCTCTTCTTCGAGGCTGGCGATACGTCGGCTGAACTCGCCCAGCGCCCGCCCGAGCTCGATTGGCCGCCCGGCGGCATCGCCATGCCAGAACGGGGTTTTGCCCGGCTCGCCCGGCGCCGGCGAGACGATCACTTGCTGGGGAGTGATGTGCTCGATCCGCCAGGTGCTGGCGCCGAGCACGAAGGTCTCGCCCGCGCGGCTCTCGTACACCATCTCCTCGTCGAGCTCGCCCACGCGCGGGCCGCCTTCGCCCAGAAACACGCCGTACAGCCCCCGCTCGGGAATCGTGCCGCCGCTGGTAACCGCCACCACGCGCGCGTCGCCGCGGGCGATGACCGTCTCCGCCACTCGATCCCAGATCAGGCGCGCCTTGAGGTTGGAGAACTCGTCGGACGGATAGTGGCCCGAGAGCATGTCCAGCACGCCTTCGAACAGGGTGCGCGGCAAGCTCGCGAAGTTGTACGCCCGCCGACATGCGGCATACAGCTCATCCACAGACCACGCATGCCGGGCGCACATCGCCACGATCTGTTGCGCGAGGACGTCGAGCGGGTTGCGCGGCACGCGCGTCGACTCGATCGCTCCGTCCAGCATGCGGCGCACCACGACCGCCGCTTCGAGCAGGTCACCCCGATACTTGGGAAAGATCTTGCCGGAGCTCACCGTCTCGACCGAGTGTCCCGCGCGCCCGATCCGCTGCAGGCCGCTGGAGACCGACGTCGGCGCCTCGACCTGGATGACCAGGTCGATCGCGCCCATGTCGATGCCGAGCTCCAGCGAGCTGGTGGCCACCAGGCCGCGCAGCGTGCCGGATTTGAGCATCTCTTCGACCACCAGGCGCTGCTCGCGCGAGATCGAGCCGTGATGCGCGCGGACCAGCGGCGGCCCGCCAGGATCCTCGGAGTCGGCCTCGGCCAGCTCATTCAGCCGTTGCGCCAGCCGTTCGGCGAGCCGGCGGCTGTTGACGAAAATCAGCGTCGAGCGATTGGCGCGGATCAGCTCGAGCAGGCGCGGGTAGATGGACGGCCACACCGAGTTGCGCGCTTCCGACCGCAGCTCCGCGCCCAGCACCGACCCGCCCGGCGGCGGCCCTGGTTCGGCTTCCAGGCCTGGGTTGGCCATGTCCTCGACGGGCACGATCACCTGCAGGTCCAGCGCCTTGCGCTTGCCCACGTCCACCAGCGTGACCTGACGATCGACGCCGCCCAGGAAACGGCCGATCTCGTCCAGCGGGCGCTGCGTGGCGGACAGCCCGATGCGCTGCACGCGCTCCTGCGCAACGTGGTCCAGGCGCTCGAGGGATAGCGCCAGGTGCGCGCCGCGCTTGCTGCCGGCTACCGAGTGAATCTCGTCGACGATCACCCAGCGCACCGATCCGAGGATCTCGTCGGCGCGCGAGGTCAGCAGCAAGTACAGCGACTCGGGCGTCGTGATCAGGATGTCGGGGGGAGTCCGGTTGATGTCGCGCCGATCAGCCGCGGACGTGTCTCCGGTGCGGATGGCAACGTCGATCTTTGGCGGCGGCAGATTCAGCCGCTGGGCGGCCAGCCCGATGCCAACCAGCGGCGCCTTCAGGTTGCGCTCGACATCGTGGGCCAGCGCCTTCAACGGCGAGACGTACAGCACGCGGCAGCGCTGCCTCGCGTTGGTCGGCGTGGGCTGGGTGGCGAGGTGATCCAGGCACCACAGGAAGGCGGCCAGCGTCTTGCCCGAGCCGGTCGGCGCCAGGATCAGCGTGTGCTCGCCGCGGCCAATGGCAGACCAGCCCTGGGACTGGGCGGCGGTCGGCGCGGCGAAGGTGCGCGCGAACCACTCCCGAGTGGCGGGGCTGAAGGCGGCCAGTGGGCTGCTTTCGCGCACGTCAACAAGCGTACACTAGAACAAATGTTCGCGTCAATATTATGGCCGCGTTCAGGCGGGCACGCCCACCAGCGACTTGAACGCGATCCCGTCGCGCATGATCAGCGACAGCCTGTGTTTGTTCTGCAGCACCCGAATGTCGGCGAGTGGATCGCCGTCAACGCCCAGCACGTCGGCGCGCTTGCCGACCTCCAGCGTGCCAGTGAGGTGGGCGATGCGCGCGCATTCGGCCGCCGACTTCGTCGTCGCCACGATGGCCTGCATCGGCGTCATACCGCCTTCGACCATCCGCTCGAGCTCCTCGGCGTTGCTGCCGTGCGGCCCCACGCCCGTGTCGGTGCCCATCGCGATGCGCACGCCGCGTTCCACGGCCAGGCGGAAGCTGCCCTGGTGGGCCGCCATCACCTCGCGCGCCTTGCGCAGCGCGTAGGGCGGCACCGACGACGGGTCTTTTTCGGCGCGCCGCACCACCCACAGCGGGGCGACCAGCGTCGGCACGAACCAGGTCCCGCGCCGCTTCATCTCGTCCACCACTTCCTCGTCCAGAAAGATGCCGTGCTCGATCGAGCTGATGCCGCCGAGCACCGCGTTCTTGATGCCCTGGGTGGCCTGCGCGTGGGCCATGACCGTCTTGCCAGCCGCTCTGGCCTCGTACACGATCGCGGCGATCTCGTCAGGCGAGAAGCCCGTGGCGCCCGGCTCGTCGTTTGGCGACATCACCCCGCCGCTGGTGTGGACCTTGATCTGGTCGGCGCCCGCGCGCAGCACCTCGCGCGCCGCGCGGCGCACGCCCTCCACGCCGTCGACCACCGTGTGCGGCAGCTCCGAGACCGGACGAATGTTGGCGCCGTTGGGCATGACCGAATCGCCGTGCCCGCCCGTCTGGGACAGCGCCGAAACGGCGATGCGCACGCGCGGCCCAGGGAACAGGCCCCGATCCAGGGCCATCTTGACACCCCGCGGCGTGCCAGCCGCGTCGCGGACGCTGGTGAAGCCCGCCTCGAGGGTGACGCGCGCATGATTGAGCGCGTGGGCCACGATCAGGCTGAACGGCGTGAGCAGGCGCTCCTGGAGACCCCACGTTGAAGAGCCGAGATGGACGTGACAGTCGATCATGCCTGGCATGACGGTCAGGTGCTCGGCGTCGATCACGTCGGCGCCATGCGGCGCGTCCCCATCGCGCGCGATGGCGATGATGGTGTCGCCGTCGAAGATAAGCGTGGCGCCACGGATCGGATCGGCGCCAGTCCCGTCGATCAGGGTGCCGCATCGAATGGCGGTGGTCATGGCGAGGTTTTAGGGCAACTCCTCTCGGAACGATTGTCGTCCGCTGTGCGTCCAGAACAGTAGCGTATGCTCACTCCGGGTGATTCGGTGAACGCCGCCGTCGAAGGCCACAAGTCGCTGATCGTGCTGCCGACATACAACGAGCGCGAGAACGTCGAGGCAATCGTGGCGGCAGTCATCAGTCAATCGCCCGATTTCGAGGTGCTGGTCGTCGACGATAACTCGCCGGACGGCACCGGCGGCCTCGTCGATTGCCTGTCGCGCTGCGAGCCACGCGTGCACGTCATGCACCGCGCCGAAAAGAGCGGCCTGGGGACGGCCTACATCGCTGGCTTCGAGTGGGCGTTGGCGCGGGACTATGCCTACGTGTTCGAGATGGATGCCGATTTCTCGCACGATCCGGCCGACCTGGTGCGCTTGCGTGCGCCGCTGGTTGCCGGCGCCGCCGACGCGACGGTCGGTTCGCGCTGGGTGCCCGGCGGCGGCACGCGCAACTGGTCGTTTCTGCGCACGTTCATCAGTCGCGGCGGGTCGGTCTACGCCCGCGTGATCCTGGGCGTGCCAGTCCGCGACCTGACCAGCGGCTTCAAGTGCTTCGGTCGATCCGTGCTCGAACACCTCGACCTGAGAAGCGTGCGGTCCAATGGCTACGCCTTCCAGGTCGAGATGAACTATCGCTGTTTCCTGAGCGGCTTTCGGGTCCAGGAAGTGCCGATCGTGTTCGTGGATCGGCGCGTCGGCAAGAGCAAGATGGGCAGCCACATCGTCACCGAGGCCATGGGCGTGGTGCTCCGCTTGCGGCTGCAGCACATGTTCGAGACCGGCGCTCAGTCGCGAGTGGCGAAGTACTCCAGGACGCCCTGAGTGCAGCCATCGGCGAGCGCATCGAGCGTGGCGCCGTCGTGCAGCAGTGCCGCTTCGGTCGGATTCGAGAGGAACAGATTCTCCACCAGCGCGCTCGGTTCTGGGCCCTGCAGGCTGAAGAAGTGACCGTACGGCTTGCCCGCGGTCAGGTCTGACTTCACGCCGCGATCCAGAGAGGCATAGCCGACTTCCGATTGAAGCGCGTCGATCACGTTGTGCTGCAGCGCCGTGGCCAGCACCTGGTCGGTATCGCCGGTGTCGTCGGCACGGGCTGGATTGAAGTACGTCTCGGTGCCGTGCAGGCTGGTGGGCCCGCCGTTGAAATGCAGCGAGATGAAGATGCGCGCCGGGCCGCCGGCGGCGATGCGCGCGGCTTGCTCGGCGGCAATGTCGTCCGTCGCACCGGGGTTGGCCAGCGGCGTGAGCGGCCGGTCGTCTTCACGGGTCATGCGCACCGTCAGGTGGGCTGCCTGCAGGCGGGCTTTGACCCGCTCGGCCAGGTCGAGGGTCAGCTGGTATTCGTGCAGGCCACCGCCGCTGGCGCCGACGTCCGCGGTGCTGTGGCCCGGATCGAGGGCGACGTCGACTTGCGACTGCTGCAGGAACAGGAGCGCAGCCAGCAGGCCGACGAGCACGCTGGCAGCGTAGCAGTCCGAAAGGCAGCGAGAAAGTGGGGAGATGCTGTAGAATTTGTGGCACTTGTCGAGTTGGGCGAAGCTGTCGGATCGAAGGGGTTACGTGTTGATCGTTGACGGCGCTCAGGCTCGAGCTTACGCCTGAGAGATAATGGCCACAGAAGACATCGGTAACATTCGACAGATTCTCGTCGAGGACGAGATGCGTTCCTCGTATCTCGATTACGCGATGAGCGTCATTACCGCGCGTGCATTGCCGGATGTGCGCGACGGTTTGAAGCCCGCGCAGCGTCGAATTCTGGTCGCCATGAACGACCTGAATCTGGCCCCCAACCGCGGCTATCGCAAGTGCGCCAAGATTGCGGGTGATACCTCGGGTAACTATCACCCGCACGGGGAAGCCGTCGTGTATCCGACACTCGTACGTCTGGCCCAGCCTTTCAACATGCGCTACCCGCTGGTCGACGGCCAGGGCAACTTCGGGTCCGTCGATGGCGATCCGCCGGCCGCCATGCGCTACACGGAGGCGCGCCTCACGCCGCTGGCGATGGAGATGTTGGCGGACATCGACATGAATACCGTCGACATGATCGCCAACTACGACGGCACGCGCGACGAGCCCGTTGTCCTGCCTGGCCGATTTCCGAACCTGATCTGCAACGGATCGGCCGGGATCGCCGTGGGTATGGCGACGAACATCCCGCCGCACAACCTCAGCGAAGTGGTCGATGCCCTCCACCATCTGATCGAACATCCAGAAGCCACTATCGATGATCTGATGCAGTTCATCAAAGGCCCGGATTTTCCAACTGGCGGCCTGGTCATGGGCTTCGAAAAGGATCGCGAAGGGCTCGTCATCAACAACCTCAAGCACGCCTTCGCAACCGGGCGCGGGCGCATCCTGGTGCGGGCCAAAGTCGAGTTCGAGGAAACGTCGAATGGGCGCACCGAGCTGATCGTCACCGAGCTGCCGTACCAGGTCAACAAAGCCGTGCTGCAGGAGCGTATCGCGGAGCTAGTTCGCGAAAAGAAGATCGACGGCATAGCGGCCATGAACGACTACAGCGATCGACGTGGCATGCGGCTGGTGATCGAGATCAAGCGCGACGCCAATCCGCACACCGTGCTCAATCACCTGTACAAGCACACCTCGATGCAGCAAGCGTTCGGCTTCAACATGCTGGGCCTGGTCGACGGACAGCCACAGCTGATGCCGCTCAAGCGTCTGCTGGTCGAATTCCTCGATTATCGCCAGGAGGTCCTCACTCGCCGCACGCAGTTCGAGCTGGACAAGGCGCGCGCCCGCGCGCACATCCTGGAAGGTCTGGTCATCGCGCTCGACCATCTGGACGGCGTCATTCAGACGATCCGCCAGGCCGACAGCCGTGAAGCCGCGCGGCCGCAATTGATGGCCAATTTCGGGCTCAGCGAGATTCAGGCCCGCGCGATCCTCGAGATGCAGCTCGGCCAGCTGGCCAACCTGGAGCGCCAGCGCATCCTCGAGGAGTACGAAGAGATCAAGAAGCGGGTCGCCTACCTCGAAGACCTGCTGGCCAACCCGCGCAAGATCACCTACCTGGTGCGCGACGAGCTGGCCGAGCTCAAGCGCAAGTTTGGCGACGCGCGGCGCACCGAGATCGTCAGCGATTTCGCCGGGGAGATCACCGACGAAGACCTGGTCGCCAACGAGAAGGTGCTGATCACGATCAGCGGTCGCGGCTACGTCAAACGCATGCCCGCCAACACCTACAAGGTGCAGCGCCGGGGCGGTCGGGGCATCATTGGCCAGGTTCTCCGCGAGGAGGACGCGCTGCGGCACATGATCGCCGCCAACGCCCGCGACAACATCCTGTTTTTCAGCGACAAGGGCAAGGTGTACCAGCTCAAGGCCTGGCAGGTGCCGAGTTACGATCGGACCGCGCGCGGGACGCCGCTGATCAACGTGATCAACATCGAGTCCGGCGAGAACATCACCTCGATCCTGCCCGCGCCCGACTTCGAAAACAGCGACTTTCTGATCTTCGCCACGCGTTCGGGCGAAGTGAAGAAGTCGCCGCTCAACGACTTTGCTCAGGTCCGCTCGAATGGCTTGCGGGCGATGACGCTCGAAGAAGACGACGAGCTGCTCGACGTCAAACATTGCCGCGCGGAGGACCACATCATCCTGGTGACCGAGCTGGGCCGCTCGGCGCGCTTCACGGTCGACGTGCTGCGCACCGCCTCGCGGGTGAGCGGCGGCGTGCGCGGCATCCGCATGGCGGCCGGCGATCAGCTGGCGTCGATGGACGTCGTCGAGCCCGATGCGCAGCTGCTGATCGTCACGCGCAACGGCTACGGCAAACGCACGCCGCTGGCGGCGTACCCGGTCAAGGGTCGCGGCATCGGCGGGGTGCGCGCGATACGCATCACGCGCAAGACGGGCGGCGTGGCCGCGGCACGCGTGGTTCAGGGCGACGAGGAGCTGATGATGATCTCGGCGGGCGGCATCGTGATTCGCACCCCGCTCGAGACCATGCGCGAGCACGCCGGACGCATGACCTCTGGCGTGATCATGATGAACCTGCGCGAAGGCGACCGGCTGGCGGCCATCGCCATTCTCGAGCCGAGCGCCAATGGCAATGGCAACGACGATGGCGACAGTCCGGGTGAGTTGGACTCAGAGTTGGAGCCAGAGGAGAGTGACGTCGTCGACGAAGAGGCGCTCGCGGCGCTG
>JAFAOS010000199.1 GCA_019247515.1 Chloroflexota bacterium | reverse complement strand
GCGACGTCCGTCGAAACCACCGACGTGTGGGGTCGTAGGGGTCTCCCCTACCCCTTGACAGGAGACTAGCCGTCCGCCACGGCGGCTGGGCTTCAGCCGATATCTGATCGCGAGATCGCCACGCCGCGCTGGCCGCCGAACAGCAGGGCGTTGCAGCGCCCGCAACGCGGTTTCCCGCGCTCCAGCACGATGCCGCCCGGATACACCGGCCGCACGATTCGATCGTCCTCGATATAGCCAGCCACTTCGCCGCATGGCAGGCAGCTCAGCTCCAGCCAGGCGATGCGCACCCGCTGGCGCGGTGCTTCGTGTTCAACGAGCATTCCGCTTGACGTCATCACCTGGATGAACGCCGCGGACTGGACGATTAGCGGACCGGTCGGCTCGCCACAATCGCCAGCAGCGTGTTCAACGCCGAGATCCAGACGATGGTGCGTCCCTTCTTGGGAAACTGCCCGCTCTGCGTCGCCAGAAAGGCCGCCAGCGTATCGGAAGCGTGGATCAGGATGGCCCGATGCAGCGCCTCGGAGCGGCGCTCGCCGGTCTGGACGAGCAGCTCCGACCCGATCAGCACGGTGCGGATGCCGAACATGCGAAAGACGTAGAGCATGCCGGGATTGGCGTCAGGATCGACGCCAACCTGTCGCGCAAGGAACCCGGGCACGAGCAACGCCAGACCACCGTTCAACAGGCGGATGCACGCGAGCAGCACGCGTGCGTACTCGGGGATGGGCATCCCGCAGTCTAGCAATCTCCGGTACTGTTACCATCCCGAACCCATATGGCAGTCACGTTGTACGACCTGACGACCATGTCTCAGGACCAGCTGGACGACGTGTTCCGCCGCGGTCCGATGGGGGAGATTCCCGATGGTGACGCTCAGGGCACGGCCATCGTCGCACCGGGCACCGACCTCGAGGTGCCCGTCCTGATCTTCACCCGCTGGCTCGCCTGGCGGGGCAAGGTCTTTTACCGGCCGCAGGGCTACCTGCTCAATAAGGTCGGCCCGCTCGGACTCCACCTGGTCAAAGCCTGGGTGTACGTCGCACCCAGCTGGTTCGACGGCCAGCCAGCCATCATCCTGGACTACTCGAAGACGTCCCTGATCGCCCACAAGGTCCGCGACGAGATACGCGAAGTCAGCCCCGGCACATTTCTAGGCATCGTCTACTACGGGACCCTGAAAACCATCAACTTCGTCCTGCAGTTCAACACGTAGGCCGCCGTGGTCACCACCCAGTCGGCCGTCACCATCGTCGCGCCCATAATCCCCGGCCACGAAGCGGACCTCCAGCACGTGCTGCAAGACGCCGGCCAGAACCCGGCCGACAACAGCCTCGTCTCCTTCGGCGGCTTTTCCAACGTCCACTTCGGCCGTTTTTTTGTCCTGCCTGCCGCAACGGACCCGCAAGGCCGCTCGTACGCCGCGGAGCTGGTCTTTCTCGCCGATGTCGACGGGCCGGGTGAGGCCTTCGTTTTGCAACTGGTGGGGGCCGCGGGCAATGGACTCCACACCGTCTACCAGCACTGTCAGGGCTATCCCGGCCGCGCCGGCTTGCGCGACTATCTGTGCAGCCACTCCGTGAGCGCCGCCGCAAGCTACGTAAATACGGTCGGCCGCACCGTGTCGCAGGTCCAGCAGGAGGCACAGCTCCACGACGCCATACGGCAATTCCTCGACGAGCATCAGTCCCAATTCCGGGCCGCAAGTCCGCGCCAGGTGCGCGCGGCGGTCCAGGAATACGTCGAACGCGAACCGTCGCTGGCGTGGGCCAGGCAGCCCGCCTCGCAGCCCGATATCAGCTACGTACTCGGCGAGAAAATCCAGTTGGCCCTGGTTGGCGCCGCCGGGATCATGCTGTTTCCGGCCATCCTCCTCGGCGCGCCGTTCTACCTGGCTGTGCTGCGCTGGCACGAAACGCACGACGTCGCCCGGGACGCGATCCCCGACGATGCGCTGATCCAGAAGCTCGCCACCCAGGAGGACCACGGCGTACAGAATCCGTTCACTTCCGCCGGATTTCTCAAGCCAGGTCCGTTCCGAAAAATCACCGGCAGCGTCGTCCTGTGGGGCACCGGTTTCCTGGCGCGCCACGTGTTCAACCACGCCAACCTGATCGGCGTGAAGACGATCCACTTCGCCCGCTGGGTGTTCCTGGACGAAAAGCGCCGGCTGTTCTTTGCCAGCAACTACGACGGCAGCCTCGAAAACTACATGGATGATTTCATCGACAAGATCGCGTGGGGCCTGAACATCGTGTTCAGCAACGGTGTCGATTATCCGGAAACTCGCTTCCTGATTCTCGACGGAGCGCTGAACGAGCAGGTCTTCAAGCGTTTCAATCTAACCCACCAGCTGGTAACGCCGTTCTGGTACACGGCATATCAGGGGCTGACCGCGCTCAACATCGAAAACAACGCGCGGATTCGCGCCGGACTGTCCGGTGCGCTGGACGACGCGGCGACGCGCGCCTGGCTCCGCCGACTATGAGCGACCTCGAGCTGCACGACGTCCAGGGCCTGATTGCGCGCGGCTACGCCCACCTCAAAGCCGCGAGTTACATCCTGCTGCGCATCGGCGACGCCGTCTCGGCTCGCGCGTGGCTGGGCGCCATCGCGCCGCGGATCACGCCGGCGCCAGACCCCGCTGCCGACAGCGCACTGAATGTCGCGTTCACCGCCAGTGGACTGACCCAGCTCGGACTGGGCGCGGAGATCATGCACCAGTTCTCCGACGAGTTCACCGCGGGCATGACCACTCCGCATCGGCAGCGGATGTTCGGCGACCTTGGTCCGAGCGCTCCAGAAACCTGGTTATGGGGCGGGCCGTCAACGCCCACACCCCACGTGTTGCTGGCGCTGATCGCCCGTGATACCGACATTCTCAACCAGCGCTACTCCGCGCTGGCAGGCGAATTTGCTGGCGTGAGCGTCATTACCCGGCTGGATTCCGACGTCGACCTGGACGGCAAAGAGCACTTCGGCTTTGCCGACGGGATTTCACAACCAACGGTCGAAGGTCTGTCCGATCGCCAGGACACTCCGCCCAATACCATTCGCACCGGCGAGTTCATTCTCGGCTACGTCAACGAATACAGCCTGTATACGGACCGCCCGCTGCTCGATCGCCGACTCGACCCGGAGTGGCTCCTGCCAGCGGACGTCCAGGGGTCCGGCAAGGTTGACCTGGGTCGCAACGGCACGTTCCTGGTGTTTCGTCAGCTGGCGCAGGACGTCCGCGGCTTCTGGCGTTTCGTGGACTCCGCGACGCGCGCGGCGGACGGCAGCAGTGACGTGGACCGACGCAACTGGCTGGCCGCGCACATGGTCGGCCGCTGGCCTTCGGGTGCGCCGGTCACGCTGTCGCCCGACGCCGATAACCCCCGCCTGGCCACCGCCAACGACTTTACCTACCAGTACGCGGACCAGTTCGGCTTCAACTGTCCCATTGGCGCGCACGTGCGGCGGGCACATCCGCGCGACTCGCTGGACCCGGCGCCCGGCACCGCCCGCTCCGTTGAGCTGGACAAACGCCACCGTCTCCTGCGGCGTGGCCGCGAATACGGTCCGCCGGTGCCGCCGGACTCGCTGTACGCGGACCCGCCACCCGACGATCCGGAGCGCGGCCTGTATTTCATCTGTCTGGGCGCCAACATCGGCCGCCAGTTCGAATTTGTCCAGCACAGCTGGGTGAACAATCCAAAATTCGACGAGCTGTACGATGAAGCGGACCCGGTGGTTGGCTACCACCCGGTGGGTATGAACAATTTCTCAATTCCGCGGGAGCCGGTGCGGGTGCGTTACACGAACCTGCCGCAATTCGTCACGACTCGCGGCGGCGCCTATTTCTTCCTACCTGGCCTCCGGGCGCTGCGTTACCTGGCATCGCTGCGCTGAGGTACGCGCCGTCGTACAGTCGCGGATCGAGCGCATCGCTCAGGCCGTCGCCCACCAGGTTCAGGCTCAGCACCGTCAGGAAAATCGCGAAGCCAGGAAAGAACGTGAACCACGGCGCCTCGCGAACGAACTCGCGGCCGAAGCTCAGCATCGATCCCCACGTGGGTGTCGGTGGCTGCGTGCCGAGCCCGAGAAAGCTCAGCGCGGCTTCGGCCAGGATCGCGTAACCCGGCGCCAGCGACACCTGAACGATGATCGGTCCAATGGTGCCCGGCAGCACGTGCTGCAGCAGCATCTCAGCATCCGCTTCTCGCTGGCGCCCGCCGCGCGCGCCGCGTCGACGTATTCATCGGGTTCGATGGTCGGCACCGACCCGCGCACCACGCGCGCAAAGACCGAATGTAGGCAATGCCGATGGCGATCATGACGTTGGTCGTCGATGGACCCAGCAGCGCCATGATCGTCACTGCCAGCAAGAACAGGAATCATCGCCGCGAGGCGTCTCAAAATTAAGGTGGAGCTAAGGTCACCCTACCCCGCCGGCGTCGGGCCAAGCGCGTCTCTCCCCCGTGGGGGTCCCCTCGATGGGGAATGGGGTTCTCGCCCGTGGGTCCCCCTCTGGGGAATCGCGGTTCCTTCCCCGTTGGTCCCCGCTGGAGAAGTGCGGGTTCACGCCGTGGGTCCCCTCTGGGGAGTCGCGGTTCTCCGTGTGTCACCTCCTACGGAAATGTGCCATCGACACCTGTACTGACGACCCCACAGAGAGGGAACAGTTTTCATCGCCGCCGGCGGGTCTCGGACCGATGGCCTCCTCCGGGAAAGTGCGGGTTCTCGCCCGTAGGTCCCCCTCTGGGGAATCGCGGTTCTCCCCCTTTGGGTCCCCTCTGCGGAATCGCGGTTCTCCCCGTGGGCCCGCTCGAAGCAATCGGCGGTTGTCCCTGTGGGGGTCCCCTCTCGGGGAAATCATGTTGACCGTCGGTCCCCTCGGGGGAATCGCCGTCTTCCCCCTGGGTCCCCTCTGGGGGAACTTGTGCTGACCCTCGGTCCCCTCGGGGGAATCGCCGTTCTTCCCTCTGGGTCCCCTCTGGGGAAACAATGGCTGC
>JAFAOS010000406.1 GCA_019247515.1 Chloroflexota bacterium | reverse complement strand
CTCGCGGCCGCGCCGCCAGCCTCCGCAGCAACCACACTGCCTTCCCGACTCCCAGATCCGCCTGCATCGCCGACGCCACTCATCGGGCGGGAAGGCTTGATCGGCGAGGGTGGCCGCACTCATCCGGAGAACAGACGTTCGGCTTGTATCCCTCACCGGACCGGGTGGTGTCGGCAAAACCGGCGTAGCCCTCGCGGTCGCCGGCGAGCCCGGCCTGGCTGGCAATCGTCTCTGAGCGATTTCGCCGCCACGAGCTCCGCCAGTCTCAAGCCATCGGTTCACCAGCCAGGGGCCACGTCACGCAGTCGACCGTCACTGCTCCGCGACGCGTTCCGCTCGTCGGTTCTACGTCGCGTCACGAGCGCCCCGTCGACGGCTTCGCTGACTTGCAATCCTTGCCCCACCTGCCAGGCCGCCTCGAACCTACTCGGATCGAGCGCCGCCCGTAATGCGTTCAGCTCGCGCTCCTGCTTCGCACGCGCCCGGGGGCCTAGCCGCACTCCGCCTGACTCGCGCAACGCCGCTGCACTGCCAAACAACTGCACCGCGTATTCGCGTTCGCAGGCATCCGCCGCCAGCGTCGCCAGCCCCTCCAGGCATTCCGCAATACCCCATACAGCACCCAGGTCCCGGTACACCATCAAGCTTTCACGGAATAGCTCACCGGCTTGTGCAATGTCTCCGCGTGCGCGCGCCACCCCTGCAGCGTGGCGACTGGCCCATGCCATTCCGGTGCGGTCAACAATTTTCGCGAATCCCTCACGACTGGAGTCAACCAGCTCCCGGGTTCTGACTGGGGAGGTAAGGCGGCTCCCGTCTCTGCCCACTTATACGTATTGTCGGATCTAATGAGTCCCAGCCGCGAAATCGCGTGCCCGACTCACGCTCTCCAATCCAACTGGCTGAGGCAGGCGCTGATGTGGCCGTCTCGGACCTGCCCGCGGCTGCGGGAAGCAACGGAAGGGTGGCGGGGACAGTAGTTAAGCGGTTATGCGTTTACCAAGCCATCGGGAACAAAGAAAGGGTTCGCCTTTGGCGATCTACGAAGAAAGTACCTCCGCAAAGAGCACTTCGGACTCCAGCGACAGTCCGGCGCCCCAGTGTTTCTCGAATTGAATCCGGCCGAGTCGGTCGCGTACGCTCACGACGCTGTCTTCGGTCCGGCTCGGCGCACCGCCGACTCTTCGGCGGATCGCGGCGGCAGCTCCGAACCAACGTGCCGCCCGCGGGTATTCACCCTCCAATGCGGCGGAGCGGCCGAGACCTTCGAGCGCCTCGATGATCCCCCGCTGGTCCTCGAGGCGGATGAAGACTACGAGGCTCTGGCGGTGTAGGGCTGCCGCTTCCAGAGGTCCGCTCAATGTTTCTGCCAGCTCAGCAAGGCGGTCGATACACAACGCAATGGCTCGCTGCTCACCGACCTCGCTGCTCATCTGCATTGCCTGCTCGAGGAGTTCGCGGGCGGATTGCAAATCACCTCGCGTACGAGCGATGTCCGACAAACCGGACATGCCACTTGAAATACCGCGCAGATCACCCACTTCTCGGAAAAGCGACAAGGCCTCTTCATATAGACGAAGCGCCCGGTCGTAATTTCCTTGTGCCTGGACGATCAGTCCGAGGTTATAGATCGACCATGCAGAGCTTCGCTTGTCACCGAGTTCGCGGTGCAGCGCCAGCGCCTCTTCGCACAGTGCAATTCCGCGATCATAGTCACCCCGGTGGCGGGCCACATTCGCCAGCTCGTTGAGAGAGTAGGCCACGCCCCGCAAATCTCCGAGTTCTCTTTGCAGCGCGAGTGCTTGCCTGTCCAGGTCCTCGGCGCGGTCATACTCGCCGCGATGTCGGGCCACCTCGCCGAGATCATCCAGACAATCGGCGACTCCGTACTTCTCGTTCATGTACCCCAGTTTGTCCAGGGCCCGCTGATATAAGAATGCAGCGCGAGGGTAATCGCCGCGCGACTGTGCCACTCGCCCCAGGTTCCGCAGCGCTGCCGCGACTCCAGACTCATCGCCGCCTTTGTAGTACAGCGACAGGCTGGCCTGGAAACGCGCAGCGGCACCATCCAGGTCTCCTCTGGCGAACGCTAACTGACCCGATCCACCCAGCACTCTGGCGCGCAAAGTTGGCGGCACCGCCGCTCTGTCCGAGGCCGCGAGCAGTGCATCAAGCCACCGACTGCCCTCGCTCAAGTGTGCTCGTGTTGTCCAGAAGCGCAACATTGCGACTCCCAATCGCAGACCCTCGACGAACTCGCCACATTCCAGAGCCCACGCCAGGGCTTCGCGCAGGTTGTCCTGCTCCGAAGCCAGCCGGTCTAGCCACCGCCGCTGATCACGGCTGTGCAACTCCCGCTCATTTTCTTCAGCCAGCTGGATAAAGAAAACGGCGTGCGCTCGTCGCCAAATGGGCGAGTGTCCGCTATTCGCCAACCACATCCGCGCGTATTCACGCACCATCTCCAGAAGGCGGTAGCGGACTTCACCGTCAAATCCATCTTGAACCCCGACAAGTGATTTGTCGACCAGTTGTGCCAGGAGTTCGAAGACGTCGCCGCGCTCAATACCGTCGCCAACGCAAATGACTTCGGCGGCCTCCAGCGTCCAGCCACCAGAGAACACGGCCAACCTCTGGAAAAGGCGCTGTTCCGGCTCCGACAACAGCGCGTAACTCCAGTCGAGGGTGGCGCGGAGCGTCTGCTGTCTGGGCACCGCCGTGCGGCTGCCGGTCGTCAGGACTATGAAGCGGTCGGCGAGTCGCGCGGAGAGCTGCTCCAGCCCCAGCGCGCTGACGCGCGTCGCCGCAAGTTCGATCGCCAGCGGCAAGCCGTCCAGCTGGTGACAGATGCGCGCAACGCTGGAGGCATTCTCGTCGGTCAGGAGAAAGCCAGGCAGGCGTGCCGCGGCCCGGTCGACGAACAGCTGCACAGCCTCAGCCGTCTCTAATTGCTCGCGCAGTAACTGCTGGTCCAGAGCCGAACCTCGGCCGATGTGCAGCGGCGGCAGTTCGAGAGGGGGCACCTGCCAAACGGTTTCGCCGGGCACGCGTAGTACCTCGCGGCTGGTCGCCAGAATGTGCAGGTTCGGACAGTGCGCCAGCAGCTTGGCAACAAGCTTTGCGCAGGCATCGACGAGATGCTCGCAGTTGTCCAGCAGAAGCAGCAATTCCCGGTCTCGCAGACCATCGAGGAGCGCCGCTGTTGGCGACCGACCGCGCTGCTCGACGATGCCCAACGCGTGCCCGATCGTTTCGGGTATACGCTCGGCACGTTTCACTCCTGCCAACTCGGCTAGCGCAACCGGAGTTTCGCCGGCGGTCAGCACCTCGGCCCCAATCTGCAGGGCAAGCCGGGTCTTGCCCACCCCGCCCGGACCAATCAGCGTCACCAGCGCCGTTCCCCGCAGGAGCCGGCGTAACTCGTCCAGCTCGCGCTGGCGGCCAACGAAACTGCTGAGCTGCCGCGGCAGTTGACCGGGCATCTGCTGGACGTGGGTCGGCGACGCATCTGGTCTGCGGCGCTGCGCGGCAGCCAAAAGATGTGCGAGATCAGCAGAGCGGAGGCCTAGCGCCTGGGCAAGAAGCCGCACCGTACTGGGCCGCGGCGTCTTTTTGAGCCCCGCTCGAGGTCGCTAATGGCGCGCGCGCTCAGCGTCGCCCGTTCCGCGAGGTTCTCTTGCGTGAGGCCGCTCGCGAGGCGGTACTGGCGGAGCAGCACTGCAAACGATGAGGCAGCCACGGCACCGCCGTCATCATACTCGCACACGTGTGGGCAACGTGTGGGCGTTGTGTGTGGCACCGCCGATCCTCGTAGCTCAACATCCGCGTAGCCATGCGCGCCGCGAGCGATCGGCACCCGACTTTTTCACAAGCACCAGTCGAAGACAAAGGGACGGTGAGCTATGGACGGCGCATCCTTCTCGAGGGAGCGACGAACCTCCGCGACATCGGCGGCTATCAAACCGCTGACGGGCGACGAAACACGGTGGCGCGTCATCTACCGTTCGGGCGCACTCGCACGCCTCACCCCCAGCGGCGAGAACTGGCTGATCGCAAAGGGTCTCAAGACCATCATCGACGTGCGTGCCCCGGACGAGCTGGTCGAAGCGCCCGATGTGTTCGCTGGATCCGACTGCGTTCGACACAGGCACGTGCCTCTATTCGATGCGCCATTGCCGATGGGTGCTCCGCCGCTGTCGTTGCTCGCAGGCTACGAGCGAATTCTGTTCCAATGTGGTGAGCGGATACGCGCGGTTTTTCACTGCTGCGTCATTCGATGAGGATTTCGTGTTCGCAGCACGCCAGTACGCACGATCTCATGGTTGGTCCATGGAACAGACTCAAGCGCAGTGGACGTGCCCACCCCAGGTCATGCGGGACATGCCGCAGTCGAGCACCACTACAGCAGTCCGCGCGGATACCTGTTGAGCATCGGACTCAAGCCCCAGCAGTTGGACCAACTGAAGGCACTCATTTGCGTATAGACCGATTACCTGTGGCGACGGATACTCCGCCGGAGCGCGCGGTCAACATGGGGCGCGCCATGTCCATTCAGGTAGCGAGGCCGGGGCGGGGCGCATAAACCGTGACGCTAATCAGGACGCGTTTGGCCCGACTTCACGTGTACTTTTCGCAGGGCCACATCTTGACACTGTGAGGGAGGTGTTCCGTGGTTGTTGCAACCTCAGAGTGGGTTACTCATCCCTGGGTTGACGTGGGTGGTCGGCGGCCTCGATTCGGCATTCATGGTGGAGCGTCGGCGGATTGGCCGCGGCTTCTCGATTTTGTGGGGCGCTCCGAATCACTCGGGTTTGACGCCTACTGGATGCACGATCATCCGGCTCGAAATCCCGGCTGCTGGACGACGCTCGCTGGATTAGCAGCTGTCACACGCACAATTCGATTGGGCACGTTGGTGAACTGTGTTCTCTACCGGAGTGCCGTTGAGGTTGCGCGCCAGGCCGCCGATGTGGATCGCATGAGTGATGGCCGTGCGATCCTCGGACTCGGTGCTGGTGACCACGAAGAGGAGTGTCGGCAGCTCGGCATCACCATGCCGCCCGCGCGCGAGCGAGTGCGCCTGCTTGGAGAGATGGTCCAGTCGGTCAAGAGCCTCTGGGGTGAGCCCAACTCCGCACGCTCACAGGCGCTGAGCCCCGGGCCAGTTCAGTCGCCGCGAATACCGATCCTCATCGCGGGTGTGGGGCGCAACACACTGCGGCACGTCGCGGACTATGGGGACGCGGTGAGCATTCCACCTACTCTGTCCGCCGGTGAGGCGCTGCGCGGCGTGCCGGTTGGACCGATCACCGCGACCGACGTTGAACAGAAATTGGCCATTCTTGACACGTTCTGCGATGAGGTCTTCCGTGCGCGCGGGTCGCTGGTGCGGAGTCACATGGCGCCGATTGTTCTGGCTGAAACTCCAGACCGTTTAGCAGACAAGTTGAGCGCACTACCCGAACACAGGCGAATACACCTCCAGGTGGCAATCACGGGGACTCCCGAGCAGGTCGTGCCAGCTTACGAGTCACTGCTGATTCGCGGCGTTGATTACTTCATCGCTGGCGTCCTGGGTGACGACACCGAAACGCTCGATCTGCTGGCAGACCGCGTGCGCCCGGCGCTCGAACAACGAGCGGCAGCAATCGCGGGCTGAACTGTTCGAATGGCCAACGGAGGTCTGAAGTAATGTCAACAGTAAAGACGGTTGCCGACAGCAACTACATTCATGGGGAGGACGCTACCGCGCAACAGGTGTACAACCAGCGAACTGTTGAGCAAGATGCGGCGTTGCTGGTGCCACATCTTCGACCAGGTATGCGGCTGGTGGATTTTGGCTGCGGTGCTGGATCGATCACTTGTGGTTTGGCTCGGCTGCTGGCGCCGGGCGAGGTGCTGGGCTTCGATATGTCAGAGGGTGCGATCGAACGCGCCCGCGCATTGGCGGAGGAAGCCGGGCTGGACAATGTGCGATTTTCTGTGGCCGACCTCAACGAACTGGAGTTGCCGACCGCGAGCTTCGATGTCGCCCAGTTCAGCCGGGTTCTGATGCACTTGCGCGAACCGCAGCGTGCGATGCAGCTGGCGTTTAGTAGTCTCAAGCCCGGCGGCATGCTTGCGGCGTGTGAGGCGTATGGATCAGGCAACTGGACCCTCGGGCCGAACGCCGAATCAATCATGCTCTTTCTGCGCGTCCTCCAGGAAGAAAACAATACAAACCGTACTGGCCCCGACCAGCTGATTGGGGGACGGCTTGTTGGACTTTTCAGGGAAGCTGGGTTCATACGACTCGAAAGTAAACCCTGCTATTCGGCCGTGTTGTCGGATTCCAAAGCGGTCGCGGCGTTGGTCCAGGCAGGCTGGAGCGACACTTTTCGGCAAATCCTGATTCGCCATGGGATCAACGCGCAACGATGTGACCAGTTGCTCGAGGAGATACTGATCTGGGCAGAGAGTGAGGACTCCGTTGCCGCCTTCGCCGAGTGCGCGGTCATCGGCTGGAAACCCTGATGCATCATGTTGAATCTCGTTGGCGCCTGGCGACTCACGTCGTGTTATTTCGTCGCCCCGGATACCGGGGATCGAGTGGATGTGCTGGGTGCCGAGCCGTTCGGGCGTGTGGTCTTTGAGCCCAGCGGCCGGATGGTAGTGCTGATGACGGCAGCCGCGCGTTCCAGCTCCGATATGGCGGACCTGTTCAAATCCATGATTGCCTATACAGGCCAGTGGTCGATCGACGGCGAGAAGTTGACGACGCACGTAGACGCAGCCTGGGACCCGGGCTGGGTCGGCACCCCGCAGATCAGGTACTTCACGTTCGACGGGCATACGCTCTCGATCCGCACTGCACCTATCGAGCACCCAGCTTTTCCCGGTCGGAAGGTCACTGGGTATGTCAACTGGGAGCGGGAGGACTCAAGGCATAACCGCGGTTGAGGCGCAGCCGGTTTCAAGCATCGAGGAGCTCGCGCCAGCAATCCATCCGCACCTCGAGGAAATGGATCGGGATCGTCGTTTACCGGCCACGCTCGCACAAACGATGGCCGAAACTGGGCGGTTCGTCTGGCGATTCCAAAGCGATTCGGCGCGACGAACGACATGCTGCCTCGCTGGTTCGAATTATTGAGCATCTTTCTGCCATCGACGGTTCTGTCGGCTGATGCGCCATGATCAGCATCCTGTACGGGGTCTTTGGCGGTTGCCTCGAGGCGCAGGCGGCTCAGGAAATCTTCGGATCGGATCTGAACGTGATTACCGCGGGTACCTTCCGGCCCACAGGCGAGGCGACTGCCACAGAGGGTGCCTACCGCGTGACTGGCCGTTGGCAATTTGCGAGCCATTGCCAGAACGCCACCTGGCTGGTTGGGGGCGCACGCATCCTTGATGCCGGTGAGCCGCGCCTTGGCTCCGACGGCAACCCGCTGTGGCGACTCTGCTTCTTTTTCGCGACTGAGTGCTTGATTGTGGACACGTGGCAGTCCGCCGGACTACGCGGCACCTGCAGCCATGATTTCACTGTCACCGACGTCTTCGTGCCAGCGGTGAGATCGATTTCCTTTCGTGAGCCGGCGATTGAGCCCGGACCGCTCTACGCCCTGCCGCTGATTGCATTGTTTGCCGCCGGCATCGCGGCGGTGCCGCTTGGGATTGCCAGGCATGCCATTGAAATATTGCAAGAGCTTGCTGGGGCGAAGAAGCCGTCGTGGTCCCAAAACCTGCTGCGCGAGCAGCCCATTGTGCAGGCGCAAGTCGGGCAGGCGCACGCGGTGGTGCGCGGCGGTCGCGCATTGCTCTACCAGAGCGTGGAGGACGAGTGGCGTATCGTCAGTGCGGGCGGTCAGTTGTCTCTGGAGCAGAAGGCGCTGTTGCGGGTGGCCGCAGTGGAGGCAACTGCAATGGCGACGCAGGCCGTCAATCTGATGTTCACGGCCGGTGGCGCGACATCGGTGTATGCGAGCGCAGGGCTCGAGCGATGCATGCGCGATATTCGGACGGCGGGGCAGCACATCACGATCCATTCCAATGTCTTCGGTGTGGTGGGCCAGGCGTTGCTTGGGCTGGACGTGAGCAACACACAACTTTCGATCGACGACCGTGGCGAAGGAGAGCAGGATGTCCGCGGAGCGCAATAAAGCAGTAGCGCGGCGATATCTGGAGGAGATCATCAATCGCGGTAACTTCGCAGTCGCCGGTGAGATCCTGGCCGAAGACTATCTCAACCATTCGGCTGGGCCCGGCTTTGGCCAGCCACGCGCCCAATTTTTGCGCGGTATCGTCGACATGAAGGCAGCATTTCCTGATTGGCATGTGACCATCGAGGAGCTGGTCGCCGAGGGTGATCTCGTCGTCGATCGAATCCGCATTTCGGCAACGCACTCGGGATCTGCAAATGGAGTTCCAGCATCAGGCCGTCGAATTGAAGCATTGGCCATGCACATGTGGCGAGTTGTTGACGGCAAGCTTGTCGAGGGGTGGTATGCGACCGACGCATTGCCACATGTCGTCGCGGCGCTGGTGGCGGCCGAAACGAGCACGCGCATTTGATCCGCGGAAACGCCGAACTGTCAAACGAGGTTCACCGCCTGCGCTCAACTGGCACTGGAGGGCATGACAAAATGGGGGCGATCAAGCGGCGAGCAACTTGTCGCCGGAGGGCTGCCGCTCAACTGACAATGCCGGATACCAGCGACGGAAGTTTTCGACCAAGTCACTGTTGAGAACTCGCGTCTGCGTCTGGAGCAGCAAATGTGCACCCTTCGGCGTCCACTGCATCGACTGCTTCTTGACGAAGCGCTTGCTGAGCAGCGAATTGACCAGCGACTCCACAAAAGCGGTGGAGATGGACTGGCCGGCTCTTCGTCGGCGGGCGTAGTTCGGAACGAGGCCACCATTCCGCCAGAGATAGCGCTTGAAGCCGTGCACCAGCCTTGCCAGAGGCCAGAACTTCGTTAGCTGCCGGCGAAATGCCACATGCGCCACTCGATCTGCCGCAGCCAATGGGAAGCACGTTGGACTTTGCCATGCCAGAGATTCCAGCGGGTGTGTTGCAGCGCATCCTGCAGTTCGGCAGCCCGCTCCACGTCCAGGTGAGCCAACCCCTTCAGGAACTGCCCCAGGCCCGTCATCCGCATCGACAGGTGGAACCAGTCCACCAGATGCTGCGAGTGCGGGCGCAGGTAGCACTGCAACTGGCGGAGGCTCTCCTCGCCGTCCGAAAGGAACACCAGCTCCTGGTTGTGCCGCAGGCCCTGACCCTCGAGCACCGCGGCCAGGTGTCGCCTGGCTTTCGGATCATGGCCCTGGACAAAGCCGAAACGCTTCGCTGGCCCGTCCGACGACACCGCCTCACCCACGATCGCCACGAAGTGTGTTTTCTCGTTGTCCCAGCTGCGGAGATAGCCGCCGTCCAGGCCTACCGTAATGGGCGGCGGGGCCGCCGGCAGGCTCGCGCACGCATCGGGACAGCCGGCGAGCGGGAAGATCGGCTCGGGGCCGAGCTCCGCCTCGAGTCGGCCAGCGACCCGCAGGGTGTCTCGCCGCACGGTGGAAGCGTTCAAGGTCGTCCCCACGGGCAGGAAGTCCTGTAAGGCCTCGACCGTCAACCCGTAGGGAACAAGGGATGCCCACTTGCTTTCCAGGTACAGCAGTTCGGGTGCGGTGTGCTCGGGCAGCAACTCTCGTAATGGACTCGTGGATGCTTGTCCACCACATTGGCACGGACAGCGACGGAGCCGCGGGCTGGCTAGCTCCAGTTTGCCGAACAAGGTCCGAAAAGACGATGGTCTTCCGATCTTTGATGCCTCGTGCCCGACCGCAGGTCTGGCAGAACGTCCGCGAAGCCAGGAACGCAGCGATCTGGCTGTCGAGGATCTGGCGCTGGACTGCCAGCAGGAGCGCCTTGGCCTCGTGCAGCGTCAAACCTAACTCCTTCGGTTGGTCGTACTCCTTGTCAAACACGACCACTTCGTCGACGGACGCTTGCTGGTCATCGTCGGCGACAACCATCAGCTGAAACTTGAACCGTAGCGCCATGCGGGTGACCCTCCAAGGGAAAGGCCCCACGGTACCTGCCCGGACTACCTGCCGACAGCTAGCGCCCCCACTTTGTTATGCCCTCGTCACCGATCCGCGCGCGGCGACTCACCCAAGTGCCAACGCCAATTGGATCGTGCTGCATGACACCATGGGTGAAGGCCGTCATGTCGCGGTGCTGGATGAAAAGCGATCGCGTTCTGCCAGTGCAGTGACCATCAGGCGAGCACTGGCGACACCACGCACAGGTCTTTGGCAGGTTGGACATAGAAGCGGTCATCACGATATAAGAGCGGCCGAGTTTCTTGACGCACTCGCCATCGGCGCATGGAGCGTCCCATCGCCGATGCTCCGTTTCGTGGAGCAACCCCGGCTGTGCCGGCACCTGTCGTGAGAAAGTCCGTTGCGTGCACTTCAGCGCGCCCGATAGTTCGATAGTTCGATGGATGACTGATTTCCCACCAAACACCTTTCTCGGCGAAGTCCGGTACTTCGTGCCGCCCCCACCCGCTCCGCAGCGTACAGGCACCTCCGGGGTCGTGCCCGGTCGGCAGCACGACGGGGAAGCGCTGTGCCACCCACTACCGGTCCGCATCCGCTGCGCGTGTGGCCGCAACCAGCTCGGGCACGAACACGACTTGCACATCCAGGCTGGCCAGTGCCTCGACTGTTTCCCAGGCCCGACCGGGATCTCGGACCACCCTCGCGGCTGCTTCTCACTCAACTGAGACCGCGATCGCTGACCGGCGGCAATCACGGTGATCGCCGGCGCGCACGGTGTCGCGTATCTCGGCGATCGCTCGGGCGACTTCCACCGAGCAGTCCGGGCTCGACCTGGGCCGCGTCGGATAGGCCTCGATCAGCTGTTGCGCCCGCGCGCGGGCCGCGAATATGACCTGGTCGGCGCTGGTGGCCGCCAGCGTCTCGTCGCAGACGGAACCGCCACCTTCCCACAGCAGCAGCCGCGCCTGGCCACTGGTCACGGTGATGCGCCCATAGTGGGGGCTGAGCCCGTCGTGCTGGACCCTGGCTAGCCAGAGTCGGTTCGCTGAAGGGCGAGTATCGCCGTGTGTTGCTGCGCCACCGCGATGCGGCGCACGTGCTGGCGGCCACACCGGCCGTGCGGCGCGGTTGCGCCTGGTGGACATCAGCCTGGGTGCGGTCCTCGATGCGGGTTCAAGACCTCCGACGGCACGCGTGCTGGCCGGCTCCCGGTCGACTACACGACCGGTTTGTCCAGCAGGAGTACGTCGCTGCTGCGCGGCGCGAGTCCCGACAAACGCGGCCGATGCGCCACGCGTGCCCAGAATCACGCATCTGGAGCCTGAGGCATACCCGCACATCGGCGAGTTGCGGCCGTACCTGATAGATCGCGACGGCGATGCGCGTTTTTCATTCTGCCTCGGCGTGATCTTGCGCGGCCTGGAGCAGCATTTGGCGCAGCCGTATGACGGCGTACGATCCGCGGGTGACTGAGAGTGAGAGTGTTGACACCCAGCGACTCGGTCCGCACGACGCTGAACTTGCGCGGACGACGTTCGCAGTCATGGCTGAGGTATTCGGCGAAACCCACGCACCCCTGTCGGAGACCTATGTTGCCGGGTTAGTTGCTCGGCCCGATTTCTGGAGTTTCGCAGCGACAGAGGGCGGCCGGGTGGTGGGTGGGCTGACCGCTCACGTGCTGCCGATGACGGCATACGAAGGTGCCGAAGTCTTTCTGTACGACATCGCCGTGGCTCCTGAGCACCAGCGGCGCGGCATCGGCCGTCAACTGGTGGACGCCCTGCGCCGCGAGGCGGGCAGCCAGGGAATCTCCACGATGTTCGTGCCGGCCGATGACGACGATACGCACGCGATGCGCTTCTACGCCGCGCTCGGTGGGAGGCCGACCAAGGTGACGCTGTTCGAGTTCAACTCGCTGTAAACTCGAGGACATCCGCCCAGTGAGGCTCGTTGAGTTCGCGTTGCCAAAGCATCGAGCGCCGCGAGCCACGCCGGATCGCCGTGCCGCACACGCCCATTTATCTGTATCGAGAACCAAGCGACCGTCGATCGCCGATCGCGCCGGCGGCCCCGTCCGTTGTGGCCCAGCACCTGCGACGCGCTCGCTGACGGATCGATCGCGTCGGGTAGCCAGCCTTCGTGATGGAACGGCCCGGCAACGACACCAACCGGAGTACAACATCTGGTCGCCGCAGCGCGACAAGCAGGGCGACGATGGCGCCATCGCCGCCGCAGACGTTCACGAATGTCGTGGAGCGTGTGTTGGTCTACTTCGAGCCGGAACGCCGTGATGTCCATGGAGGGACACTAGCCGTGGCAAATGGCCGATGGATTGAACAAAGCCGACAACTCGGGCAGACCCCCTGCGGCGCGGTCTGGGTCCAAATAGTTGGGCAAGCCAAACGCGGGGAAGAGCTCGGGGCCAGTCGGGTGGACGAAGCAGGTCATCGCCTGGATGCCGTCATCGTCCAGTGTGCGTCAACGCCATCAACTCCGGCCGTGACATGACCGACATGATTGCCAACGCCGGCGTCCTGCCCGCGGCCGCGCGGACGCTGCTTACGGCCCTTGCTCGCCGCGCGGCGACACGGCTCATCGTCGTCGGAGGAGGGGCCAGCTTAGAGGTGTCACCCGGCGTGCAAGCGCTGGACGTCGATGGCTTCGCCGAACAACTACTGTCAACTCTCGGGCTGCCGGCGGAATACGTGAACGTTATGTTGGCTCATCGCGAAGCGATAAATGTCTATCGCTTGTCAGACCGTTACTGGACCTACCTGAGCCCATCCGCCGGCAGCATTGCCAGCGGGCCTCGGACCGGCCGGTTCCGGATTGGCGGTGACCAATTGCTCGTAGCCCCGGACGGCAGCATCAGCGACATGTCGGCGGAGGATGTGGCGGTTGCGGTCATCGATGAGGCCGAACTACCTCGCCACATCCAGCGCAGGTTTACCGTCGGCTACTGACTACTGACCATTACCTGGTGCGTTAGGCCGCCCACACGGGTCGCAGAGCGCGACGCCCTTGAGGCGTCTCGGACGCGCTCGTATACGAGATAGGTGAGGCCGTCACCGATGGTTCGGGCGTTGACGAGGCGCATCGGTCGCTTGTCGCTCGTCTCGCCGAAGAAGCGCTCGCCTGCCCCGAGCACGACCGGGAAAACCACCAGTCGCATTTCGTCGACCAGGTCATGCTCCCATAGTGTGCGGGCGAGCTGATAGCTCGCAGGGACTACGATTTCTCCGTCTAGCCTCTGCTTTGGCTTCGAGACCTCGCTGACCGCGTCGCCGTTCAGTACCGTCGTGTTGTTCCATTCGGGATCTTTCAGACTCGATGACACCACATACTTGGGGATGCTGTTTATTCTGTCCGCAAGCGCGCCATTTCGTGGTCGCCATCGCACCCCGAAGAACTCGTAGCTTCTCCGACCCAGCAGCCATGCCTCTGCGCCTAGCGCATCGTCGAGCGCGACCTTGTTCCACTCTTCGAGGTCCTTGCCCCCAAACTGGACGAACCAGCCGCCGAGGCTGAAGCCCTCCTTGCCGTCCGGGTCCTGGACCACTCCATCGAGCGAGACGTTCTGCGGCCCGCTGAGCACGATCTTTCCCATTTTCGATTCTCCTTTCATTTGCGTGCTGCACTCGTTGAGGCGTCCGCCGCGGGGAAAAATGAGCGGCGATTTTCGAGTCGCCCGGACGTCAATATGTTGATGCAGGTGAAAGGAAGAGCCGGTGCGAGGTCGCGAACGTGACCGAGCAGACCCTCTCCCGCGCGCGCGGCGGCGACGAGGATGCGTTCCGCGAACTGACCGACCCGTACCGGCGTGAGCTACAGCTGCACATCTACCGGATCGTCGGCTCAACACAGGACGCCGAGGACCTGCTCCAGGAAACGCTGCTCGCGGCGTGGCGCAGTCTCGGGCAGTTCCAGGGGCGGGCATCAGTCCGTGCCTGGCTGTACCGCATCGCCACCAACCGCTCGCTGGATGCCCTGCGGGCAAGCCGGAGCCGACGGGAAGACCAGCGGATGACCCAGATGCCTGAGCCGACACGCTGGAGCGAGCCGGTGAGGCTCGAGCCCTATCCCGACGTTCTCCTCGAGGGTATCCGTGACGAGGCCCCGGGACCCGAGGCGCGCTACGAGACCAGGGAGGCGATCGCCCTGGCATTCATTGTCGGCCTGCAGCATCTCCCGCCGCAGCAGCGCGCGGTACTCGTGCTCCGTGACGTGCTCGGGTTTCGCGCCGCCGAGGTCGCTGAGATGCTCGAGACCAGCGATGCGTCGGTCAATAGCATGCTGCGCCGCGCGCGGGCAGCGTTCGAATCGCGCCTGCCAACCACTGGACGCGAGCGGGCGCCGCTCCCGAACTCCGAGCTCGAGCGTTACATTGTCGGACGCTTCGCCGAGACAGTCGAGAACGGCGACATCGACGCAATGGTCGCCCTCCTCACCAAAGACGCTTGGCTCACCATGCCGCCCCTCCCACACGTGTACCAGGGACCTGACGCAATCGGCGCGTTCCTCCATGGCGCTGAGGAGCGCCGGGGCGGACCGATGCGGATTGTGCCGACGCGCGCCAACGGACAGCCAGCGTTCGCCTGTTACCTCCCGATGCCCGAGTCCGACGTGGCGCGCGCGTTCGCCCTATTTGTGCTGACCATCGCGGGCGACCACATCTCTGCCATTACATGGTTCGCCGATACCAGCGTCTTTCGGCAGTTCGCCCTGCCAGAGATGCTGCGATAGTGCTCCGAGCAGTTGGATGGAATGCGACCGGAACGGCTCGTCGGGGTATTCCCGCGCGTACATGGCGAATGCCGGCTGGCAGTTGGCTCCGATGGACAGTAAGCGCTGGCCGGCGTAGTCCGACCAAACGCGCTGGTGAAAAGCGGCGATGGCCGCCGACCCCGCGTACCACCGCGGCCACGGCGGCATGCTGTAGACGGCATCGTCCCGCAGGACTGACACCAGGGCTTCTATGTCATCGTTCTCCCAGGCAAAGACGTAGCGGTCCAATAGGCGGCGCTGCGCGCGGTCAGTTGGCAAATGCACGGCAGGCTGGACGCGCTGCTTATCCAACGTTTCCCTGGCGCGCTGAAGGGCCACGGACGGATGGCCACGGACGCCGGGTTCGGCGTCGATGCAGCCAGTGGGGACCTTTCGACTGCGCATCGGGCGAGGCGCAGGAGGGCATGGCAAGTTGGGGGCGATCAGGCGGCGAGCAGCGTGTCGCGGGAGGACTGGTCCTCAACTGAGAATGCCGGATACCAGTGACGGAAGTTGTGGACCAGGTCACCATTGAGGATTCGCGTCCGCGTCTGGAGCAGCAAATGCGCGCCCACTGGCGTCCATTGCATCGACTGCTTCTTGGCGAAGCGTTTGCTGAGCAACGAATTGACCAGCGACTCCACGAAGGCCGTGGAGATCGCCTGGCCGGCCCGCCGTCGTCGGGCGTAGTTCGGCACCAGGCCACCGTTCCGCCACAGATAGTGGAGAAAGCCGTGCACCGCCCGCGCCAGAGCCGAGAACTTCGCGTAGCTCCTGGCGAAGTGCCACATGCGGCCCTCGATCAGCCGTAGCCAGTGGTACGCACGTTTGACTTTGCCATGCCAGAGGTTCCACCTCGTGTGCTGCAGCGCGTCCTGCAGGTCGGCGGCTCGCTCGACATCCAGGTGAGCCAGCCCCTTCAGGAACTGACCCACACCGGTCAGCCGCATCGACAGGTGGAACCAATCGATCAGATGCTGCGAGTGCGGGCGCAGGCAACACTGCAGCTGACGGAGGCTCTCCTCACCATCCGAGAGAAACACCAGCTCCTGCTCGTGCCGCAGGCCTTGACTGTCGAGCACCGCGGCCAGGTGTCGTCCGGGTTTCGGATCGTGGCCCAGGACAAAGCCGAAACGTTTGGCTGGCCCGTCTGTCGGCACCGACTCACCCACAATCGCCACGAAGTGCGTGTTCTTGTTGTCCCAGCTGCGGAGGTAGCCGCCGTCCAGACCAACCGTGATGGGTGGCGGGGCCGCGGGCAGGCTCGAGCATGCATCGGGACAGCCAGCCAGCGGGAAGATCGGCTCAGGTCCGAGTTCGGCGTCCAGGCGACGGGCCACCTGCAGGGTGTCTCGCCGCACAGTGGAAGCGTTCACGGTCGTGCCCACGGGCAAGAAGTCCTGCAAGGCCCTGACGGTCAACCCGTACGAGATAAGCGACGACCACTTGCTCTCCAGGTACAGCAACTCGGGTGCGGTGTGCTCGGGCACCGCTCCACAACGGACTCGTGGATGCCCGTCCACCGCGTTGGCACGGACAGCTGCGCAGCCGCGGGCTGGCCAACTCCAACTTACCGAACGCAGTGCGGAAGACGATGGTCTTGTGGTCTTTGACACCACGCGGTCGGCCACAGGTCGGGCAGGACACGCGTGACGCGAGGAATGCGGTGATCTGGCAGTTGAGAACCTGACGCTGGACTGGCAGCAGGAGCGCCTTGGCCTCCTGCAGGCTCAGACCCAACTGCTCCGCGCGGTCGCACTCCTTGTCCAATACGACCAGTTCATCGACGGACACTTGCTGGTCATCATCGGCGACAACCACCAGCTGAAGCTTGAACCGCAGCGCCATGTCTGTGCTCGCCGAACGGAATGATCCCGCCACGGTATCTGTCCCAAACTAACCAGCCGATAGCTACCGCCCCCACTTTGTCATGCCCTCCTTCGCGATCCACTCTGGACGCAGCATGGCTAATTCCCGACCTGAGAAGCGCTCCAATGCCTGAGCAAGGTTGTGCGTGAGGTGCCACCGATCAGCAACTTGCACGGCGCCAGGTGCACCGCGGCGTGCTGCATTGGCGTACACACCATCGCGGTCACGACAAATCACCTCTGTACCTGCGTGTTCACCGAGCCAGGCCACCAGCGCGTCTGCTGAAGGATCTTCCAACATATCCACGACCTTGTGAGCATCGGCGTCCACAAGAATCGTCCCGTAGCGTTGCCCGCGGCGAACGGCAAATTCATCGACGCCCAGGACGCGCGGCGACTCGATCGGCGCTTCGGGAACGGCTCGCACCAGGCGCAGCAACGTCGTTCGACTGGTAGGCATCGCCAAACGCTGGCAGTGGCGGCTGCCCGGTCGCCCGCCAAGCGAAAAGCCAGTGGTTTCAAGCATTGAATTCAGACGATGCGTTCGGTGTGCGTACCGGCCCGCCAACACCGGCGCTTGCTCGACGAAGGTTTTGCGCGGGCAGTTCGACTGATAGCACCGGAAACGCCGCACGCGCAGGTCGATCACGGCCTGCCGGACCGCGATCGGCAGATCGCCAAGCCCGCGCTCGTAGCTGCTGTGGAACGCTTCCGACCAACCGCCGCACTTCGGGCAACTTGCGCCTGCCGCTTCGCAACGGACCGTGAGGTGTACGATCTCGTCGCGTGGTTGCACCTGCTCAACAACGAGCCCTGCGCCCGCCGGCAACAGCAACTGCGGATCCGCCGTCCCACCTGCTGGGTGGCCCAGCGATCCGCTAGGCCGGAGAGGTTTACCGGGTCGAGACCGGGGCGTGCAACTTGGATGTCAAGATCTTGACATCAGCTTGCCGACGTGCAGCCACCGACGCGCCCGACGACCCTCGCTGCACGAAACTCGATATTGCTGGCTAATTTCGGTTGGGCTAAGAGCACAAATCGAGGAGACGCGTAAAGCGCGAGTGCTGCGTGGTGGCTCTCGGGCCCCCCGCGATCCAGTCACTCAGGCGCATGCAATTGATGGCGGTTGCCGTCAACGTGTGGTCCAAACGCGTCTTAGCGAACCCCCGATAACGCGTGCGACGCAATCCGCATACACGCACACCTTGCGAAACGGTGCCCTCGATTCCGGAACGATTGGCGTACAGCC
>JAFAOS010000175.1 GCA_019247515.1 Chloroflexota bacterium | reverse complement strand
CTGCCGATGCAGGTGACCAACGTCGTCCCCGACGTCGGCCTCAACCTGCGCGGCGTGACCGCCTCGCCGGACGGCGCGCGGGTGTACGTCGCCGTGGCCAGCTCGCAGGCGCAGGGCGGCTCGGGGGTCGCCGTGCTCGACACGCAGAGCACGCCCCCACACGTGGTGACCAGCACCGCGCTCGGCTGGCCGCACCAGCCGAACGGGATCGCGGTCGCGCCGGACGGTAGCCGCCTGTACATCACCGACGCCAATCGGTCGATCGACGTGCTCGACGTGCACGGCGACCAGCTCTCGCTCAACTCGGCCCTGGAGGTCACGGACCCGCCCGACGGCATCGCCATGGCACCGGACGGCTCGCGCGCCTACAGCGCCTGCCGGGCCTGCTACGGCGGGGGCGTGGCGGAGGTCGCCCCGGACTCCCCCGACGACCCCGGCTACCCCGGCATCGTGGGCTGGGCGCAGTTCAGCGGCAACCCGCAATCCGTAGCCGTGTCCATGCCCGACACCCCCACGCCGGGCCCACGGCGCTAAATTAGGGGCAGTTGATGAAGCCCGAAGCACCACGATCACGACCGCCGCTCGTCACGGCCATCACGATGCACCCTCCCGCTCGCGGGAGCATGGTCATGACGCTCCGACTGACGACCGACGACAACCATGGTGCGGCCGCTGCGGGCTGCGCTGTTGGTGCTGGTGCTCGCGCTCGCCCACTTCGGCAACGCCGGCACCCGCGCGAACGTCTTCTACTGCTATCCGAGGTAGTGGTCCGCGGGACGGCGTCGTGCCAGCCTTGGTCGATGCCCACGGCGGCCTGGGCCACAACGCCCCACGGCCGACCCCCTACGGCCAGACCATCGCCGACACGATCGCGGCGCAGCCTGGCCAGCACCTTGGGCCTGGTGGTCGGCCGCTCGGGCAAGGGCTCCCGAGCGGGGCAGGGGCAAACGCGGCGCCCATGGCACCGCGCACATAATCCGGTGGTGGCGGCCACTCCTTCCGGGACGCGCACGTGGTCACGAACCTCGTGTCCCGTTGTCACGAACCTCGTGTCGCACGCGAGCAGCGCCGCCGTGGGACGGCCCGATCGTGCTCGCCCGTCAGGCGCGCCGTGACCAGCCTGATCGAGTTCGCGATCGAGAGCGGTCCCGGTGATAAGTCCCCTGCACGCCGGGCCCACCGCGCTCATCACACCGAGCGGCCACCCGTCGCGGCGCGGCACGATGTGAGTCCTCTCTGTCCCCACGGGTCGACTGCCGCGATCGCCCGCCTTCTGCATCCTGCCAGCCGGCCCCTGGACAACCACCGGTACGCTGGAGGTCAGCACACTGATGTCGGTTTCGGTTGAACATGCAACGCCGGTCGGAACTCTGCTCGAAACCCGCGGCCACGCTCTGAGCCGTCGAGGCCTGTTGAGCACGACGGTCGCAAGCGTCGCCGTGCTGGCCGGAGGGCAGGTGCTCCAGGCACCCGCCGCTGTGCGCGCGGCGGCATCGGCGCAAGTCGATGTGGTGGTCATCGGCGCTGGTTTCGCCGGTCTGAGCGCCGCCCGCCAAATCGGTGCTGCTGGGCACTCGGTGCTGGTACTTGAGGCGCGCAATCGGGTCGGTGGCCGGGTGCTCAACCACCCCATCCAGGACGGCGAGGTCGTCGAGGCGGGCGCGCAATTCATCGGGCCCACCCACGACCATCTGCTCGCACTCTCACGCGCGTATGGGATGGCCACCTTTTCCACCTATGATCAGGGCCGGAGCGTTGCCGTCCTCGAGGGCGACCGGACCGTCGGTGGCTTCACTCCCTCGGTCTCGCGCGACTACCAGCGCCTGATCGGCTTGCTCGATGGCATGGCGTCGGGGCTGCCGGTTGACGCCCCGTGGCAGGCGCCTCAGGCCCGTCAGTGGGATGCACAGACGTTGCAGACCTGGCTCGATGCCCATGTGGAGGTCGCCGAAGCGATGGCCATATTTCCGAGCATCGCCAACGCCGTGTGGGGCGCCGAGCCGCGAGACGTGTCGTTGCTGTTCGCGCTGGCCTGCGTCGCGGCGGCGGGCAACGAGGACACCCCCGGCAGCCTCACGCGGCTGCTGAACGCCCGCCAGGGAGCACAGCAGCAACGGTTCGTCGGCGGCTCGCAGGCGCTCGCGGAGCGTATGGCCGCCGCGCTGGGCGACCAGCTTGTGCTCTCGGCGCCCGTCCGTGCGATCGATAGCACCGACAGCCTGGTGGAGGTCACGGCCGATGGGCGCACGATCGAGGCTCGGCACGTGATTCTGGCCGTGCCCCCGGCGCTCGCCGCCGGGATCCAGTACGGACCGCAGTTGCCAGCTACGCGCGCGCAATTGCTCCAACGCCTACCGATGGGCTCGCTCACCAAGGCCGAGGCGGTCTACGACCGGCCGTTCTGGCGGGACGCCGGACTCTCGGGTCAGTCGCTGCTAGATGGCGAACCTGTCCGGAGCACGTTCGACAACACACCGCCCAGCGGTCGGCCAGGCGTGCTCCTTGGTTTGATCGGCGCGGAAGCCGCGCGGCCCTGGTCGATGCGCGCACCCGATGAGCGAAAGGCGGCGGTCCTGGACAGCTTCGCGTCCGTGGTCGGCGACGGCGCGCGCCAGCCGCTGGACTACTTCGAGGTCGACTGGCCCGGCGAGCAGTGGTCGCGCGGCGGCCCGGTCGGGTACGCCCCGCCCGGGGTGCTGCTCGACTATGGCAGCACCATCCGCGCACCGGTCGGGCCGATCCATTGGGCGGGCACCGAGACGTCGACCTACTGGAACGGCTACATGGAGGGCGCCGTGCGCTCGGGCGAGCGGGCGGCCAGCGAAGTGCTCGCCGCGTTCGACGGCTGAGCCGGGCGCGGCCGGTTACTGGACACTTGCACGATCGCCACGACCCCAACTGGTCTGCGGAACTGGTTCGCTGCCCACGGTACGACCTGTGCGCCGACTGCTACAGAGCGTCTTCGGACGGGAGCCGCCAGAACACTGGGTCCACAACCAGGCATCACGCACAACCTCGGCTACGTGATGCTGGCAAACGGCGATGCGCGCACTGCATACGAGAAGTTCTCTGAGGCCATGGCCGCGTTCCGTCGCGCGCCAGACACGCTCGGAGTGGCGGAGTGCGTGATCGGCCTGGGGCTGCGTGGCGGCGGCTTCGGGTCGCGCCGCCCGTGCTGTTCGGCTGTTGGCCGCCGGATGCGCGGCGATGGACCTGCTAGGCACTGAAATGTGGCCATGCAACGTGCCGGATTACCAGCGCTCTCTGGACGTCGCGCGCAAACGGCTGAGGCCGGTCGAATTTGTACGCGCGTGGGCCGAAAGGCGTGAATGGTCACTAGAGTGGGCGCAGGTGGAATGTGCGGCATCCCAACCGGTTGCGGCTCCAGATGTATTTGCTGGCCTCACGCCGCGCGAGCGCCAGGTGGCCGTCCTGGTGGCACAGGGGCTCACGAATCGGTCTGAGGCGCGAGAGTTCAAGACCGTT
>JAFAOS010000007.1 GCA_019247515.1 Chloroflexota bacterium | reverse complement strand
GGTGTTGTTGACCACGCCCGTGCGCTTGCGCAGCAGGTCGCGCCCGTCAAAACCGACGCGCGGCACAGGCCGTCACCTCGTCGAAGACGTGCGCCAGATCGCCGGCGAGTCGTCGGCGGTCGTAGCGGCTGACTTCGCTCGCGTTCGCTCGATACTCGCGCTGAGCGTAGGCGTGCTTCAGGGCGGCGGCGATCGCTTCGACCGAATCCGCGGCGGCCAGCCAGCCGCCGCCCGTCTGGCGCAGCACGTCCGCCGTCGACGACTCGGTCGGGGCGACGGCGATGACGGGCCGCCCGGCGGCCAGGTACTCGAAGAGCTTGCCGGGCACGGTCGCCTCGGCGCCGGGCGTTGTGTTGGCGACGAGCAGCAGCGCGTCGGCGGCGCGCATCGCGCGAATGGCCGCGGCATGTTCGGCCTGTGCCAGAACCTGAACGCACGCTCCCAGGCGGCTGGCCTCGATTTCACGCCGAGCGCCCGAGTCGAGGGTGCCCATGAGCGTCAGCCGAAAGTCGCGGGCGAAGCCGCGATCCGCGTGCTGGAGCTGGCGGACCGCCTGCAAGAACGCCGCGAGGCTGCGCCCGTAGTACAGGGCGCCCGCGTGCAGGACGTGCCAACCCTCGTCTGGTTCACGCTGGGCGGGTGTGGCGAAGTGCGCCGGTGCGCCGAACTGCATCGGGTCGAAGCCGTTCGAAACGACCCCGACGTGCCTCGGCGGCAGGTCGGCGTACTGGCGCCCGAACGCCTCGGCCATCCGATCGGTGACGACGATGACGCGGTCGGCACGTCGAATGGCCGCGGCCTCGAGGCGTCGCTCGAGCGCGTCGCGCCAGGCCGGGTAGTCGGGAAAAATGGCGCGGTTCCAGCGGTACCAGCCGTCGCGCAGCTCCAAGACCCACGGCTTGCCGGTGACGTGTCTGAGCAGCAGTCCGACGACATGGCTGGTGAACGGCCCGCTCGATGAGTAGGCCACGGCGTATGACTGCCGGCGTGCGGCGGCCAGCGCGAACGGCAGCCAGCCGACGTGCGCGTCGGGGAAGCGCTTGAGGTGGCCAAGCTGGCGTCTGAGTGCGTTCGGCGCTCGGCCTGGCAGTGTCGGGGCGGGTTGAGACGCCGCGTGAGTCGGCCGGGCCTCCCAGGACCGCGTTCGCACCACGCGTACCTGTCTGGGCAACTCGGCGAGCAGCGCGTCGTCCCGATTCGCCGCCCAGTCCGCGCCGGGCGTGACCACCAACGGGTGCCAGCCGTATTCGGGCAGGTAGCGCGCGAACGCCAGCGCGCGATTCGACCCGGACCCGCCCGCTGGAGGGAAGTGGTGCGCCAGCATCAGCACCCGCCCACCAGTTTGCCCTGGCTCAGCTAGCAATCGACCCGTTCAGCTCCAGAATGCGGCGCATGCCTTCTTCGATCTGGACGCGTGGCTCCCAGTCCAGCAGATCGCGGGCGCGCTCGATGCTGGCGCGTTTGAAGCGTTCGTCGAAGCCGCGCGGCGCGACGTTGACGACCGGGCCGCCGATAAGCTCCGCGATCCGCTTGACGCTGACCTCCTGGCCGGCGCCGATGTTGATCGGCTCACCCCGTCCGACGCGATTGGATCCGGCGGCCAGCACGTTGGCGCGCACCACGTCGCCGACCCAGGTGAAGTCCCGCGTCTGCAGCCCGTCGCCGTGGATGGTCAGCGGCTCACCCTGGCGGCGCTGGTCCAGGAAGATGCTGATCACAAGGCGATAGGTCCCTTCGGTCACCTGGCGCGGCCCGTACACGTTGAAGTAGCGCAGGCACACCGTCTCGAGTCCGTAGGTGTGGGCGAAGTTGCGCGCGTAAATCTCGCCCATGAGCTTCTGACACGCGTACGGGTTGAGTGGCCCGGGCACCATGTCTTCGGTGAGCGGCAGCGTCGGCTGATCGCCATACACCGACGACGATGACGAATAGATCACCCGTCGCACGCCCGCGTCGACGGCCGCTTTGAGGACGCGCAGGACGCCCGTGACGTTGACGGCGTGCGTGCCGACCGGGTCCTCGATCGACCTCGGCACGCGGGGCATCGCCGCGGTGAGAAAGACCACCTCGCGACCGTGCAGCGCACTCGTGAGCCGTTCCGAGTCGGTCGCCACGTCGACTTCCGCCAGCGCCGCCGCGGCATTGAGGTTGCGCCGGTAGCCCGTCGACAGGTTGTCGACGACCACCACGTCGTCGCCCCGCTCGACCAGCGCATCGACCAGGTTGGAGCCGATGAAGCCCGCGCCGCCGACCACGGCGACTTTCATGCGCGCGCGACCTCGAGTGCGCGGACACTCCGTCGCTGGGCCACCGCCGACTGGAAAAGCGCCAGGGATTGCGAAGCGACGTTCGGCCAGTCGAATGTTCGCCGCGCGCGCTCCTGCCCAGCGGCGATGCACCGCTGTCGCAGTTCCGCGCGAGTCAAGAGCGCATCGAGCGCTTGCGCCAGAGCCGCCGGGTCACGTTCGGGGACCACAATGCCTGCATCGCCAATGACCTCGGGAATCGCGCCCGACGTGGTGCCGATCACCGGCACGCCCGCGGCCATCGCTTCCGCCAGGACACGTCCGAACTGTTCGCGGTGCAGCGGCAGGATCGTGACCGAGGGCAGGACCAGCACATCCAGTGCCTTCAATAACGAAGGAACCTGCTCGTACGCCACCGATGAAAGCACGTGCACGCCGTCACCGCGGAGCGCGTCGCGCTGCGAGCCGTCGCCGACCAGTACCAGCGACGCCGACGTGCTCAGCCGCCTGGCCGCCTCGAGCAGCACGTCGAGGCCTTTGACGGGCTCGAAGCGGCCGACGAATCCGATCCGCGGTCGCGGGATGTCGGGCAGCGGCATCGGCTCGGCAGATGCGAAGCCGTTGACGTCCACACCCAGCGGGATCACCGCCACCGGCCGGTCCTGCATGAGTCCGCGCGCGCGCAGGATGGGCGGCACGTCCGCGCTGGGCGCGTGCGCCCCGTCCGCGCTGCGCATGACCGCCCGCTCGATGGTCCGGTAAGGCCATCGCCAGTGGCGCTCGACATTGACGGCCGAATAGAAGACCAACGCGGCGCGCGGCGCCAGCGCGTTGCGCAGCACCAGGGTCTGCAGCGCAACGAGAGTGAAGGGCTCCTCGAACAGGTCGATGACGTCTGGCCGAGTGCCTTTGATGGCTTCGACGAGTCCGCTGGCGTACACGTGACGCGACCCATTGCCCGTAAACAGCGTCGGACCGACGCGCCAGGCGGGGTCGCTTGCGGACGCGGCGGCGACGCGTCGACCTTCCTCGAACCACCACGGCGGCGTGAGCAACTGGACCTCGACGCCGGGCAGTCGCCGCAGTGCATCGACACGGGCGCGGTTTGAAGCGGCCACCGCGTTGTGGGCGATGGTCAGCACCCTAAGTGAGGTCGAATGCATCCATCCACAACTCGGTGCTGACGGCGCGCCAGAGCTGCCAGGCGCGGTCCGCGCGTCGCTCGATGTGATCGCGTATACACGCGTCCACGGCCGGTTGAGAGAACAGATGCCGGCTCCGCCGCGACGGGTCGCGCAGCACCTGTATCGCGGCCTCGCCGCGCGCGTCGCGGAACCAGTTGCCGACGGGCGTCGGAAAGCCCTTTTTGTCCCGGCGCCAGACGATCGAGCGCGGCAGCAGCCCGTCGAGCGCCCGCCGCAAGCCGTACTTCGACCAGCCTGCCGAGCGTTTGACCCGATCTGGCAGGGCAAACGCCAGCTCGACCAGGCGGTGGTCGAGAAACGGCACGCGCGACTCGATCGAAAACGCCATGCTGAGACGATCTTCGTAGCGCAGCAGCGCGGGCAGGCGAGTGCGCGTCAGCTCCCAGTACAGCACGTTGGTGAGCCAGCCGTCGAACACCCGCGGCCAGAGTCGCCACTCGTCGTGGGACATGTCGGCCAGCTCGCGAAGCTCGGGAGCGAGCAGCGCAGCGTCCGGCTTCCCCGCGGCACTCGGCATCGTCGCCCGGCGCAAACGCATCGCCACGGCTGAACCGGCGGCGGCGCGAGCGGTCTGCCAACCCTGGTTCAACCCGAGCGCCAGCGTCTCGACGGGAAAGCGGGTTGGCTGTGCGCCCAGCAGCCCGTACAGGTGCTGGGGGGCGTAGTTCGCGTAGCCGGCGAAGATCTCGTCGCCGCCCTGGCCATCGAGCACGACCTTGACGCCAGCGTCGCGCGCGAGCGCCATGACGTGCCATTGCGGGTAGACGCCGAGTGCCAGGGATGGCTCATCCAGGTGCCAGACGATGCGCCGTAAATCGTCCAGCAGGTCGGTCGGCCGCACGCAGCGTTCGGCGGCCTCGGCCCCGAAGCGTTCGACCACCGCGCGCGCGTGGTCGCGCTCGTCGAAGGCGGGTCCGTCGTCGAAGTAGATCGTGAAGGTCTTGACGCTGGGTACGTACCGAGAGGCGAGCCCCACCACCGCGCTCGAGTCGAGTCCGCCGCTCAGGCACACGCCGAGCGGCACGTCGCTGCGCAGATGGACGCGGACGGCCTCGTCGAGCGTCTGGCGCAGCGGATCCCAGGGCTGCTGGCTCGCACCGTCGAGGTGGGAGCTGATCGCCGCCGCGCGAGCGGGCAGGTCCCAGTACCCCTGAAACTCGAACTGGTCATCGCGCAGCAGCAGATTTGTGGCCGCCGGTAGCCGCGTGATGCCCTCGAAGAAGGTGTCATCCAGGCCGTCCACCAGCCCGGTGACCACGTAAGTCGCGATCGAAGACTGGTTCGCACGGACTGGCTCGCGCATGGCCCGCAGGTACGCCACGATCGCTTTGATCTCGGAGGCGAAGACCAGTCGTTCGACCGTACGGTGGACGTACACGGGCTTGACGCCGAGTCGGTCGCGGGAGATCAGCAGGCCCCGAGTGGTCGCGTCGTACACGGCGAAGGCCCACATGCCCACGAAGCGCTCGACGCAGTCTGGGCCCCACTGCTGGTAGGCGCGCAGGATGACCTCAGTATCTCCGTCCGAGCGAAAGACGTGACCCAGGCCGCGCAGCTCGTCGCGGAGCTCGACGTAGTTGTAAATCTCGCCGTTGTGAATCAGCGCCAGACGGCCGTCGTCGCTGAGCATGGGCATGTGGCCGAGGGCGCTCAGGTCGAGGATGCTGAGGCGCTGATTGGCCAGTGCGCATGGCCCGAAGACACCCTGCCCGCTGTCGTCGGGTCCGCGGTGACGCTGGCTGGTCGCCATGCACTCCACGGCGGCCAGTTGGGCGGGTGTCGGCGGCTGGCCGTCGAGACGATAGATGCCGGCAATGCCGCACATCGCCTGCTCTAGCCCGCGTCCATTTCCACCAGAGAACGAGCAGTGCACACCGGCGTTCCGCTCTCCACCAGGGCCAGTCGAGTGACGAATCGGGTCGGGGCGTGGGTGCGCCTGGCGTAGACGAGCACCGTCGCCGGCTCGCGCAGCCCATAGCCGCGCGACGTCCATGCCTGCTGCTGGCGGAGCGTGGTGTCGGGCGGCGGCAGGAGCACGAGGTCGGCTCGCGGCGCTCGCAAACGCACGGCTCCGTCTTCGACATCGAACGGCACGCCCGGATGGAAGAACAGCTCGACCAGATGCGGCCCCAGGCCATCGATGCCATCTTCGATCCGCCAGATGCGGCGGGCCTTCTCGAGCGTGATGCGCCGCGTGTGTGTCACGGGATTGGCCAGTCGACGGTAGCCGGTGTGCGAGCCGACGAACACATCGTGCTCTGCATCTGACTGCCACTCGACGCTGACGGGCCGCGCGTCATTTTCGATCAGCCACAACCACCTGCCCGTCCCGAGCCGGCTGCTGTCCTGGCCGTCGACGCGCAGCGTGTTGTGCGCCGCGGTGCCCCGCAGCGCCTGCCGCAGGACGGGGTCCGCCGAATAGGTATAGGTGCCCGAGTCGACCAGCACGCCCGCGCCGGCTGCCCACAGCTCGAAAGACAGCACATCGGCGTGGCCATGGCCGCCGATGCCGCGCATGCCGACCTCGCCGCCGTCGATGAGCATCGATGTTTCCGCGGAGCGCATGACGTAAAAGCCGCCGGACGGAAACGCTTGCGAGCGAGGTTGCGGCACGCTGCGCGGCTGCTGCAATACCTGCGGCCCGCACAGCCAGACGGCGGAGTCGAGCGCGTCACCCGCGGCTCCGAGCAGATCGTCGCGCTGAAACATCGCCCCGCCGACCGCCAGGTGGCGGCAGTGCGAGCCGACTGGCTCGTCGTCGATGCCGGCTAGCCGTCCATCGTCGTTGTCGCCAAGCTGTGGAAACGTTCCATCCGGCCGCGTATAGGCCAGCATGAAGTCGAACATGCGCTCCAGGCGCGTGCGTACGTGCGACGGCACCGCCATTCCGTTTCGCTCGCACAGCAGCACGCTGGAATACCAGAACTCGGTGACGAGACCGTGGTAGCCCAGACCCTGTTCGAAGTCGACGCCATCTGGATGGACCTGGCGCTGGATTTCGCCCCAGACGATCTCGGCGCCCTTCTTGCGCCAGGCCGCTGACGGCGCGAGCTCTTCGAACACGACCCCCAGAAACAGGAGCCCGACCCCGTTCGACAGATAGTGGTTGCCGTTGTTGTCGGTGTACTCCAGGTTGTTCAGGATCTGGTTGCCATGCTGCAGCATGGCCTTGAGGAAGCGCCGCTTGAGGGCAGGCGTGAACTGCGGGGCATCGGCGAACAGAGCGGCCGCCCACATCCAGTTGACGGCACGCACGGCGGCTTCCATCGAGCGGCTCCAGTTGACCCCGTACGGCCACGGGTTGTCCTCGAGCCACGCGACCAGCTGCGCGACAAACTCGGCGGCGAAGCGCGGGTCGGCTTCCAGCGCGTACGCGCGCCCGAGGGCGACCCAGTGATGGCAGCGGCTCAGCTCCCAGGGGACTTTGATGTCGCACGGATCGTGGAGGCACAGGGTGTCCTGATCGTCAGGCAGAACGTCGCGCGACCACGTAAAACCGGTCTTGAAGTCCTGCTGCCAGTTGATGCGGTCGCCGAGCTGCGTCGGTCCCGAGCCGAGCAGGTCGCACACATGCCGCAGCGCCTGGTCGGCTTGCGCGCGGGTGCGTTGGGCGTGTTCGGGATAGGCCCGGGCGAGCGCCGCCGCGGTCTCCGGCGCGGTGCGCGGGTTGACGAAGAAACGCTCCAGGAACGCGTCAAACGCGGCTTGCGGCGAGGTGCCCGCCAGCGCGCGGCGCAGGGCGGCGTCGGAGAGCTCGCCGCGATGGCGGACGATGTGCCAGCGGCGGGCGCGCGCGCGGGCCATCTGCAGCGCGTAGCGTCCGACGAGCGCGGGCAAGCGGCGGGGCGGGACGCGGCGGAGTCGATATACCGCCTGGCCGACCGTGATGCGGCTCATTGCCTGGGCTCCGTTCGCGTCAAGCCGGTGGTCCCGCCCTGCGCGGCACGGCGGGCTCCGGCAGCGGGGCTTGCATGCACGTCAGCACGCGTTCGGCATTCTGTCGCCAGGTATGGCGCGCCTCGGCCGCCGCGCGCGCGGCTCGGCCCAGCCGCGCCCGCAGGCAGCTGTCGTCGATGAGTCGCACGATCGCCCTTGCCAGCGCCTCGGGGTCGTCCGGCGGCACCAGCAACGCGGATTCCTCATCCGTCAGCACTTCGGCGATCTGGCCGAGATTGCTGGCGACGATGGCTCGACCGGCCGCCATGTACTCGTACAGCTTGGTCGGCGACCCGAAGAATTCCCTGCCGTCGGCCTGTTTGCCGTGGGGCGAGACCAGCACGTCGGACGCCGCGAGATAGTGCGGCATCTCCGCATGCGAGCGCATGCCGACCTGCACAACCCGATCGGCCAGGGCGTTGCCGGCCAGCGCCTGGTCGACGAGTGGTCGCAGCGGTCCGTCGCCGAGCAGCAGCCAGCGCGTGTCTGGCCGCGCCTCGAGAACCAGCGGGATCGCTCGGGCCAGCGTCGGAATGCCGTGCCAGGCGCCAAAGGTGCCCGAGAACCCGACCACCACCTCGGACGTCGCGCACAACTGCTGGCGAATGGGCCGTGCGTCGACGTCCGGGCGAAAGAGGCGGGTGTCAACGCCGTTCGGATTCAGGACGACCCTGCTGGCGGGCACTCCGCTGACGACCAGCCCGTCGCGCAGTGCGCGCGAGACGACGACGATGCGATCGGCGGCGCGCAGGTTGATGCGCTCGACCAGCATGGCGGCACGTTCGAGTCGCAACCCGCCCCAGTAGCGGCCCTTCCACACCTCGGAGCTGTTGAACTCGAGGACCAGCGGAACGCCCAGCGCGCGCGAGGCAATCGCCCCCGAAACGTTGAAGGCGGCGTGGCGTTGGTAAATGAGATCAGGCTTGAAGCGCCGCGCCGCGCGCAGCGCCTGGAGCGTGAAGGCGACGTTGTACGCCAGATCCTCGAGCTCGCGCGCCCAGCCGTCGAACCACACCTCTGGCGGAACGATGTCGGCGGCAACCGCCACGCCCGCGAGGTTGTCCGAAGCGACGACGTGCACGTCCGCGCCCGCGGCCGCCAGCCCGCCGACCACGCCCGCCGTGTGCGCGACCGAGCCTCCGCCGGCGAGTCCAAGCCAGAGCTGGCTGCGCAGATACAGGACGTGCCTGGGCCTGCTGGGTAGACAGGCTTCATTCCGCGCGTGGATCGCGGCGTCGAGCACATGCAGCAGCGGTTTGCCCAGGGCAAGCGCCAGCCCGCACGCGAGCAGATGGCGCACCACCGGGCCGCCCTCCCGCGCCGCGTGCTCGCCCGCGCTCCAGCGCTCGCGCCCGCCGCGCAGATCAATTCGCCAGCGGCTGCGCGCCCGCGCCAGCATGACAACGGGGCTGGTGAGACGCAGCCGCGGCTGGGCCAGGTCGGCGGCCACGAGCACCGCCGCGTCGAACTGGTGCGCGATCAATTGCCCGAGCGTCCGAAATGGTCGACGACGCAGCTGACGTCGATCGAGAACCGTGAGGCGCGCATCGGGAAACTGGCGGCTGACGGCCGCGTCCACCTCGCGTGGTGATGCCTCGCCGAGGGGGATGACCAGCGCGCTGGCTACCCGCACGCCCGCACCTCGCAGTCGACCAGCGCGTTGTCTACCCGCACATCAGCACCGCGCCATAGACCAGCGCGTTGTCTACCCGCACATCAGCACCTCGCCATAGACCAGCGCTTTGTCTTACGCGCAACCCAGCACCTCGCCATAGACCTGGCGCGTTGCCGCAACGGCGCGCGCCCAGGTATAGCGACGCTCGACCGCGCGACGTGCCGTCTGCCCAATGGTCGCGCGCATGCCGGGATTGCCCAGCACCTCGGCCAGCCGCGCCGCCAGCGCCTCGTCGTCACCCGAGGGCACCAGGAAGCCCGACTCCTGGTCCTCGATCGTGCCGACCAAGCCGCCCACTGCGCTGGCAACCACCGGCAGGCCGCAAGCCATGGCCTCCAGCGCGACGATGCCTTGGGCCTCGGAGCTCGACGGCAGGGCGAACACGTCGGCGGCGGCGTACGCGTCGCGCAACCGCTCGTCATTCAGTCGCCCGACAAAACGCACCGTCTCCGTCAAATGCAGCTCATCGGTCAAACGCCTTAGCCGCGCCGTCTGGTCCAGCGGTCCGGCGTTTTCACCCGAGCCGACCACCAGCAACTGGACCGCCGGCAAGCTGGTGCGCACGCGGACCATCGCGCGGCACAGCACGTCGATTTGCTTGCGCGGCTCCAGGTTGCCGACAAACAGGGCCAGCGGCGCCTGGCTGGAGATGCACAGGCGTCGCCGCGCCGCACTGCGCTCCTCGCCGAGCGCTGGGCGAAAGCGGTCTGCATCCACTCCTGAATGGATGACGCGCACTTTTGAGGCGTCGACCCCGACCTCGACCGCCTGCGCGGCGATGTGCTCGCTGACCGCGATGACCCGGTCCGCCGCGCGCAGGTTGGGTGCCATGAGCGACCTGATCGTGTCTTCGGCGTGCTCGCCAAAGAGACTGTGGGCAGTGACCACGACCGGCAGACGCCAGCCTTCCACGCGCTGCACCGTGCGCGCGTGAACGCACCGCTCGAGGGGATGCTGGACGTGAATGAGCTCCGGCTGAACCTCACCGAGAAAGCGGCGGTAGCTGAGCAGATTGCGCAGCGATTCGCGGCGCGAGCCGTACGTACGGGCGCGCGCCACGGCCAGGGCGTAGCGGCTGACGCGCCGGTAACCACCCAGCGCCGCGACGGTCCGGCGATCGAAGCGCAGCGGGGCAAGCATCCGATACATGGGTACGCCGCACTCGGGGTTCGCGCGTCCAGAGGCGAGCGGGCATACCGACGTGTTGGTCGCCAGCAATGCGGCGTCGACCCCAGCGGCGACGAGACCCTGTGCGAGGTACACCTGGTGAGTCGCGACGCCACCGGGCGTCTGGCCGCCAAGCCGTGGCGGCACCGGCCCGATCAGCGCAACGCGCACAGCCGCTCGGCTGCTGGAGGTGTGGGCGCGGCTGAGGCCATCGACGTGCTCGGATGCTCCAGCGCGAGTCCGGCGTGGCGCAGAATCGCATCGCCGAGCCGTTGTCCAGAGAGTCCGTCGGTGAACTGGACCCACTCGCGCGCGATGCTGGCGCGCTGCTCGCGGTACAGCCCGGGGTCATCAAAGTACCGATTGATCCAGTCAATGAGCTGCGCGGCGTTCCAGGCGATCGGCACCAGGTCTCGCTCGACCAGCGGCTTGTAGTGCATCTTGAAGTGCAGCCCGACCACGTAGCGCTGCATCTCGTCAGGGTCGATGGTGCTGAAGGCCACCAGCAGCGTGGGTGTGTCGACGATGGCCGCCTCCAGCGTCACGGTGGTCGCGAAGTTGACCATGACGTCAGCTGCTCGCACCAGCGCGGCCATGCGCTGCAGGTCGGTCGTCGTCATCGTCCAGCCCAGAGTGGCCAGATAGCGATCCGGAATGTCGAGGATGACCTCGGGCGCGTGGCGGTACTTAAGGTAGCGGCCGACGCGGTCGTCGGGGTGCAACCGGAGCACGATCTGCGTCGAGTGGCGAATCTCGCCCGCGCGGATGGCGTCGATCAACGCGTCGACCAGATAGGTCTGGTCGCTGTCAAAGGTGAACGAGCTGGTGGCCAGGAGCAGCGTCTTCTTGCGCGGATCGAGTCCAAGGCCAGCCGGAGCCGCTGGCCGGAAATACACATCCAGCTGGGGTGCCCCCACCTGGCTGATTTGCGTGGGACGGAAGCGGTCGATCTCAACTGCCTCGCGGGCGTTGCGCGTGTTCCAGACCGTGAGCGCATCGGGCCGCGTTCGCAGGTGCTTCTGAATGTTGTCCCAGCTGCGTACGCTGCCCAGGCTCGGAATACCGCGCTGCCGCGCGGCGGCGATGAGACTCGCGTCGGCTGGCCGCAGCGGGTCGCCCGAAACGACGAGGGAGGGTTGATACTCGTCCAGGAGGCGCGTGTAAGCGGTCGGCACGGAGATGAACCGCTCCTCGAGCCGATGCATCAGGTCGGCCATGCGCGGCGAGCGGGCATACCGCCAACGCCGCAGCATCAGGCGCCAGACCAGCGTCGACGGCGAGTATGGCGCCTGCGGCAGGATGCTGATTCGCGGAGAGCCGAACTCGGCAACGAACGCCGGATCACGCGCGCCCGGCGTCAGCAGTACCACCCGCGCCCGGGGATGGCTCAGGACGCGATCCAGCGCGCCGCACCGCAACAGGTCACGCGCCACCATGCCAGTCTGGACGGTGACGAAGATGGTCTTCAGCCTGTCCTGACCCGAGCCGCGCTCGGCCACCGGGGCCGTTTTCCCGCCGAGTTGCGCCGCGCTGAGCGCCACGTTCGGCTGGATGCTGGGCGAGTTCGTCGCGTGCCCGTCTCGCGGAAGCAATCGTTGGTGCGGGCTGGTGGTCACCACGTCCGCGTACTGCGCAGGATCGCCTCGCGATGTCGCGGTGCCAGGATGTCTTCCAGCCGGGCGGTGAACTGGCGGCTGCGCCAGATGTGGGCACGGTGCAGGCTGTAGCGGACCATCAACCCCAACACGTCCAGTCCGTATTCGACACTGCGTTCGAAGTTGACGGACGATGCCTCGGCGAAATAGCGCGTCGGCACCGGGATTTCCCCGACGCGGAAGCCAAAGGTCACCGCCTGGGCCATGATCTCCTGATCGAAGACGAAGTCGTCGGAATTGAGCAGGAAGGGCAGCGTTTCGAGCAGCCGCCGGCTGTAGGCGCGAAAGCCGGTGTGGTACTCGGACAGCCGCAGTCCGAACGTTACGTTCTCAACGAGAGTCAGGAAGCGATTGGCGACATACTTCCACCACGGCATGCCGCCCGAGAGTGCTGTGCCGCTGAGCAGGCGCGAGCCGAGCACGATGTCGGCGGTGCCGTCCAGGATGGGCTGGACCATCTGAGGCACGAGCGTGGAGTCGTACTGGTTATCCGGGTGGACCATGACCACGACGTCCGCGCCGTTGCGCAGGGCTTCGAGGTAGCAGGTCTTCTGATTGCCGCCATAGCCGCGATTCTGGACGTGCACAACCACCTTGAGCCCCAGTCGCTCGGCGATATCCACCGTGTCGTCATGGCTGACGTCGTCGACGAGGATGACTTCGTCGACCACGTCCATCGCCAGCCCGCGATAGGTCGCTTCGAGCGTGCGCGCCGCGTTATAGGCGGGCATGACGACGACGACTCGAGCGCCGGACTTCACGGGGGTCGCGATGCCGAGATGTTACGCGGCAAACGCAAGCCTGGCAGGATCTGCTCGCCTGCGCTCGACCACAGACGCCAATCGTAGGCGACGGCCAGAAAGCCCCCGCGCGACTTGGTCGCGCCGACGACGCTGTCGCTGCCGTACTCCGCCAGCTCGGTGACGATGCGAAACGCGCCAGCCGCGCGCGGCAAGCTCCAGCGCGACGCACCCGTATACGTCAGCTCGGCTTCGAGACGGTAGAGGCCTGGCAGCAGGGGCAGCTCCGCAAAGACGCAGTCGAGCTCGTGGCCGCCGGGAGTCCACGTCTCGAACACGTCCGAGGTCGCCGAAAAAAGTGGCCCGTAGTCGCCGCGCACCGTCAGCACGCAGCGCACGCCGTGGACGATCTGCGTGGCGAGGCAGCGCACGTGGACCCGCAGCTCGTCACCAAACCCGAAGTCGCTGGCGATGGTACCGGCGGAGTCGTTCAGGCTCAGGTCGCGAATGAGCAGAGTTCCGCCGCGGTCCGCGGATGGGTACGGGGCGTTGTCGGCCGCCGTCGCCTGGACATCTGGCCCGAGCGTGGCCTGGATCAGCGCCTGATCCACTGATTCCAGATAGGCCTGGACCACGTCGGCGGTAGGCCCCGCCATACGCACCCTGCCGCGCTCGAGCCAGACCGTGCGCTGGCACATCATCTCCACGGCGGACAGGTTGTGCGAGACGAACAGTATTGCCCGGCCACTGTCGCGAAACGACAGCATCTTGCGGATCGATCGGTCCTGAAAGGCAACGTCGCCCACCGAGAGCACCTCGTCGACGAGCAGCACGTCGGGTTCGACGAACGCCGCCACGGCAAACCCCAACCGCGCGAACATTCCGGACGAGTACCGCTTGAGCGGCGTGTCGATGTACTCGCCGAGGTCGGCGAAGTCGACGATCGCGTCAAAGCGCGAAGCTACCTCGCGGCGAGTCAGCCCCAGGATCACGCCGTTCAGAAAGATGTTCTCGCGGCCAGTCAATTCCGGGTGAAAGCCTGCGCCGAGGTTGATCAGCGATGCGACGCGGCCGGAGGTCTGCACGCGCCCACGGGTAGGCCGGGTGATGCCGGCCAGCAGGCGCAGCAGGGTGGTCTTGCCGGCGCCGTTGTGTCCGATCAGCCCCACGGACTCGCCCGGCGCCACGCAGAGGTCGATGTCGCGCAGGGCCCAGAGCGTCTCACGCGGACCGCCACGTGACACGAGCCCGTGCCGATCGCCGATGGCATAGCGCTTGGAGACCGCCTCCAGCGCGACCGCGGGTTCGAGTTGTTGACCGAGGCTCATCAGCGGTGGCGGCGTCGCCGATCTGACCTGCAGGCAGGCTCGGGCAGTTGGCCGCCCTCAGTCGATCGGCGCCCCGGCAAACGGCACCGTGTGGTCGAACGAGCTGACGACGCCCGTGGCTCGATGGCGCATCAGCACGAAGCCAGGCACCTTGTAGGCCGACCAGATGCGAAGTGAGCCGAAACCGCCTTCGGGTCTCAATAGATCGGGAGCGCCCCGGATCACCTGCTCCAGCTCGAACGTGTGCGGCAGGCGCGCGGGGAGACTGAGCGTCTCTGAGCTCAGGCAGCGCCCCGACGGGGCCAGCAGGTCGAAACGCACAGGCGTCGGACGTGGGTGATAGTTCAGCAGCAGCATCGAGGTGCAGAACGCGGCATCGGCCGCGACACCTGGCCAGTGCTGCCACTTACCACTCATGACGCGTTTGGTGGTGCCGCCCTTGAAGACGAAGCCTGGCACCGAGCCGCTGAGGGAGCCGTCGTCCGCCGAAAACTCCAGCCAGGAGTCGATCCATGGAAAATAGCTCGGCGGATTGTCGAGACTGCGGGCGGTAATTTCGACCAGGCCCTCGAAGGTGCTGCCGCCGATCGCCTGGCGCAGCGCGGCGCTGTCGTAGCGAAAAACCTGGTCGCCAGCGAACGGCTCTGACAAAAACGTGTGAACCGGCTGCTCCCCGCCACGGAAGAACTTCAGCGTCGTCGCGAAGCGCTCGTTCGGGTCAAGCGTGTTGCCGAGCGGCACAACGTTGATGCGCGTGTGACGCAGGCCATCGTCCACGAACCAACCGATAACCGGTAGCCAATCGGGCGCCGCGCGCCGCGCGGCTCGCGCGGGCTGCGTTCGCGTCGCAGGGTTTTCAGCGGCGGGCCGAGGCAGCGTCGGCACGCTGAGACTCATGATGCCTCAGTTCTCCACATCTGTTTTCTCGGTGACTGTAGCCGGCGAACGGCGCGTGTGGCGAGGTGTCCATCCGTGGTTCACAGGTGTTGTGCCCGCCAGGTACCCAGCCGCGCGTTGTGGACGAAGTAGTAGTACATGGCCGCCTGCGAGTTGTTGCCGAAGTACAGCACGCCAGGCTGATCGTGCAGAAAGCCGTTGGGATTCTGGAAGAGTTCGCCGAGCGACACGAACCGCGAGCCATTCGGCGGTAGCCATACCTGAGCGCGTAACGCGTGACCTTCGTCGTCCTTGAGCGTCACCTCGGATACGTACGTTTGCGTCTCGAGATTTGTGACTGCGAGATGCACGCGATAGTCCTCACTGTCGCGCACGTCTGGTACCGCCCAGTAGCCACCCACGGCTGGCAGCGTGAGACCGAACTTCTCGTGGGACGACGTCAGGCCGCGGTCGTTGTACCAGTGCAGATAGGCGCGCGACGAACCGAGCTGCGGGCCCTCGAAGTCCGCCACGACCTGGCCGCTCGCAACCGCCGCACGCAGGCGCCTGGGCAACAGTTCACCAAGTTCGACCACTGCCGACGCATTGCGAGCCAACTGCACGCGAGTCTGCGCGATCTGCAGCCCGTCGCTGTCGAGCAGGGTGACCAGGATGGAGGTCGGCGCACACAGGTGGGCTGCCTCGGGCAGCTCCAGGTTGGAGACGATCAGTCGCGTCCGCAGCTCGGCCGTATCGCAGTACCACGAGGCCATGCGGCGGGGATGCGCGCGCCAGCTCCGACGCTCGCGCCAGGCGCTGGCCTGCCGCACGGCCCAGCTGGTGCGCAGCCGAGGGTAGCGCTCGAGGACCTGCCGGGCGATCAGTGCCACGACTGAGGCTTCCCCGTGTCCAACATGTGGCAGCCAGGGAGTGCCAGCGCCGCAGCTGGCCTGACATGCGCTGGCTGCCTGGCGGTCGTCGACGCATCGCCGATCCGCGCGCCAGGACAGACGCTCATGCGAGCGCAGTCCCGAACAGGTGTCCATACTGGACGAGCAGATCATCCAGATCACCCTCGCAGCCGAAGCACGTCGTGCACACGCGCGTGGTTTCGCGCAGCTCTTTCAGGCTGCGTACGTGCGGAATGGCGGCAATGATCTCGTCGCGTGTCAGCCACTCGCAGTAGCACAGGATGTCGGCGTCTTCCTGCATGTCAGCGGTATTCCGTGATGCGAAATGGCACGTCCGCCCCGCTCGGGCCGAGGCGCGTCTGCCGATCGCGCGCACCAGCTATCACGTCAAACTTCGCCATCACTCGGGGCTCGAAGTAGTTGGTCCGCACGTTCTGCTTGACCTTCAACTCGACGCGGTATCGGCCTGCGAGCAGCGGCTGGGAGCCGAACGCGCACTCGATAGCAAACGGGCCGGGAGGCAAGCGCTCGGGCCAGTTGCCGTCGACGTGCATGTTGCCGGCGAACAGAGGCCCATGGTCGCCGCGAATGGTGACCACGAACACGGGCTCGGGGAGCTCCTGGAGAGCGGCGCCTTCGATGCCTACCGTGAAAGGCTCGCGGTCGGCAAGCCAGTCGGTAGCCCGCCCATCCCCGTGGCGCACCTGCACTCGATCGATCTGCAGATAGCCGGCCTCCGCATCGTCGGCCGCCGAGTCGACCGCGTCGAGGTAGGCGCGCAGCACGTCGGGCGTGGGTCCGGTCGCGCGCGCCGCGCCACGCTGGAGCCAGACGGCGCGCGGACACATCAGCTCGACTGCCGCCAGATTGTGGGACACGAACACAACGGCCGCCTGACGTCGATCGCGGAATTCGAGCATGCACCGCAAGGAACGATCCTGAAACTCGGCGTCACCAACGGACAGCACTTCGTCCACCAGGAGCACGTCAGGCGCGACGTGGACAGCCACGGCAAAGGCCAGGCGGGCGTACATGCCGCTCGAGTAGTGCTTGACGGGCGTTTCCATGAATGCGGCATCGAGGCCTGCGAAATCGACGATCTCGTCATACCGCCGCCGCGTTTCCTTGCGGCTCAGTCCGAGGATCACCGCGTTGAGCAGCACGTTTTCGCGACCCGTCAGCTCGGGGTGAAAGCCGGCGCCGACGTTGAGCAACGAGGCGACTCGGCCATACGTCCTGACCTTGCCGAGCGTCGGTCGACTGATGCCGGCCAGCAGTCGCAGCGCGGTGGTCTTGCCAGCGCCATTGGGTCCGACCAGAGCCAGCGCCTCGCCGCGTTCGACCCGGAGGCTCAGGCCACGCAAGGCCCAGAGATCGCGACGAGTGTCGCGGCGGCCAAGCAGATCCAGCAGTACGCCTGTTGCGCCGCGTCCCTGACCCAGCAGGTAGCGTTTGCTCACGCCCTCCAGGTCGACGAGCGGGCTAGATGACATCCGCGAGGACCCCATCGAAGACCGAGAACACGCGCTGCGCCAGGACGACCGCGGCCGCGCCAAGTACGCCGGTGATCGCCAGGCCGACGACGTCGGGCGGCTGTGGACCAATGACCGAGGTTCTGAAGGCATCGATGAGGTACGCGATTGGATTGAGCGCGACCAGCGGGTGGAGCGCGGCGGGCACCCGTTCGGGCGGATAGAGAACCGGGACGGCATACAGCATGAGGAACAAGACGAGCGGGAGTCCGCGCGAGATGTCGCGCCAGCCGACGTTGGCAGCCGACAGCAGCATGCCCAGCGCGGCCGCGAACAACATCTCCTCTACGACGATCAACGGTAGCAAGACGACCCAGCCCGAGACCTGCACGTGCCAGATGATCATGAACGCGGCGAGCGCCAGGCAGCCGATAGCCACATCCACCAACCGCGCGAAGACGGGATAGATGGCCAGGATCTCGCGAGGGAAATACACCTGGCGCACCAGGTCGACGTTCTTGACCAGGCTTTCCGTACTTTCGTTCAGGCTGTTGGCGAAAAACTGCCAGGGGATCACGCCCGCCATCAAGAACACGGGATACGGCGTTGCAGAAAGGTCGCCGCGACCCAGCACCTGCTGCACGAGCACGGTGAAGACGCCGGTCACCAGCAGTGGCTGGAGCAGGATCCACATGTAGCCGAGAAACGCCTGTTTGCTGCGGGCCTTGAGATCGCGCAAGACGAGCATGTACAGGATTTCGCGCCAGCGGGCGAGCTGTCCGCGCCGCGAGGTCGAGCGGAGCCTGCCGAGCTCGGGTCGATCGGAAGGCGAACCCTGGTCCACGAAGGCGCCGCGTGCCTCTTCAGCGCCGGGTGCGATGCCGTCGGACTGCGTGGGCATGCGAACTGGCCTTGCGGCGAGAACCGTTGCGGCTGGCGGCACATCGGTCGCGCCCGAGCTCTGTGGGCTTGGTTCAAGGCGCGCGGCAGTCACTCTCTGGCCATCGTCGCTGGCGGAGCGGTCGCTCTGCGCGCCAGAAGTCATGCGCGCGCCGCGATGAGCAGATCGCACAGTCGACGGACGGCGCTGTCGGCGGCTCGATGCCGCATCATGCAATGGGCGACCGACTGTACCGACTGTACCGGCTCGGCCGCCAGGTGCCCCACGCACGCCGGCCCGGCACACTCCGGCGCCGATGAGGAGTACAGACGGTGAATAATGCTGGCCGCCTGCTCCAGGACGTGGTCGGCCGCGTGCGCCTGCCCGGCCAGCTCAATGGTGTGGGCGCTCCGCGGCTCGTCGACCGCCGCGCCGCGCGCGTGGGAGGCATTCCAGAACACGTCATCACTGCTCAGTTTCGCCGCCCGGGTGAAGATCATCGTGATGGGGCGATGACCGCGCCATCGGAACCGTATTCTGCCGAGGCCCGTTCGAATCAACCCGCCTTCGCCGTCGATGCAGGGCCGGTACACCGCCCAGGCTCGATGCAAGGCTCGGTGCTGTGGATCGCTCAATGGCGCTCACGGACCTGTGCCGGGGCGCGCAGCTCCCACTCCAGGGCTTCGGGCGGTAGCAGTCGGTCGCGCAGGACGTCGACCTCGGCGATCCGACCAACCAGGCGCTCCAGTTGATTTGCCGCGATGCCGTCACCCGGACTCTTCACGGTAAGCATGTCGGCACTGATGACGGTTCCTGCCAGGATGGGCTGCGCCGCCACCACGCTCTTGCCGAGCCGCGCCCGCACCGCGACCTCGGCGGGCGCCACAGATTTGTCGGGCGAGCCCATCGCCATTTCGATCTGGCGAATGTCACGCACGAGCTTCTGCAGTCCTGTAGGTTCGAGCGACGCCGCGTGGTCGGGTCCCGGCAGAGTGCGATCCCGGGTGAAATGTCGTTCGACGACGCACGCCCCCAGAGCCGCGGCCGCTTCGCTGACTGAGATGCCGCGCTCATGGCCTGAGTAGCCGACGAGCAGCCCGTAGCGGCGGCGGAACGTCTCCATCACACGCAGGTTGATGTCGACGAACTCGCTCGGATAAGCGGACGTGCACTGGAGCAAGATGAGCTGATCCGTGTGCGCCAGGATGCGGTCGACGGCTTGATCGACCTCCGAGAGCGTGCTCATGCCCGTCGAGACAATCATGGGTCGCCCTTTGCGCGCGACGTACGCCAGCAGGTCCAGGTCGGTCAGCACGGCTGATGGCATCTTGATGGCCGGCGTGTCGAGCGCCTCCAGCAGGTCGGCACTGCCGCGGTCCCAGGCGCTGCCCATGAACTCGAGCCCGAGCCGTGTCGCCAGGTCGCGCAGGCGGTACCAGGTGTCGTCGTCCAGTTCGAGCTTGTGTCGATGCTCGCCGTAGGTGGCGCCCAGCGAATTCGGGTGCACGTATGGGCGCTCGAGCGCTTCACGCGTCAGCAGCTCGCCGATCGTCCGCTTCTGGAACTTGACGGCGTCCGCCTGACAGCGCGCCGCGATGTGCACGAGCTCCGTTGCCAGGCGCGGATCGCCATTGTGGTTGACGCCACCTTCGGCGATGACGAAGCACGGTAGCCCCTCGCCGACCAGGCGCTGCCCGATCTTGATGTTGCCTGGCGATCGTGAGCCGTCGCTCACCATGCGGTCCAACCTCCGTCGACGATGAGGTTCGCCCCCGTCATGTAGCTGGAGGCGTCCGATACAAGGAACAACAACGCACCGCGGTACTCGTCGTTGCGCGCCATGCGCCCGAGCGGCGAGCGATATACGAAGTTGCGCACGAATGCTTCGTCGTGGTTGTCGAAAACGCCGTGCGGCGTGAGCGCGTTGACGCGGATGTGCTTGCTGCCCCAGTAGGTTGCCAGATAGCGCGTCAAGCCTAACACGGCGGTTTTGGTGACCGCGTAGCTCACGGGTGTGTTGAAGCCCGTTTGCGCGTAGGGACTCCTGACCCCCTCGTACAGCCGCTGGTCAGGGCCCACCACGCCATAGGTTGACGAGATATTGACCAGCACGCCGCCGGACGGCTCTTGGGCGAGCATCTGGCGCCCGGCCGCCTGCGCGCACAGCAGCATGCCCGTGAGATTGGTGCGGAGCGCCTGTTCCCAGACGTCGAGCTTGTAATCCTCGAACGGCGCGAAGTAGTCGGCGGGCTCCAGGCGCTCCGATCCGCCGCGCACCGTGAGCGCCGCGTTGTTGACCAGGATGTCGAGCCTGCCAAAGGCGCGGCTGGCGGCGCCGACGGTCTGCGCCACCGAGGCCGGATCCGTCACGTCCAGCCCGACGCCCAGGGCGCGCGCAGGAGCTGGAGCTTGTCCGAGGCCGCCATCTCGCGCGGGAGTCTGGGTCACGGGCGCGCCCGGCGCAGACGTCGGTGCGGCCTGTGTGTCGGCGCTGGTCGCGTTGAGCTCGGCCGCCAGCCTGTGGGCTCGCTCGGCGTCGACGTCGCCGATGACCACGTGCGCGCCGGCCTGCACCAGCGCCTCGCAATAGCCTCGACCGAGGAGCCCTGCACCACCCGTCACCAGCGCCACGCGGCCGTCGAGCCTGAACAGGTCGGGCGCGTGGCTCACGCTCGCGACTGGGACATGAAGCTGCTCAGCCATTCGCGCGTGCGGTCATCCTCGGCATGCAGGTCGATTGTGCGGCGCTGGGCCGCCGCACGCAGCGCGGCCAGAGCGATCGCCAGCACCGCGGCGCCCTGGCGTCCATCCTGGTCCGACTGCGGGGGATGCGCGCGCACACCGTCGACGAACGCGCGCAGCTCATCCACATACATTTGATTGCGGGTCCAGGTCGGGTCGCCCTGCTCGATGCGCCACTGGCCAGTGTCGGCCGTGTAGTGCTCCAGCCGATGCTGGTGGTAGTCCCAACGCAGCACGCCATTTTCGCCGACCAGCTCCAGGATGCGCCGCGGCGGGCGCCGAAGGTAGTCCGCATGCAGCGAGCCCAGCACACCGCTTTCGAACTCGAGGATGATCTCGGCAAGGTCCTCGGTGTCGATGTCGAGCGAGCTGGCGTGCTGGGCGACGGCGGTCACCGCGCGGGGCGCGCCGAGCAACCAGCACAGCGCGTCGAGCTCGTGGCTGAAGGTGAGCACAGCGCCCCCGCCCAGATCGCGGCGGCCGCTGTAACTGACGCGGTAGTCCTCCCACGGATGCCAGTCAGGCAGGTACTCACCTACTTCGGCACGCGCGCTGAGGACGCGGCCGATCGCAGCCTGCTCGACCAGCGCCTTCATGCGCGCCAGGCCGGGATGAAAGCGGAGGTTGTACGCGACGCGCAGCGCCTTGCCGCGCGCGCGCGCCTTCGCGAATAGTTGGTCGACGCCCTCCAGCGAGCAGCCAAGCGGCTTTTCGATGAGCACATGCGCGCCCGCCGCGACCGCGCGCTGCGCGGTCGAGACGTGCAGGCTCGTGGGATTGGTGACCAGCACGATCTCTGGCCGTTCGAGCTGAAGGGCCCGATCCAGGTCGTGATACTCGCGGGCTTCGACGCCCAGTGGCTCGGGCTGTGGCGCGTGGTACTGATGGCAGATCGCCAGCTGCCCAAAGCCAAGTGCCGACCAGTTGCGCGCGTGTCGGCGCCCGATGGAGCCGAGGCCGACGATCAGCGCCCTCACGCCGCTCGCCCTGGCCGCCGACGCTCGCGTGGTACGCGTCTCGCGCGCATGGGCCGAACCCGAGTCCGCCTGTTACTCGGGATTCGGTCCACTCGCGCGCCGCTCGGACTGTCCCACGTTGGCGAGTCTACTCTGTGGTTGGAAAGGTGCGGTTACGCCACCAGCATGCGACGCCAGGCGTCACGTGCGGCGCCTCGCGGACGGGCAAAAGCGTCACACACCGAGGCAACATCTCCCAAAAGCGTCTCACGCACGTCACAAAACATCCGTGGAGGCGGGTGAGGCTGGCCACGCGCTGGGCAGCCGTCCTCAGTCGCGCGCCGCCCGCCGCGCGAGCAGCAGCTCGGCCAGGGCCAGGTCGAGCGGCGTGTCGATGTCAATGGATTCGTCGGGCTCGGTCACCAGGCCGGCCACGCGCTGGCCGATCATGACTCGCTGCCCCCGAACGACCTTGTAGCGGGTGACGTCGACGACGCCGTTCTGCCAGTACACGTCCTCGAGCTCGGCGCGCGGCACATCTGGCCCGCGGCTGAGACGAAAGGGCGTCTCAAGGAATGGCTCGATCTGGGCGTCGGGCCGCCGAAGCCACATCTTGTGCGGATGCTGGCGTGCCAGACAGACGGCTTTGACCGAGTCCGCACCGGTTTGCAGTAACAGACGAATCGCATCGTCGACGTGGCGGGCGGTGCGTAGCGGCGAAGTAGGCCGCAGGTTCACGATCAGCTCGGGCACCCAGCTGGCGTGTTGCTCGAGCCAGTCGAGGGCATGGACGAAGACGGGCCAGTCTTCGGTGGTGTCCTGGGCCAGCTCGGGCGGGCGCAGGAACGGCACCTCGGCGCCTGCCTCGCGGGCGGCGGCGGCGATGTCCGGATCGTCGGTCGAGCACAACACGCGCGAGACCAGCGCCGCCTGGCGACCCGCGGCGACCGCGTGCGCAACCAGCGGACGTCCACCCAGCAGCTGCAGGTTCTTGCGCGGAATGCCCTTCGATCCGCCGCGCGCGGGCACGACGGCCAGGACCCGCGGCTGGGCAAGCATGCTCACACCGGCTGGCGATCTTATCGAGATGCCGCCCTGGCGGGTCGCACGCGGCGAAAAAGCGCCACTTGTCCACTTTGTGACACTCCCGTGACGCTTTTTTGGCCCGTTTCCTCCCCGTGTGACGCGTCTGCTCCGCCGTGAGGCGCCGCGCGTGACGCCTGGCGTCGCATGCTGGTGGCGTAACCGCACCTTTCCAACCACAGAGTAGACTCGCCAACGTGAGGCAGTGGCGGCGCCGCGCGGCACTGGGCGTGCTGGGCGTCTGGGGCCTGGTCAGTCTGGCGCGCATCAGCCGCCTGGTCGAACCACCCGAGCCGCCGCCGGGGGCCGACATGGCGCCCGCGCTCGACTTTTTCAGGGCCAGCATTCCGGCCGATGCCGGCTATCTGTTCGTCGAGCCCGGGGCATTCGGAACCGACACGGGTGCGGGCCAGCGGCTGCGCTATGAGCTGTACCCGCGCACGTACGACGATGTGCGTGCCGAGGTGGACGAAGCCGACGTCCACCGGCTCATGCGCGCCGAGGGCCTCCAGTTCGTGGTGGTGCCGGACGCCAGCCAGTACGCGCCTGAGTCCTGGCTGCGCCAGCCCCGCGACTGGCTGCGTCGGATCGAGCTCGACGCGGACCGCTATGTGCTGGCCATCGTCGGCTGATCGCCATCAGACGCGTCGCTCTCACCCATGAGCGTGGACTTCCCAGGCGTGGCCGCCCTGGTGCTGGTCAGCGCCGAATGGCTGGCGCTCGGCTGGCTGAGCGGCGTGCGCTTTCCGCCCAGCGCGCAGGGCGCGACCGCGGCTAATTGGGCGCTGCGCGTGCTGGTCGGCGCCAGCCTGGTGGCGCTCGCCCAACTGGGATTGGCGCTGGTCGGGATCGGGATCGGCTCGGTCGCGCTCGTGCTGCTCAGCGCGGGCCTCGGGGCAGCCGCGCTGCGGGTGGCGGGCAGTTCAAGAGCCGGCGACTGCGAGGCCAAGCTCGTGCCCGTCGAGCGGCGCGAGCGCGTTGGCTGGTTGCTGTTGGCACTCGTTCTGTTGGCTGGCATCGTGCGCTCGGTGCTCGTGCCCGAAGCCGGCTGGGATGCCTACTCGCACTGGGGACTGCGGGCCCAGGCATTTGCGAGCGCCGGCACGTTGGTCGACGCGCATTCCGAGCACGAATACTACCCGCCGCTCGTGCCACTGCTCGAGGCCTGGCTGTATCTGCAGCGCAACCTGGTGTCGATCGACCTGGCCAAGACAATCTGGGCCGTCATCGGCAGCGCCTTCGGCGTGTGCTTGGCCTGGCACCTGCGGCTGAGCCTGCGCTCGGCATGGCTGGCGCCCTTTCTCGCCGCGGGCGTTGTACTATCCACCACCGCGCTCCTCGAGGGGTTCTGGACGGGGCAAGCGGACCTGGCGCTGACCACGTTTTTGACCCTGGCAACCCTGGCAGCCTGGCAGTGGCAGCGCGACCACGATCCGGGATGGCTGCTGCACGTGGCTGTATTCGCCGCAGCCGCGGCGCTCACCAAGTTCGAGGGCCTGCCGCGCGTGGGCATCGTCGGCGTGGTTGTGCTGGTCGAAGGCGCGCTGGCTGGTCGCGCGCGGGTCTGGCTGCCAAGCTTCGCCCTGCTGGGGCCAGCGGTGCTCGTCGCGTTGCTGTGGCTGGCGGTCGAGATCACGCGCGGCATCGCGCCCAATGGCGAGCATGTCGGCACCTTGCAGCCGCTGGCCATTGGCAGCGTGGCGCTGGCGCTCGCGGCCGTGTTTGGCGGCGTCCGCACCGGTGGCGGCGTGCTGGTCGTGGTGCTGGGCTGGGCGGCGTGCGGACGATCGCTGTTCGAACCGGCGCTGCGCGTTCTGACGCTGGTGGTGATCGCCCAGGCGGCTGCCACACTGATCGCGTTCCTCGTGAGCGCGACATCGCCAGTCCTCGAGGTCAACACCTCAGCCACGCGGCTGGTCGAGCAGTGCCTGCCGCTGGCCCTGTTCGTGGCCGCGGTCGGTCTCGCCCGAACAGGCCACCTATAATCGGCGCGGGCGATGAGGATTCTGCTCGCCGCGAAAACAATGGGCGTCGGCGGGTTGGAACGCATCGTGGTTGCCCTGGCTCGTGAGCTCGGTGGTCGCGGGCACCAGGTGTGGGTCGTGTCATCGGGTGGCGACCTCGTCGCGGATTTGCGGCGGAGCGGTGCCGAGCACATCCGAGCGCCGCTGGAGATCACCTCACCCATCGGCGTGGCGCAGGCTGCCCGCCAGGTGCGGCGGGTGATCGTCGAACAGCGCATCGACCTGGTGCACTCGTTTTCGGCGACGGCCTCGCTGGCGATCAATCTGGCGCTCCGCGCACGCTCGGCCAACGGGCTAGGTGGCGTGCGCGTGGTCAGCTCACCGATGGGGCTGCAAAACTCGCCGCGCGAATTGCCGGTGACCACGTGGCTGCGCAACTGGTTTCTGACCCTCGGCGCGGAGCAGATCCTGGTCATCTCACCCGAGATCCGCAGACATCTGAAACGGGTGGGCGCCCGCGAAGAGGCACTGGTCGACTTCAACTTCGTTGGCCTGGATATCGACACCTTCCAGGCTTCTGGAGACGACCGCCTGTCGGTGCGCCGTGAATTCCGCTTTGGGCCCGATGCGCGACTGATCTCGACCATCGGGGCGCTCCATCCGCGCAAAAGCCACGATTTGTTCATCGAAGCAGCCCGACGCGTGAGCGCTGCCGAGCCGCGAGCCTGCTTTCTGATCGTTGGCGATGGCGAGCTGCGGGCCGAGCTGGAAGCGCTGGCTATCGAGCGCGGTCTCGAGAGTCGCCTGGCGTTCACCGGTGTGCGTGAGGATGTGGCCCGCTTGCTGGCCGCCACGGACGTGTACGTCAAGCCGGGTGTCCTCGAAGGTTTCATCGGCATCACCGTGCTCGAGGCACTGAGCCTGGGCAAACCAGTGGTTGCCTTCGAGACACAGGACGTCAAGCTGGCGCTGACTGACGGCGAGACCGGATTGATCGTGGCCAACGGCGACGTCGACCAGCTTGCCGACCGCATCCTGTACCTGCTCCACAATCCGCAAGTGGGCGATCGGCTGGGAACAGCCGGTCAGCAGCTCGTGATCGAGCGCTTCGATTTCGGAGTGCTCGCGCGTCGGCTCGAGGAATTCTATCTGGGAGTGGTGGGCCGCCCGGTGGTGCTCTCACCATGATGGTGCTCGCCGCATGCCGATGCCTATTGCGACACGACCTTGTTTGAAGGGTGCGTACGCGCCGCGCGGTTGGTATGCCAACCGCTGAGCCCAGCGCATGCCCAGCCAGGCGGCAGGCGCGGGGTATAACTCAGCGCGCGTGCTAAACCCTTCGTTGCCTGTCACTCAGCCTCGCATTCTCGTCACGGGCGGCTCAGGCTTTCTCGGCCGTCAAGTGCTCGACGCCCTGAGTCGGCGCGGATACGAGCACGTCGAGGCGCCCACGCATGCTGACTACGACCTGACCGATGCCGACCAGGTGGCCGCCTGCGTGCGCGATGCCCGGCCGCAGATCGTCATCCATATGGCAGCGGTGGTCGGGGGTATCGGCGCCAACCAGGCGCGACCGGGCGAGTTCTTCTATCAGAACCTGGTCATGGGCGCCGAGTTGATGGAGCAAGCGCGTCGGGCCGGAGTCGCCAAGTTCGTTGCGATCGGCACAATTTGCGCCTATCCAAAGTTCACTCCCGTGCCGTTCCGCGAGGAGGATTTGTGGGCTGGGTACCCTGAAGAGACGAACGCGCCGTACGGTCTGGCCAAAAAGATGCTGCTGGTGCAGGCTCAGGCGTACCGCATGCAGTACGGGTTCGACGCGATCTTTCTGCTGCCAACGAACCTGTACGGACCCGGCGACAACTTCGATCCGCAAAGCTCGCACGTCATTCCGGCTCTCATTCGCAAATGCCTGGAGGCCGTTGAAACGGGTGACAGCGCCATTAGCGTGTGGGGAACGGGCCAGCCCACCCGCGAATTTCTGTACGTGCGTGACTGCGCCGAGGGCATCGTCGCCGCCATGGAGCGCTACGCGCGACCTGAGCCAGTCAACCTTGGCAGCGGGGAGGAGATTCGAATCGCAGACCTCGCGCGCTTGATCGCCGAGGTATGCGATTTCCGCGGGGACATTCGTTTCGATCCTTCGCAACCGGATGGGCAGCCTCGGCGCAAGCTTGACACGTCGCGCGCTCTGGCCGCGTTCGACTGGCAGTCGACGACGTCGTTTCGCGAGGGCTTGCAGGCAACGGTTGACTGGTACCGGACCTTACGAACAACGGCCAATCCGAGGTATACTCGCCTGGCGCCATGATCCGCGTTCACGCCCCATTTTCTTTTGCCACTTCGACATGACGGGCCTGCGCCAAGCGTAGGCCCACAGACCCGTCATGTCGAAAGGAGCGGTCCAGCCGGACCGCTCCTTTCATTTAGCCTTCAGGAGGTTGCTCCAAGCATCATGACCGACACGCACGCGAGCCCGGAGACTGGTTGGCGAGACCAGTTGGACGTGCTGGAATCGACAGCGCTGGCGCAACTCGAGCATGCAGCCGACGCCGAGAAGCTCGAGCAATGGCGGGTGGCAAATCTCGGTCGCAAAAGCGCCCTGTCCGACCTGATGGGTCGGCTGGGCAAGCTCGATCCCGAGGAACGGCGCACGGTGGGCGGCGCCGCCAATGAAGTCAAGCGCGCTCTCGAGAAGGCGTTCACGATGCGTGAAGAGACGGTGCACGCGCGCGAACTCGCCGAAGCCCTGGATCGCGAGCGGATCGACGTGACGTTACCAGGTCGACCGCCTGCTCTCGGCGCGCTGCATCCGATTACCCGCACGATCAGTGAGTGCGTCCAGGTGCTGACTGGCCTCGGCTTCCAGGTCGCTCAGACTCCAGAGCTCGAAACCGATTACTACAATTTCGAGTCACTGAACATTCCAGCCTGGCATCCCGCACGCGACATGCAGGACACGCTCTACGTGCGCGTGCCCGACCTCGTTCTACGCACCCAGACGACCGCCTATCAGGCGCGCGTGATGACCACCCAGCAGCCGCCAGTGCGCATCATCAACGTCGGGCGTTGTTATCGCGCCGAGCAGACCGACGCGACCCACGAGTGGATGTTCCATCAGATTGACGGGCTGGCTGTCGATGCAGGCCTGACGCTCGCCGATCTGCGCGGCACCTTGACGACGTTCGCACAACGGATGTTTGGCTCGGGCATCCGCACTCGTTTCCGCTGCGACTACTTTCCGTTCGTCGAGCCAGGCGTCGACTTCGCCATCTCGTGCTTCCGCTGCGATGGTTCTGATTCGAGCTGCTCGATCTGTCATGGCTCGGGCTGGCTGGAGATCCTCGGTGCCGGCATGGTCCATCCGCGTGTCCTGGAAAGGGTCGGCTACGACAGCAAGCGTCTGACTGGCTTCGCCTGGGGCATGGGCATCGAGCGCATCACCCTGATCAAGTACGCGATCGAGGACATCCGGCTGTTTTACGCAAACGACTTGCGGTTCCTGGAGCAGTTCCGATGAGGGTTCCGCTCAGCTGGTTGCGCGAGCTGGTCGAGATCGACGCGCCCGTGGTGGAGCTGCGCCAGCGCCTCACCATGGCGGGCCTCGAGGTGGAAGAGGTGTTCGAAGTCGGAAGCGAGTGGCGCAACGTCACGCTTGGCCGGGTCGTCGATCTCCAGCCGCATGCGCGGCGCGACGGACTGCGCGTGGCGCAAGTCGACGTGGGGGATCGTCGGGCGACGGTCGTCACCGCGGCGCCAAACCTGACGGTCGGCGACATCGTTCCACACGTGGCGGCTGGGGGTCGGCTCGCCGCCGGAGAGGTGGGCCGACGAGATTTCGCGGGCATCGCCTCGGACGGCATGGTGTGCTCGGGCGACGAGTTAGACATTTCGCCGGACAAAGAAGGCATTTATGTCTTCGAGCGCGATGCGCCAGTCGGTCAGCCATTGGCCGACTATCTGAACGAGGCCATCCTCGACATCTACATCACAGCTAATCGGCCCGACTGTATGTCGATGATGGGCATCGCTCGGGAAATCCATGCGCTGTTTGGCGCGGCGTACACACCGACGATGTTGCATCTGGTCGATCCGGCGACGGCGCGCGTGACGGGTACAGCGAATCAACCCCCAGTCAGCGACGTCCTGTCTGTGCGCATTGACGACGCAGAGGGTTGCCCGCGTTTCAGCGCATCGGTCCTGCGTGGGATTCGAATTGGACCTTCACCCCGCTGGCTGGAGCGTCGCCTGCACTTCGCCGGGGTGCGCCCGATCAATAACGTGGTGGATGTAACCAATTACGTCATGCTGGAGGTGGGGCAGCCGCTGCACGCGTTCGACGGCGAGCGGCTCCGATCGAACGCGATTGTCGTTCGACGCGCGATGCCCGGGGAGCGGCTGCGCACGCTCGACGGTGAAGATCGGACACTCACGCCCGAGATGATGGTGGTGACCGATGGCCATCGAGCCCGCAGTCTGGCTGGCATCATGGGCGGCGAGGACAGCGAGATCTCAGGCACCACGAGTCACGTCGTCCTCGAAGGCGCAAGTTGGGATCGGGCGACGATCCGACGCACCTCGGCAACCTTAACGTTGTCGTCGGAAGCTTCACGGCGTTTTGGACGCGGCGTCGATCCTGACCTGAGCACGCTGGGCGTCGCGCGAGCCACGGAGCTCGCACTCGAGCTGGCGGGTGGATCGGCTGCATTAGGTATGGCGGACGAGTACCCGGGCAGGAGCTCGCCCCGCACTATCGACGTCCACCCGCGGCAGATTGACGCGCTGCTTGGTATGGCCGTGCCACGCGCGGAAATGGTGCAGACCTTGGAGCGGCTTGGGTTTGAGCCGCTCGATCGACCCGACGGCGGCTTGCGCGTCACCGTCCCCGGCTGGCGCCGCTTCGACGTCGAGGGCCGCGCTGATGTTGCCGAGGAGGTTGGCCGCATCGCGGGGTTCGACCTCGTGCCATCGACCATGCCCGAGGGCGCCCTGCCGGCACCGCGATCTGATGGTGATCGCGGCTACACCGAGGAGTTCCGCGTACGACAGGTGCTGGCAGCCGCCGGTCTCCAGGAGGTCATTACGTACTCGCTGGTCGATCCCGTTCTGGCTGGCCAACTCACCGTCGACCCGAACGACGCAAGTGGGTCGAGTGCGCCGATTCGAGTCGCGAATCCGCAGTCGGTGGAGCTGAGCGAATTACGCAGGAGTCTGCTCGGCAGCCTGCTAATCACACTCCGCTCGAATCTGCGGCAGCGAGACCGCGTGGCCTTGTTCGAGTTGGCTCGAGTCTGGCATGGAACTCTGGAGTCGCTCGAGGAGCGTCGGCATATGGCTATCGCGATGGTCGGTCGACGCCAGCCGCGTCACTGGTCCAGCGAGGGCGGCAATTTCGACTTTTACGACGCCAAGGGGGTCGTCGAGGCTGTGTGCGGGGCGTTTCGCGTGAACGCGGGGTACGTGCCAGGGCGACATCCGAGTCTGCAGCCCGGGCGTACATCCGAAGTTTGTGTTGGGACGACGCGCCTTGGCGTGCTCGGTCAAGTCCACCCGACCGTGGCCGGGCGGTTTGACCTTGGACTAGCGCCAGTTGTGGTCGCCGAGATCGACTTCGATCGCCTGCTGGAGGCCGGACAACCTTTGTTGACGGTGCAGACTCCTTCACGCTTCCCGCCGGCTGATCGGGACATCTCGTTCATTGTCGACGAGGCGACACCGCACGAGGAGCTTCACGCAGTCATTCGCGAGGCGGCCGGTGACTTGCTCGAACACAGCGAGCTCTTCGACGTCTTCCGGGGTGGTGCTGTGCCTGCGGGCCGTAAAAGCCTCGCGTATTCACTGCGCTATCGAGCACCTGATCGAACGCTCGACGACGCCGAGGTTGGCGCCGCGCATGCTCGGGTGGAAGAGGCACTGCACGCCCGTTTCGGCGCCGAAGTGCGCGGGCGCGCGTGAGTGTCGAGCCTTGCTGAAAACTGAGAGTGACAGTGAGCGGCCGACTATAAGTGGCTCTTATAGGAATCATCGTGCGCATCGGATGTACGGCCGCCCTGGGGGGCGTACGCTTGGGCTGAGGTGGCCACATGAGCCCGAGCGAGTCGATGATCCGGACGATTCACTGGGTATGTCCCTGCTGCGGCGAGGTGGCTCGCACCGCGCGACAGCCACAGGCCTGCATCACCTGCGGTCGGGCGGGCAGGGGCTTCGAACAGCAGCGCGAAGTTTCGCTGCCCTCCGACTAGCTCCGCCGCGGACCGGCTGAGCTAACTCACGGCGCGCGGCTCGTGCCGTCGCACGCGAGGCAAGTCGTCGCGGTCGGTAGTATGTGGCGCGGAGAGCTTTGTCGAGGTTCACGGGCTCCGTCTTCACCGTCAACAACAGGGGTCCTGACGAAGCGCGCACCGGGGTGATTTTCGTGTACGGGGCGCGATCGACTTCGCGCCTCTGGGATTTCGTGGGTCCGTTTCTGGCCTCGGAGTCTGTGCCACCCCTGGCGCTCGGCCAGCCCGGGCGAGGGCGAGGGCGGCCACCCAGATGAGGGCTACGTCGGTTTGTGGCCCGGCAACGGGCGGCAGGAGTTGCTCGATGGTGGGCTAGCTATAGCTAGACAAAGTCATGGCCAAAGCGATCAGTGCAGGGCTGAGTCCGCGCGCGAGTGTGCAGCGCTCTGGGCAGGAGTTGTTCAGGCACGAGGCTTCCATCAGCATTCTGCTCGCCGATGTCTTGCGCGCTGGACGGACGGCTGCCGCTAGCTATAGCTAGTTTCCGGTGCAAAACCCGGGCGAGTCGGTTTTCGGGTTGGTGAGAAGGGGCCGGTCGACCGGAGTGGCAGATGATGACCAGCCGGTCAACGGGCCGTTTCGGAGGCGACCGATCGGCTGA
>JAFAOS010000028.1 GCA_019247515.1 Chloroflexota bacterium | reverse complement strand
GACGACGGCAGGGTTGCGCTCTCGCTCGCTTCTGTAGTCAACATGTTTGCCCTCCTCTGTGCCACAGCGTGACGCTTCACAACCACTCCCGCGAGGCGCAGCTTGAACACACTTTCAACCGCTCGGGCGCGACAACACCACGAGAAGTGGGTACTCTTGCACACACCGATGAGCGAACCAACCTCGCTCGGGGTTCTCCTTACACAACACCGAGCCGCGGCCGGACTCTCGCAAGAGGCACTTGCCGAACGAGCAGGGCTCGGCCGCCGCGCCGTTTCCGACCTGGAACGCGGTGCGCGTCGACATCCCTACCCGTCGACGGTGCGCCTGCTGTCCGCGTGAGTTGATTCACATTCCGCTCACGCCCGCCGAACGAGTGGTCGTGCGGCGCACGCAAGCCCGCGCAACAGGTGCGCTGGACCGGTCTGTTGCGCAGGCGGCCTGGAGCGACGGCGGCTCCCTCTCGGTGGCCCAGATGATCGAGCTCGCCGTGGGCGCGCCGACGTTGGACGAACCACGCATGTCGACCGTCTTGACCGTGCGCGAGACAGCCGTCGCACGCCTGGTCGCCCGCGGGCTGACGAATCCGCAGATTGGGCAAACGCTGGCGATTGCGCCGCGCACCGCACAACGCCACGTGGAGAATATCCGCGCGAAGCTGAAGGTCCATTCGCGCGCAGAAGTCGCCGCGTGGGCCGCGAGGCACAACCTCTGAGCGCGTATCGCACTGCTCCTGGTCGGCGCCACGGCCCGTCCAGGGTTTACCGCCGGGGCGTCACCTCAGGGACGAGTCTGACCGCGCGCCCGGCGATGCGGCCGTAGTCCGCCACTGCTGCGGCGAGCGCATCCTGGTCCACTGCTTCGAACAGGTCCACCGAGACGTCAACACGCTGGCCTGCTGCACGCCGCGCCCAGACGCCGGCGATGTGACTGTCAGCGAACACCACCGAGCGAATGATTCCGCCGCCGGGGAATACGCGTCCGTGGTATTCACGCTGCAAGAAAACTTCATGCTGGCGGTAGCCCACCCACAGGCCGTCGAAACCGGGCAGCAGGCGCAGCACGCGGTGTCCACCGACGGCAGGCCGCCCGCTGAGCAGCATCTCGCCGTAGGGCGTACTCACGGTGCTGACTTCGGTTCGGAGCGCACTCCAGGCTCGACTCACTTCCCGACGGGGGAGACCTGACCAGACGCCGAAATCCTCATCGGTCGCCGGTCCATAGGCGGCGATATACCGACGTGCGACCTCCAGCACCGCATCGGGTGGACTCGCGCGCTGGTGGACTGGCACCCAATCGTCCAGGGTGACGAACGTCTCCTCACCTTCGTGATCTGGCCCATAGCAGACCAGGCCGTCAACCGCGGCTCGCCAGATCAGGTGGATGGTCGCCTGCCCTTCCGAGGCGATGCCGCTGCGACGCAGGCGTTCGGCGATCTGCGCGCGCGTGAGCGGTCCGTCCGCCTCGAGACTTTGCGCGATGACCCGGACGCCGCGTTCGGTATCCGCGTCGTCGAGCCCGAGCTCCGCGCGTCGGCGCCGATTCGCGGTACCGAGGCGCGGGCGCACAAGCTCCAGCATCCAGTGCGCGTCCTCGGCGGCGACCAGGTGGAGCGTCCCGCGCAGGCACCACAACCGTACGATCGACCGCTCCTCATTGCGGGCGGCATCGATGGCCGCGATGGTGAGGTCGTCGGCGCGCACCGCCACCCCGAGCGCAGCCGCTGCCATGTCCTGCGCCTGCACGGCCACGAGGTGACGGACCACGTCGGACGCCGAACCCGGGCGACGCCCCGTGTCGAGCCGCTGCCCGGCCGCCCGGATGGCCCGAAGCTCGTCTGCATCCATGCTGTAAGCAAGCACCCCCTGACAGCTTGTTGAACGGTTCTGGTTCTCTTTCATGAGAAGCTTTTGGCACTTCGAGAGGTACCGGCGAATGAGTGTCCAGCATCACGCTGGCGCGCCCGTACGGCGCCTGTTGAGAGACGATTAGGACGTCCGACCATCGTCAACTAGGATGGCCGCTCGGCAGGTCTGACGGCGGGGGTTGCTCGGCACGGGTAAGCAGGCATCGATTACCGCCTCGTCATCTGGTCGCTGGTGCGCAAGCCTGGCGCCTTTGCCCAGTATCGGTTTCGCGATGATCTCTTTCCCAGCCTCGAGCGTTTACGTGCGACCAAGCGTTCTGCCACTCAAGATTCCGAAGGAGACGCTTTTTCGTTCTAACGCCGACATCCATGGCAGGACAAAGTAGACGTTGCCCGTGACGGAGCCGTCGATGCGGAGCCGACAACCGGGACAGCCAGCTAATCGCCGGTGTGCGGGCTGCTTCGGGCCACCGGGTGAGGCGGCTTGCGAACCGGAAGGATGATTGATACCTGAAGATCCTCATCGCGCGGTGCGCTAGCAGCGCGCCGATGAAAACACCTCTTTACAAGACTTCGGCCAATTTGTCGTGAACAGACCACTGGCATAAGCAATGAACATAACACCCGCTCAGCTCTGCAAGAACCGGGGGAGACTCCATCCGGCTACTCGCCATATCCTGACCTGTATCTGGAGAGTGGTCGAAGGGGTACGCTGGTGAAAACTAGGTTCAGTAGAACAGTTGGTCTGACTCTCGCGGCCGTGGTCCTCTTCGCCACGCCCATGCAAGTAGGGGCGCTGACGGTGCCGAAGTTCTTTCATCCACAGATCGTCAGACTCGCCCCGCATCGATCCCGCACTTGGTCTGGTTACAACCAGGGGATGCTCGAAAAGGGCACGCAGTTCCACCAGGTGGCCGCCACGTGGACGGTGCCGACTGCGACGCAACACACGGCTGGCGAGGCCGAGTTCTCGGCAACGTGGGTTGGTATCGGCGGCGGCTGCATTGACGCGGACTGCACGGTGACCGACGGAACACTAATCCAGGCTGGCACCGAGCAAAACGTCACCGCTGCCGGACGTGCCAGTTACTCGGCCTGGTGGGAGCTCATCCCTGCCGCGAGCCGCCCGTTACCTGTGGTCGTATCGGCTGGCGACTCCATGTATGTGGCTATTACCGAGGTTGCGTCCAGCGTGTGGACCATCACCGCTCAGAACCAGACCACTGGCCAGAGCTACAGTCTCACCACGCCGTATACTTCCACCTACGCGACCGCTGAGTGGATCGTAGAGAGACCCTCAGCGGGCGGCGTGAGTAATCTGCCCAGCCTCTCGACGGTGCACTTTGACATGACACAGACCAATGGTGGGCCGGCCGGCCTCGTGGCCTCGGAGGAGCTGCAAATGTTGGATAGCAAGGGCACAACGCTAGCCGAGGCATCGGCTCCAGACGGAGACATAGATGGGTTCAACATCTGTACTTTTGCGGAAACCTGCGCAGCGCCAGTCACGCCCAAGTGCGTCCTCACGGGGATGGGCACGAACGCTCAACGGCAAAATTACATCCAGGTCACCGTCCAGGACACGAGCGGCTTACAGACAGTGGCAGTCACTACCCTGACCAACGCTATAGCTGACGTGGGCACGTACCAGGCGGGCATCGCAAGCGCCCCGACCGTCGTCACCACCGCGGATCAGCCGACAGGGCCGCTGGTGGTCACGGCTACGAAGCTGGACCAGTCCCAAGGCGCCCAATTGGCGCTAGAGGTCACCGATC
>JAFAOS010000515.1 GCA_019247515.1 Chloroflexota bacterium | reverse complement strand
CCGCCGGCAGCTTGGCAGCATCGCACGTGTCGCCCAACGAGTGTCACCGACCGACCAAACGAGCCTCCCCGCACAGCCGCGGCGCGCCGCGCCGACGCGTTGCCGGACACGTGACGCATGGCGAGCATCCCGCCGAGCCGTGATGTCCTTCACTGGCAAACGAGTCGATCGCCTTATGCAGACTTCTCGCAGGTTTCCATGACCTTCCCGACCTTATGACTCGCATGTTCCAACGGCGCCTCCGCAGAAACGACGCCTCCGCAAGAACGGCGCCTGCCCGTCCCTCGTCAAGTATCCCCTGTCGCCTGCATGGTGGACCCGAACGTAACCACCAGTCGTAACGACTCATCGCGCACAGGGTCGTATTTGGCCGAGACGAAACTGCGCCCGGGGAACGTGAACGCCGCGAGCTTCGGCCGGCTCTATGAACGGCATGTCAACGGCGATCTGCTGGCGCAGATTTTGTACGTCCGCGGGGTTCTAGGCACACCACGCGGAACCAAGAACCTGTTCTTTGCCGCTACCTCGACGAACGAGGTCTATGCTTTCGACGCTGACGACGCTCAGAACACGGCTCCGGTGTGGAAGGCTGGGCCATTGGGTCTGACTCGGCTGCTGAATGAGGGGGAGATCTGTCGCGAAACGATCGGGACGGTGGGCATTACGAGTACACCTGTGATCGATCTCGAGCGCCAGGTGATTTATGTGGTTGCGCGGCACTGGGATCACGGTGGACCACCAGTTGCCGGCACCATCGATCTTGCGGGTGCTCACTGCCTCCACGCGCTGCGGCTGCGTGATGGGTCGGCGGCCGTTTCGCCGGTCGAGATTAAGGGAACCGATCCTCGCACGCAGGCGACGTTCGACCCGACGGTGCACCGAAACCGTCCCGGGCTACTACTCCTGAACGCCATCATCTACGTAGGTTTCGCGACATTCCAGTGTGACTTTGGCCACTATCACGGCTGGGTGTTTGGATACGCGGCCGACACCTTGGCGTCGCGCGCGATCTTTTGCACCCCGAGCCAGACGAGCACCCAGTGGGGCGCGGGCATTTGGCAGTCGGGAAACGGTCTTGTCGGCAGCAGCGATGGCCACATCTACTTCGAAACCGGCAACGACATCTACGAACCTCATACCGCTGCGGAGAAGGCCAACCCGGCCGCACCTTCGGACCTTGCGGATGCCTTTGTGAAGTTGCGCGTCACGCCGACATGGCCGGGGCTGGAGCTTGCGGGTCGCTTCCAGCCCGCAAATGCGAAACGGCTACGAGACGGCGATCGCGATGCGCAGTACAACCCCATCAAAGACAGCCACGGCGAGCTGCATTCGGGCGACACCGACCTGGGCTCGGGCGGGCCGGTTCTCCTTCCCGGCTCCCGTCTCGTCGGCGGGGGGAAGCAAGGCCGGTACTACGTGCTTAATCCCGGCACGATGGAGCTCACCCAGGACAGCAGCTCACCTGATCCACAGCGGATCGGCGAGGGCTTCCAAGCGTTCGTGAACACCTACGATCCCGAGTTTTCGGAAGCTGATTATGGTGGGTCGCAAACCTTTGGACCGAACGTCCACGGCGGTCCCGTCTATTGGTCCGGTCCAAGCTACCTGTATCAGATGCCGGAGAAGGACTACCTGAAGGCCTACCACTACGACCAGGGCACCGGCATTCTGCACCACGAGGCTGGACCAATTGCCACGGCCGCTGTCCGACCGGGCCCAGGCATGCCCGGCGGCCACAGCTCCCTCTCGGCAAACGGAGCGACAGACGGAGTCGTATGGACGCTCGCACCGATGCAGGACGCGACGGCGGATCCCATGGCGACCGGACTCCTGCACGCTTTCGACGCGATGAGCCTGAGGGAGCTCTGGAATGACCCGCAACCCGAGCTGTTCGCGAAATTCAACCCACCGACGATTGCGGACGGCAAGGTGTTTCGCCCCGCGTTCGCGCAATACGAGATTCCGCCCCCGCCGGTGTTCGATCACACGAAGCAGCGGATCGCCGCCGTGTCCAGAGCCCCGGGGAACCTCGACCTGTTCGTGATCGGGTTCGATAACCGCGTGTGGACAAACTATTGGAACGATCAGGTCGGCTGGAACCCGGCCGGCTGGTTCCCGATTCCCGGCACGGCCGTGTTTGATCACACGACGCAGCAGATCGCTGCCGTGTCCAGGGCCCCGGGGAACCTTGACCTGTTCGTGATCGGGTTCGATAACCGTGTGTGGACGACCTACTGGAACGACCAGGCGGGTTGGGACCGTGACCCGAACGGTCAGGTCGACCCGAATGGCCACTTCTTCCCGATTCCGGCGACGGCTGTGTTTGATCACACGACGCAGCAGATCGCTGCCGTGTCCAGGGCCGCGGGGAACCTTGACCTGTTCGTGATTGGGTTCGATAACCGTGTGTGGACGACCTACTGGAACGACCAGGCGGGGTGGGACCGTGACCCGAACGGCCAGGTGGACCCGAATGGCCACTTCTTCCCGCCGAGTCCCCCGTTTGGCCCAGCCCCGATCTATCAGGGGTCCGGCAAGATCATCGTCTACGGGATGCTCACCCACGGTGTGCCCCTGGGGATCGCGGCCGCAGCGCCACCAACTCGCCTCACTATCGGGGAACTCGTCGAGAGGCTCGGCCACCGGGGTGTGCTCGCAACACCGCTTGGCCCCGAGGTCGAGCTTGCCGACGCGCGAGGCGGCTGGCGTCGCGACTTCATGGGCACCGTCATTACCCGGCGACAGCGCGTGTCTGATCGGAGGGCCGCCGAACTCCCGACGCGCCCAAACCTCCGCGTACCAGGTGTCGAGGTCGCGGCGTCCGTGTTCTGGTCACCTGACACTGGGGCGAACATCGTGATGGGCGAGATCCGGGAGACGTACCTACGCCAGGGCGGCCCGACAGGCTCGCTTGGCTATCCGATCGCCAGCGAGACGGACACGGACGACGGTCGCGGCCGTGTCAGCCGTTTCGAACATGGCGATATCATCTGGGACCCCAAGACCGGCACAGATGTCCGGGCTGGCTCTCCGTCGACACGGCTCCGGTGAACGCCGTCCGTTCAGAGCGTGAGCACGGAGCGCATGAGTTGCACCTGGTAAGGGCGGCTTGTGGACATCACATAGTGGACCCCGAGCCGCCGGCTCTGGGGATCCCATTCCGTCAGCTTCGAGAGCAGGAAAGCGCCGTAGGCCCAGCCCGGATCGTTCGGCATCCCTGGCGGATCGTTCTGGAGGTTGTCAAGGTCCGGCCAGTGCATGTAATTGCCATACGCGCCATCGCGACACGGAGCGAACAACGGGATCTCATCGGCTGACGCCAAGCTGAGAGGGGAGGCAGCGATGCGGGCAATGACCGGGCGGCGTGCGCGGGAGATCGCCTACGCGGGATCAACGAGCGCCTGTGAGTACGGCGCGATCCATCGCGCCGGACCTTCGAGCCAGGCGAGCGAGACGCTCGTGTAACCGGGCAGTGTCTCCCACAGCGGGACCGCCGCAGCGAGGTCGGTGGGCCACGTGTCCAGATCGGGCGAGCCGTCGAAGTAGCGAACGGACATATCGGGACTCATGGGGAGAAGAGGAAGCGGAAGCCAAGCGAGGTGAACGCCGTCGCGGTCGCTATCGATGGCCCCGTGCCCGAGCAACAGCATGCCCTGTTGAGGCCTCGAGGACATCCCGCTGGCTGCTGCGTTCTCGATGACCCAGGGTGCCACTTGCCAGAATTTCCCGGTGTCCGACCATCGGAACACCAGTTCGAACGGTCCCCCGCCTCGGGGATCATCCGAGGCAGTCAGGTAGGACACGACTCTCTCGCCGGCGACAAAGTTCTGCACCGGCTCTCCGTTAGGTCCCTCGAACACGAGAACGAACACGTACACCTTGCCGCCCCAGCTAAACGCGCCCGTGGGTGTTTGGTCGGGGTCTGCGGTGTCCAGCTCACGTCGGGCCGCTTGACGGTGAATGGCGCGAAGTAACCATCGGCACCAACCACTGGCACAAGCTGTACGCCGTCGCTGGTGAGCCCGGCGGCGAACGCGACGAGATCGGCGTCCTGGGGCGGTCCGTTCACCCTGCCGAGCCGCGGAACGTCGCCGAAGAAGAAGTAGTGAGTGCCTAGATGCTCGGTGTTGGCCCCATGGTCGACTCCCTTGACCCCGACGTTCGACAGTGCGGGACCGCCCGTGATCTCCATCATGCGGGTGGTCGCCACCGACGATGACGGGTTCACACCGAAGCGGTTCGCGATAGCCACCGGACACGGGCGCCAGGTCCGGTTGCGTTCCTTCCACATGACCCGCGCGAAGAAGGTCGGATCGCCGGCGAGCACCTCGAGCGTGTTGCCGGCGGAATGGGTCGCGGCCGACAGCGGCAGGCCGCTGTGAGAGCTCCCCGGTTCGGTCAGCGGATACGGCGGCTGCCAGGCCTCATCCTTGCGCTTCCACAGAAGCCATACCGCGTCAGGTCCGCCGACGAAGGCTTCCAGATGATCATCTCCGGCACCCGCTGGGTCCGGATAGTAGACCGCCGCGACCGGCGCGCCCGGGGTCGCGAACCCATCGGCGGTCAGCTGGGCAGGAGACTGCCACGGCTCGTTCTCGCGTTTCCACAGAACCCGGACAGCACCACGGGCATCGACGTAGAGGACCTCGAGGGTTCCTCCGGGCGGGTAATGGACGGCGGCCAAGTGGGCGCCGACAGGTACGGCGACATGATCCTGTCCTGGGAGGGCGAACGGGCCCTGCCAGCGCCACTGATCGACCGCCTGCGCCTTGAAGAATCCGACGAGCGCACCTGCGTCATCATCAGGGTGTAGTCGCTCCCCGACGAATGCCTCGAGGGACCCGCCCGGTGGGTGGAAGGCAACTGCGATCGGCGATCCGGGCGGCACCAGGGCGCCCTCCGCCAACGCGACGGGCGCCTGCCAGGGGTCGTTGGCGCGTTTCCACACCACCCGGATAACGCTCACATCATCGACGTAGAGCACCTCCAGGGTCGCAGCCGGTGGATAGTGAACTGCGGCGACGTGCGCCCCCAGCGGCACCGGAACGTGTTCCTGCCCCGGCGGCTCGAAAGGGCCCTGCCAGCGCCACTGATCGTCCGCCTGCGCCTTGAAGAACCCGACGACCACACCGCTGCCTCGCTGCCCGTCTACGTCGGACGCGACGAAGCATTCGAGCGACCCGCCCGGCGGGTGGTACGCGGCAGCCATCGGTGCTCCAGGCGGAGCCTTCAACGCGCCGAGCGGTGCGGGTGGCTGCCACGCTTGCGTCGCTCGCTTCCAAACGACCTTCGGCAAACCATCATCGTCGACAGCGAAGGCCTCCAGAGTCCCGGCCGGCGGA
>JAFAOS010000516.1 GCA_019247515.1 Chloroflexota bacterium | reverse complement strand
GACTGCACCAATCCGAGGAGCAGCGCTCCGATCGCCGCCCCGGTGAGACTGCCCATCCCGCCGATGATCACCACGATCAAGGCATCGAGCAGGAACAGCGTGTCGTTGCCCGGCACGACCGAGATCATCGTTCCGCCGAGCACGCCGCCGAACCCCGCGAGCGCCGCGCCGAGCAGGAACGCGCCGGCGAACACGAGCTGCACGTTCACGCCCAGCGCGGACAGCATCGGACGATCATCGACGCCGGCGCGGACGACCATGCCAAAGCGCGTGCGCTTGATCAGCAGGTACAGAAGTGCGCCGATCACCAGCGCGGAACCCAGCACCACGGTGAGCCGAAAGAACCCGTAGTGGAAGGAGCCGATCGTGATGCTGTTCGGCCAGCTGGACGGCTGCTGGATTTGCTGGGCGATACCGCCGTAGTGGGCCAGCAGCTGGTCGGCGAAGATCACCGAGACCGCGATCGTGATGAGCGCCTGGCGCAGGTCCTGGCCCTGGTTCCACCGCAGCAGGACCTGCTGCATGGCCAGCCCGATCAGCCCGATCACCAGCGTGCCGAAGACCAACGGGAGGACCCAACCGATAACCGACACGGTGCTCGACGAGGTGAGCGAGAACTGGCTGGCCGAGCTCTGGAACCAATGCGTCTGCGCGACGTAGGCCAGGTATCCGCCGAACAGGAAGAGCGAGCCGTGAGCCATGTTCACGACCCGCATCAGTCCGAAGATCAGCGTGAAGCCGGCGGAGACGACGAAGAACAGCGCGGCCAGGGTGATCCCATTCAGGGTGACCTGCAGGAACGTGTTTCCGCCCTGCGCAGCCTTGAACGCGAGCCAAACAACGATGGCCAGCCCCAGTGCACTCAGTAGCGCTCTCGGCAGTTGCCGTGCGGCGACCGTCACTCTGCCTCGCTCCTCCTTGTACGCGACGAGTATTCGAACATAACTGACCTCTCGGCCTCGCGCAATAGCGCGCCGCGCCGCGAAAAAGTTCCCTAACCCTGGCCTAACGCTGGTTCGCTGATGCCCTCCCGGCCGCCGGTGTACAAGCGGGCGGCACGTCCCTCGGCGCCCTGAGGGACCAGATCGACCAATCGCTCGATGTCGCTGACGACGCTGCGGTCGAGGGTCGAGGCATCCGGCCAGTCGACCTCGACGAGGTTGCCGGCCGGGTCGCGCAGGTACATCTGCGCCTCTCCGCCGGGAAGCTCGCGGATCCCGGCGACGAACGTCGTGTCGTCGCTGATCTCGAGCTGGCGCACTCTTTGGTAGGCGGCCTCGAAGTCGTCGACGTCGAGTCCGAAGTGGTGAAAGCGCGGCGCGCCCTCGTTCTGGAAGAGATGCAGCTGCTGATCGCCCACCTTGAGCCACGCCACGGGCTGCCCGCCGAATGCCGGCGCCGGCACCCGCTCCATCCCGAACACCTCCGTGTAGAACCGCACCGAGGCCTCGAGGTCGGGGGCGCTGATGCTCACGTGGTTGATGCCGGTTGCCCGCATGCTCACTCCTCGCCCAGGTGAGCGACTGCGTCGATCTCCACCCGGGCGCCCGGCACGGCCAGGCGGCTGACCTCGATCAGCGTGCTCGCAGGCCGGGCGTCGCCGAAAACCTCCTGACGAACGGCGTTGATCGCCGACCGATCGTCGATGTCGAGCAGATACACGGTCACCTTCACGACATCACCGAATGCCAGTCCAGCGGCCGCCAGCACCGCGGCGATGTTGGTGAAGACCTGGCGGACCTGCGCGACCACGTCCTCGCCGCCGACCAGCTGACCGTCGCCGTCGACCGGCACGCAACCGGAGACGAACAGCAGCCCGCCCGCCTGCACCGCATCCGTGTAGTGGCTGATCGGCTCGGGCAGGCCGGCAACCCGGTACTCCTTACGCACGCGTCCGGCGCATCTGCGCTTCCTTGCCGCGCGCAGGCCCTCGCCCGTGTGACACTGGATCCAGTTCGCGCATCCGTCGGGGCAACTTATCGGCTCAGCGCGCTTAGGGCAAATATGGATTTATCCATTACTCCGATAAGGGTTTGCCTATAGTGTTCCGGCGTGACGCTCCGGCAGGTGTCCTACTTCGTGACCTTGGCCGAGACCGGATCGTTCACGCTGGCGGCGCGCAAGCTGAGGATCTCCCAGCCGTCGCTCTCACAGCAGGTTCGAGCGCTGGAGCGGGACGTCGGCGCCAATCTGCTCGAGCGCACCTCGCGGGGAGCGCGCCTCACCACCGCCGGGCGCGAGTTCCTGCCCGAGGCGAGG
>JAFAOS010000410.1 GCA_019247515.1 Chloroflexota bacterium | reverse complement strand
CCATGCTGAACGTGCCGAACACCTGGTCGCCGACGCGCACGGTGGTGTTGAGGATCGCTCGGTAGCCCTCGTCTTCGAGGGCCTGGCGCGACGCTGGCGGGAAGCCGGGGTGTCGCGCGACATCCTCGACGGCCAGGGTCTCCTGCGCCCACCAGTCGCGCACGGCCGGATCCTCGATGAGGATGACCGTCTGCTGGAGGTACTCGGCACTGAGCCCGCGCGAGGCGAGCGGCACGACCCCGCCTGCTGGCCGTGGGTCGGGGCCCCAGAGCCCTCCGCCGTCAGCCTTGAGCAGCGCTATGGCCGCATCCACCAGCGTCAAAAGCACCTCATCGAGGCGGAGCGAGCGATGGAGAGCTTCGTCGGCGTGGGAGAGCGCGGCTAACTCCAGCCGTTGTCGCTCGGCCTCCTCATGCAAGCGCGCGTTCTCGGCCGCTGTGTGCTGGGCCTGCTCGTACAGCCGGGCGTTCTGGATGGCCAGCCCGGCGCGCTGGGCTAGCGCCGTGAGCAGCCGCTGCTCGCTGTCTGAGAACGTGTGCGGCTTCCGCCACCCCATGCTGAACGTGCCGAACACCTGATCGCCGACGCGCACCGTGGTGTTCAGGATCGCTCGGTACCCTTCGTCTTCGAGGGCCTGCCGCGACGCTGGCGGGAAGCCGGGGTGTCGCGCGACGTCCTCGACCGCCAGGGTCTCCTGCGCCCACCAGTCGCGCACGGTCGGGTCCTCGATGAGGATGACCGTCTGCCGAAGGTAGTCGGCACTGATCCCGCGCGCGGCGAGCGGCACGACCCCGCCTCCTGGGCGCGGGTCGAGGCCCCAGAGCCCTCCGCCGTCAGCATTCAGCAGCGCTATGGCCGCGTCCACCAGCGTCAGGAGGACCTGGTCGAGGCGCAGCGAGCGATGGAGCGCTTCGTCGGCGTGATAGAGCGCCGCTAACTCGAGTCGTTGTCGCTCGGCCTCATCATGCAAGCGCGCGTTCTCGGCCGCGGTGTGCTGGGCCTGTTGGTAGAAACGGGCATTCTGGATGGCCTGGGCAGCACGCTGGGCCAGCGCGGCGAGCACCCGCTGCTCGTCACTGCTGAAGGTGCGCCGTTCGGTGCAGTTCACGTTGAACACGCCGAACACCTGCCCGCTCAGTTTGATGGGGACCGAGACGAGCGAGCAGATCGCCGCGGCCTCGTTGATCGCCTGGATGCGCGGTGGGATGCGCGGGTCAGCACGCACATCGTAGACCGCGATTGGCTCGCCGCTGGCCGCCACCCGTGCGCTGATGCCCTCTCCGGGTGCGAACGACATCAGGGCAATGGTCTCCGGCGCGAAGCCATGCGCAGCGTGCACGGTCAGGCGCGTATGCTGAGCGTCCCACATCAGGACGGAGGTCTTGTCGCCACGCAGCATGCTCGCGGCCACGTCGGCCAGCGCCTGCAAGACGTCGTCCAGGCGGAGCGAGCTGTGCATCTCGCCGTCCGCCTCGTACAGGGCCTCGAGCTCCCGCAACCGACGATCGGCCTGCTCCTGGAGGCGCGCGCTCTCGATGGCGAGACCCGCCTGACTCGCGAAGGCGGCGATCAGCCCTAGCTCGTCGTCGGACGGGACGCGCCGCTCGCGATGCGCCAGCAGCAGTGAGCCATAGCAGGTGCCGCGCGCGACCATCGGCACGGCTACTGCCGAGCCAAAGAGGTCCGCAATGCCTCCCTGGCCGCGCTGCCCGAGCGGGTCGCCGGCCGAGGCTGGGCCGCGACTCACGAGCTCGAGGTAGGCACCACGGTCGTGGACCTGTTCGTCAACGGTCGCGACACTGGGCTCGGCGAGCAGCAGCGGTAAATCGGCTGCGACGACCGGTAGCCCTCGGTCGGCAGCCAGGCCTATCGTCGGGGTTCCCCTGGCTACGCTCGGCGGAGCGCCACCTGGAGGCAGGTTCCGGCTGGCTTGCAGCCGGAGCACCGACGGGTCGCGCTCGTCGACCAGGTAGAGCATTTCGGCATCGGTCCCAAGGAGCCGCGCGGCCTGGCGCAGCACGTCGTCCAGGACCTGGTCCAGTGGCCGCCTGGAGTTGACGACGGCCAGCAGCTCGCGCATGCTCTCGGCCACTTCCTTGCGGTGCTCGATCTCGCGCGTCCGCTCAGCCACCCGCTGTTCCAGCACCTCGTAGGCGCGGACGCGCTCCGTGACGTCACGCACCACGCCCAACGTGGCGGGCTTGCCGCGGTAGGTGAACGTCCGTCCCAGGACCTCGACGTCGACCAGCGTGCCGTCCTGTCGAACGTCCTGCGCCTGGCAGCGGAACTCCTCGCCAGCGCGCACCGCGCGCATGAACGCCCCGAACAGCGGCAGGCTCGACGGGTGGATGAAGATGCTCGGGTGCAGCCCGGCCATCTGGTCGTAGCCGTGCATGCGACAGAACGCCGGGTTGGCCGCCAGGACAATGCCAGTGTCCAGGTCGTTGACGACCAGTCCGTCGCTGCTGGCCTCGAAGATGGCGCGGTACTCCGCATCGCTGCCGTGTGCCGTGGCGGCGAGCGGCGCGCTCATCCCTCGACCGCGTGGACGCTGTCGCATGGCATCGAGTGTTGGCCTGGCAGTCTACAGCCTCGCTTCGGGCGTGTTCGGGCCGCGACAGCACCCTGCTGGCTGGCCATTTCCCCAGGCGGACGTCGGACCACAGCCTCACGAGCTGAACCTGCTGAAGCTGGCGCCTGGCAAGACGGCGCAAGACGTGCTGGCCTGGGAAAACGCGCCGAGCGGGCCGCCGCCCTTCGCGGCGGTCGGCGGGGTCAACGGCCTGAGCCCGACGGGTATGGAGTACATGACGCTCGACCTCCAGCCGGGCAGCTACGTCGCCATCTGCCACATCCCCGACCCCTACAGCGGCCTGCCCCATGACCACCTCGGGATGCTCAAGGCGTTCAGCGTGCGGACCTGACCGCGAAGAGGCGGCCTGGGCTGCCAGACACTTTGCTCACCACGCGCCCTTCTGGTGAGCCACAGGCGAGCCGTTCAGCGGCTCGCTTGCTTGCCGTTAAGCCTTCGCGCCAGCGATCGCGCGGACGCTCGCCTCGCCCCCAAAGGATTGGTGCGGG
>JAFAOS010000152.1 GCA_019247515.1 Chloroflexota bacterium | reverse complement strand
GATCGTCGTGGTGGGTGGGGCAGCTGCAACACCGCCGCAGTTCCCACAGTTCCCCATGCTGTTCTTGGCATCAATGACGCAGGCGCAGCCGGGTGGCGGAGCAGCCGCGACGGCCCCATTGTTCCCGCAATTCCCGATGCAGTATCCGATGCTCCTGGCACAGTCGGCTGGAGCGGCTGGGGCACCCACAACACCCTCGCAGTCCCCGCCAATGATCGTCGTGGTTTGGGTCGGGGCAGCCACACCGGGCGGAGCAACGCAGTAAGAGCAAACCGAACTCCTTCTTCGGGCGGTATTCTCTAGAGGGCTCTGGGGTGGAATAATCTCCCTTCGCTTCAGCCACCACGTTGAATTCGGCGCCGTGCTGAACTGAACCACATTATTCCTTCCCAGTTGCCTAAAAAGACTTCTTTAGGGTCAACCCCATGGCCTCAGACGATTAGTACGGTGCCTTCACTAACGTTGCCCTGAGTTCACTTGCGAGCTCCTGGAGCGACGGCGAGACTTCATGCATCGGCTTCAGTTCGGACGCAATGAACGGAATTGCAGGCTCGTGACCCACGTCCGAATCGGTTCATGGATCAACGACCTAGATCTGAGGAGTTTCGAGTATTGGCCCGGCGCCTGGAGTAGGCCACATCGAATTCGAAAGTGTGCTCCGGGAGCCGCGTCCTATTCGCGATCCTGTTTGAATTCGACTTTATCCTGTGATTTCTGAGGAGGAAACGGGAAACCGGTGTCAGAACAACTGAAGAACTATCTCGTTCAGATCGCTTTCGACCTTGAACGCTTGGACGCATTCATTTCAGACCCCATGAAAGCTGCCGCTGAATCCGGCTTGAGTGAGGATGATCAGAGTATCCTTTTCTCAGGTGATCAGAACCGAATTTACGCCGCAATCGCGGCGCCTCCAGCCAGCGCGCAGCCGACTCAGCAACAGAACGCACCGTCTGAGAGTTGGAGTCAGCCCATCGCCTACTTAAGCCCTTGGGGGCAATGGATTATTTACATTATGGCTGCACCACAATCTTTAGGGGTTCAGTCAACGCAATCGGATGAACCTTCAACTGGCCCCGAAACTGACGCAACCGCCTCTACAACCGGGAAGCAGCCACGAGTAGATGATTCCAAGCAAACCCGAGCCCCAAGAGCCAGGAAGCAGTCATGAACGACGAAGATCTTATAGTGGTCGGCACTGGAATCCGGACAGTTGGCCAGCTAACAATGGAGGCGCTTAGTTGGATAAAGAAAGCTGATAAGGTTCTGTACGTGGTCAGCGATCCGATCGCTGAGGAACTAATCAAAAAGCTGAATCCGAACGGTGCTGAGTCGCTTTATACCCTCTATGCCGAGAATAAGCCGCGGTTGCAGACTTACAATGAAATGATCGAAAAGACCCTTTCGTATGTTCGGCAAGCGCGGACTGTGTGTATGGCCGCCTACGGTCATCCCGGGGTATTCGCCTACCCGGGACACGAATCAATACGTCGCGCGCGTGCAGAGGGATATAAGGCACGAATGCTCCCCGGTGTTTCCGCAGAGGATTGTCTCTTTGCTGACCTCAATATAGATCCTGCGATGGCTGGGTGTCAGTCATATGAAGCGACGGATTTTCTTATAAACGGACGGATAATCGATCCTTCAAGTCATGTCATACTGTGGCAAATTGGAGTGCTTGGAGACGCCACTTACAAACGGTATGGATACGAAATTAAGGGACTGCCACAGCTATTGCAAAAGTTGTATTCGTTCTACAATCCAGCTCATATGGTATACATTTACGAAGCACCGATCTTCCCTGGTGTGGAACCTGTGGTCCGCCCAACGCCTTTGTATATGCTCCCGTACGCTGGTGCTTCGGCAATAACGACTCTCTACATACCGCCAGCAACGCCACCGCGTACCGACATAGCGCTCACACAGGCGCTGGGGCTGTTTTCGTCGTGACCGAGATGCGCGTGTGGTGCAGCCGATGTAGCAGGCGGTGCAGCTTTTTGTCTCCCAGCGACAGCTTGGGAACTCGGCGGAGCGACCGACCTTAGCCGATAGCCGCTCTCAGGCACCACCATGACGAGACCTGATTAGTTCGATAAAGGGCGCTCCCATCGCGTTGGCATTCCACTGGAACTCCGTCTGGCAGGAAAGGAAGTCATTCCCTTGCGCATCAGCCCCAGCGAACCAGAGCCCTCGTAGTGACGCACCCGCTCGAGTTATCGACGCACGGTTCCAGATCGCAACGCAAGGTGACCGAAGCGGCGGCCATTGCAGCAGGTCACGACAGACCGCCATTGGCGTCGGCAAGCTGAGCGACTCGCGATGCATGAATCTGCGCTATGCCATTTGCCAATTGCGGCTCACGAACCGAGCGCACGTAGACGCTGGCGCCATCGGTGAGGATCCGGATGGTCGTGCGATGGACTGGGGCGCCGCTGCTGTAACTTTGAGCGTTTCGTGTCGGTGAGTTTGAGCGATTGGTGGTTGTGCCGATGACGAGGCTCTCGCGAGCAAAGGCGAGGACCTCGGTGGTGATCGACGGTAGGCCGTTGACCGTGAGCACACGTTCGATTTCTACCAACGGGCGCTGAACCAGTCGGAGGTTGTTGCCTGTGGCACGCGCGATCGCGTTGACCACGTCCGCGATTGCGCTCTCTTGAACAGCTGTGTATGCACGAAACCCGCTCGTGAAGACAGCTGGGCATAAGTAGCAAGTCGTTTCTGGAGTCCAGGCATGCCGATCAGTACCAGCCCGATGTGGCGACGATCGTAGAAGTCGCGCAGCTGTTCGAGGCTGGCCATCTTCAGTCGGTCGGCTTCAACGACGATGACCAGATCAGGCGGCTGAGGCTCGGGGTTGACGGCCCGATCCGCATACCAGGATGAGCGTGCGGCCAGACCGAAGACACTGCCCCACAGGTTGCCAACGTCGCGCGCCACGATGCGCGGCGCGTTGACCACGTCCGGTGTGTAAAGCACCGTCTGTCACGGACCAAGGTAGCGTGGCGGCAGGCCACTGCGGCGGTGCGGAGGAGGACCGAGTAGGGCACTCACGCGTGCAACGTGCCTGTCACTCGTGGACTAAGCGCAGCGTGCAATCGAATGGCCACGAAACGCATCTGACGGCTTCGATTATCACACCGAAGCGGTTTCAGCAACGCGGTCGGTCTCTTCAAAAAACTTAGCGGTCCCATGTTGATTGATCGTGCTTAATGATGTACGCTCAGTGTGTTCCGGCTTTCGTCCCCGACACGGTGACCCGCACGAACTCGTAGACGTCGATCGCCTGACAGGATAAGTTGAGTTGCTGGATGCGAACGCGATTTCGAGGTTTAGCACGTGGCTAACCACGCTCTTCCGGCGCGCGCGTCCGCAAACCCGCAACTCGAGCGTAAGCCTACCGACAACAGAGGTGTACTGCGATGGCCATCGTCCGAATTCGTCATGCCCCAAGCGGACCCAATATTGGATCTGAAGCTCACGACAGTGTGATCAAGGCGGCGCACTCTGACACCAACCCGCCAGCCGGGCTGATTGTGCACGCGTTTGGGCAGGTTGACGGTGAGTGGCAATCCATCGACATCTGGGAATCTGCTGCTGCCGCGGACCAGTATGAGAAGGACATTTTACCCGTCGCCCAACAGTCATACGGCGCAAATCATCGCTGGCCGCAGCCGAATCAGGAGTACGAGTTGCACAGCCTAGTGCGAGGTTAGCGCCCAATATCGGTCACCTGTGCCGATTGGGGATCCCTGCATCTGGTGTTGAGCCGCTTTTACAAGTGACATGACAGCGTTGACCAGGCGAGGACTCCTCGTTGGCGCGTGTGCAGCTGGGCTGGTCTCCACGCTTCAGGCATGTAGCGCGCCAGCTGCCCCTTCGGGTGGTCCAGCCCCTGCAGGCTGGTCGTTTACTGATGACCGCGGCACCCAGGTGTCCCTGAAGGCACAACCTCGGCGCATCGTCGCTTACGATTTGGCCGCCTCTCCGCTGATGAACATCGGGGTTAGGCCAGTCGGTATCTTCGGCTCCTTTCCGCTCGACAAGAGTCCCCAACTGGCTGGGCTCGATTTGAACGGCATTGCCAGGGTCGGCGAAGCGTACGGGAAACTGAACCTCGAAACCCTGGCGGCAGCCCAGCCGGACTTGATCGTTTCGATCTTTGACCCGCGTCTCGCTGGTCCGGTTATCGGTTTTCCAGACCAGGCAACGCAGGCCCAAGTCGAACAACTCGCGCCCGTGCTGGCCATCAACTCAATCAACGATCTTCCACATGTGATCGAGCGTTTCGAGCAGCTAGGTCAGGCTCTGGGTGTTGACCTGTCCGCATCCGACGCCGCGTCCAATCAACAGCAGTTCCAAGCGGCGTCGACACGTGTGCAGGCAACCACGGCGGCCAAACCTGAATTGACTGCGCTGGCTGTGGCCCCCTATGGCGGGGTTGGGTTTGCGTTTGCCAGGCCCGATTTGAATCCGACGCTGCGCTTTTACGAGTCGCTCGGCCTTAAGATGGCCAAGCCAACTAGCCCCCCCGCTGATATCAACACAGATTACAACGGCTTCTTTTATGAGCAGGCTAGCTTTGAGTTGGCCGGCAAATACCCTGCCGATCTGCTGCTCTACGATGTCCTACCAGGCGCGCTAGACCTTGGAACGCTAGCTACTATCCCAACCTGGGAACAGCTTCCCGCGGTACAGGCTGGTCAGCTACTACCCTGGCGTGTGCTTGATTCATTCGCCTACAAGCTCCTCGATGCGGACCTCGGGGCACTGGCGGATGCAATCGAAAGAGCAACGGTCGTAACTGGTCATGGATAGCATGTGCGCATCCGGAGCCTGGAGTTTCGAGTCGATGGTCCGGCGCCTGCAGGCTGGTCCTTTGCTGATGACCGCGGCACCAAAGTGCGCACAACCTCGGAGTATCGCCGCTTTGAGGCTGCTGCTCTGGGACGGTAACCGCTCGAGCACTTCTCATGCGGACCCGGCTCGGTGAATGCTGCGGGGGCTGACGACCGTTCCACGACGTCACGACTTGCACGGGCACCACGCTTCTGAAATCGCCCGCGGATCGCATCTCCGCCGGAACCAACTTGGCCTTGTCTGCCTTCTGGTAGTGCTCGCTACTGCAGCTGTCGTCAGTCTGGCGTTCGGGAGCAAGCAAGTTGACCTCCAGTCTGTCTTCGACGCACTGTTTCAGTTTCATGGAACGGAGGACGAGACAGTCGTCCGGGGGCTTCGCCTACCACGCACAGAACTGGCAGTAGCCGTCGGAGTAGCGCTGGGCCTGTCCGGAGTTGTTATGCAAGCTGCTACACGAAACCCAATCGCGGATCCAGGACTACTGGGAGTCAACTCCGGAGCGGCGCTCGCGGTCGTCCTGGCCATATACACCTTCGGCGTCGTGAGTCCGGTCGGGTTTATCTGGTTTGCTTTCGTCGGGGCCTTTGTCACCAGCGCAGTGGTATATACAGTCGGCTCGGCTGGGCGAGATGGCGCGACGCCCGTCAAGCTTGCGCTCGCAGGGGCCGGCGTAACGGCACTGGTCGGTGCCTTGACCAACGCCGTACTCCTGGGAGGCGGTGCCACGCTCGCAAGCTATCGGTTTTGGGCCGTGGGCTCGCTCGCCGGCCGCAGCGAGAACATCCTTTTCAACGTACTGCCGTTCCTCAGTGCTGGAGTTATTCTGGCGTTCGCACTGGGGGTTCCACTCAATGTGCTGAGCCTCGGTGACGAGACCGCACGATCGCTTGGTCAGCGCGTTGGCGTCACGCGTGCTGTTTCCGTCGCCACCGTATTGCTCCTGGTTGGAGCCTCCGTATCTGCCGCTGGCCCAATCGCGTTCGTTGGATTGATGGTACCCCATGCCGCGCGGGCGATTGTAGGTCCGGACTATCGGTGGGTTATGCCGTATTCGGCCGTTCTGGCGGCCATCCTGGTGATCTGCGCTGACGTGCTTGGCCGAGCAATCGCGAGACCCGGTGAGATTGAGGTGTCTGTCGTCACTGCCGTGATTGGCACCCCCTTTTTAGTCATGCTAATTCGCCGCCGAAGGGTCGTGGGTCTGTGAACAGCCTTCCGAGACGGAGTCCGGTTCTCACGGTTGGACGACTCCGAACGTTCGGGACAGACCAGGTCTACATCCGAAGCGTTCGTAGAAACTGGTCCACGCGCATCTCCTTGCGAGTTATTAAGGCCGTCACCTCGCTCATGTTGACGACAGGCGTTGTCGCGCTGATGAGCCTCCTCGTCGGTACTTTCTCGATTTCAGTTAGCGATGCTCTGCGTGCGTTGGCAGGTCAGGGTGACCCCTCGAGTATCCTCGTGATCCAGGGACTTCGACTACCACGAATCGTGGATGCTGTGCTTGTTGGCCTGGCCTTGGGAGTGTCCGGAGCCATTTTCCAGGAGTTGATGCACAATCCACTAGCAAGCCCCGACATTCTGGGGGTTGAGTCCGGCGCAGCTATGGGCGCAGTAATTGCCATTGTTGCGAGTGGCGGTCAGACCCTTGCCGTCGCTGGTGGCGCGGTCATCGGCGGACTCACAGCCACGTTCGCGGTGTACATGCTGTCCTCTGCCGACAGGAGCGTCTCAGGTTATCGTCTCACGCTGGTCGGAGTCTCGACCGCAGCCGCTTTGACGAGCGTGACCTCCTACTTGCTAACGCATGCCAGCATCAATCAGGCTCAGCAAGCAGCTACATGGCTGAGCGGCAGCCTGAGCGGGCGAAGCATGGCTGACGTCTATCCAGTTGCCCTTGCCCTGGTGGTGATGTCGCCCGCGCTTTGCGTACTTGGGCCACAGCTGGGTGTGCTCCAGTTGGGGGATAAAACGGCGCTTGGGCTTGGAGCATCCGTCGAGTCTGGGCGTCGCGCTCTGCTAGTCACGGCTGCAGTTCTTGCCGCAGCAGCTACCGCGTCGGCTGGTCCGGTGTTGTTCGTCGCGCTTGTGGCTCCCCCGTTGGCGAAATGGCTAGCTCGCACCAGCACAGCTAATCTCCTCTTGGCGGGGTTGGTAGGCGCAGCTCTGGTATGCGCCGGCGATGTGAGCGGACGGTTGCTCGCGGCTCCTAGCGAACTTCCTGTGGGCGTGATGACGGCGATCGCGGGCGCGCCAGTCCTTCTGTGGCTCTTGCATCGGTCCGGAGTCTCGTGAACACAAAGGACACCTCTAACAAGGTCCGTCACTCACCTACGCTCGTCGCAGAGAACGTGAGATTCGCGTACGACAAGCATCCCGTAATCGAAAACCTGTCGATGACGCTACGACCGGGCGAAATCACCGCGATCATCGGCGCCAACGCGAGTGGTAAGTCCACGCTGCTACGCGGCCTGGCTCGGCTTCTCCGTCCAAGCACTGGCGCAGTTCTCATCGATGGCTGTGACGTGGCGCGATTACCAACGCGTGAGGTTGCCACCCGGATTGGAGTCCTTTCACAATTGCCTGTTGCACCTGGAGGCCTTTCGGTTGGAGAGCTCGTTGCACGCGGCAGATACCCCCATCAGGGATGGTTCCGCCAGTGGTCTCCGGAGGATGAACGGGGCGTGCGTGACGCGCTTGCGGCCACTCAAATGTCTGAACTTGCTGACCGTCGCGTCGACGAGTTGTCGGGAGGTCAGCGGCAGCGCGCATGGATAGCCATGGCATTGGCACAGGACACCGACATCTTACTTCTCGACGAACCTACGACCTTCCTGGACATCGCGCATCAAATCGAAATACTTGACCTGCTGGTTGACCTGAACGCGACTAGCGGTCGGACCATCGCGGTCGTTCTTCATGATCTGAACCAGGCATGCCGCTATGCGGACCACCTCATCGCCATGTCTTGCGGTCAGATCGCGGCTGAAGGCCGTCCAGCTGAGATCCTTACGACGGCGCTTGTCAAAAAAGTCTTCAACATCGAGTGCCGCCTTATTCCCGATCCAGCAACAGGTTTACCGCTAATCGTCCCCGTTAGCTCTCGTACGCCACTCGACAAACGCACGACTCATTGGTGTTGCCCCGCTCCGGCGGACAGATTTGGTAAAGAGGATCAGGCGGCTGCGCTGAGACGATAATAGCCCTCCTCGTCCAGGTGAGGGCTGGCGTAGTTGAGAGTCGAGTGGAGACGCGTTGGGCATGGTCGGAACGGTGCGACCCGGCGGCCATAGCTTGCGCGGGCTAACCCTTCTGCTCGAGCGCGTCCATGACCTGACATCGCTCCCGTTTGGAGTCAATTTCATTGTCTCTCCAACAGGGCTGACCCACCTCGACCCAGCGTGCTTCGAACTCGACCACCCGCGCCGAGCTTTTACGGTTGGCCTGATAAGGCGCTGGATTTAGTCCACTGGTATGGGGCACTGGTCTCCTGGCAGGTGGGCTCGCGTGAGGAAGCGGTGGTCGCCGCCGAGGTAGGCAGCGACCTGATCGTCGCGCAGGTATGGCGGCTGGCGGCCATGTGCGCGGGACAATAGGCCTCCAGGCCCTGCTCGACGACGTGCTGGAAGCAGTCGACGTGCCGGTGCTCGCAGCCGGCGGGATCGGTACCGGCAGAGCGCTTGCGGCCGCGCTGTCGGCGGGAGCAAGCGGCGTCCGCATCGGTACCCGGTTCGTAGCGGCCTCCGAAGCCGGTGCCCACCCGATGTACATCGACCGCCTCATTGCGGCACATGCCGAAGATACGATATACACGGAGGCCTTCTCGAACAACTGGCCCAACGCGCCGCATCGCGTACTGCGTTCAAGCCTGGCGAGTGCCGAGGCATGCGAAGGCGACGTCGTCGGTGAGACACCAAGCCTGGTTGGGAGCCCGAGAGCGTACACCGCTTCGACTGCCTGACGGTCACGCGCGACACTACGGGCCATAGTGAGACCATGCCCACGTGGGCAGGTGAGCCGTGGCAAGCGTCACTCGGGTCCAGCCCGCTGGGGACATCGTGCGCGGGCTCGTCGACGAGGCCGAACCTGTGTTGCAGTCCTGGGCTGCCTCGTGTCCGGAGCCAGCCGTGGCCTCAACGTAGGCCGGCTGCGTCTCGGTCCGCTCGAGCGACGAGGTAATCCAACTGGTTAAACTGCAGGAGTCGTTCCCTTGTGGCTCGCTCAACCGGAACATCATTTCACTGGTGCCGAACCATTCCCGTAGATCCGTTGGGCCACGCCGGTCGTACCGTACAGTTTTCCCGAAATGGTGCGCCACGAACGCAGAAGGGGGGATCGGTGTAGAAGATCGGACTCTTTCGAAGCCTGTTGCGTCAGAGATGTAGGTGGGCCCTACGCGCGTTATGCCGGTAAGGTAGGCCGCTGGGTGATCGGCGGACGGTTGGCGGTCGGGCTCAGTCCTGACGGTTTCCTGTCAGGTGCGTGTGATCCGACTCGCCGTGGTCGCCGGTTCGCCAGCAGCCCCTGTCAGTAGGGTCGAGAGCTGGCGCAGTGGCCGTGTAGGTCCGGCGCTGTCCACGCACTTCGTTGCAGGCGCTGCGGTCCCGAGACCGTGCCCTGTTTCCAGCTCCCGCCTCGTCGAACGGTGCGTGCGGCTTTCCCGCACACCGCTTTCCTGCCAACTTCGCACCAAGGGTTATGTGACCTATTGTGTAGAACGGGCGAAAACGAACGGCCCGTTTCGACACTGCGGAATTGGCTTGGAGGCGGTGAAAGTCGATCTGTAAGGACGGCTGAGCGTAGGGGAATTAAGGCTGGATCGGCCCGGTTGTAGCCGACGAGGGCCTGCGTCAGTGGAGCCCAGTCAAGCAACGGTTCAGACCAAGCCAGTGAGCTTTCGGCGGGTGTGTTGGTCGTTTCCGTCGGTCAGCTGCCCTCGCTGCGGCGGCGATGCCCAGCGTGTGTGGGATAGCACGCGTGTCGCCGTGGACATCGACCTGGATCACCCGATCGTGCTCGTCGTCGAGGTCAGCGTCCACGTGTGTGCCGCCTGCAGCCGCATGTTTCGCGCAGAGCCCCCATTTCTTCGCCCACGCGCGATCTATACGCGGCGTGTTGTGCAGAAGGCTATCGACGCGGTGTACCGCGACGGCCTCGCCGCGCGCAGCGTGCCCGATCGGCTGGCACGCGACTTTTGGGTGAAGCCCAGCGGCCAGATCAACTGGCAGGGCGGCCCCGGAATAAATGGGCTCTGACAAGCATCGGAACGGAAATGTCCGTCCGACGTCGACGGGGTCGAGGCGGCGCTGGGCGTACGCGCCGAGCTGGGATACGAGGCAGCAACCACCAAGGGCCATCGCCGCCCAAGCCGGCGTTACCCAGGGTCTAGAGTGACGCGCCTGGCTCAGGAGGCAGCTCGTGAGACAGGGGTGCCGAGAAATAAAACGGAGGTGATCGGCGATTGCCTCCGAGTCGGCGATCGAGCCATGAATATAGCTCGAGGCGCGAGTGCGGAGCACCGGCAGGCCGAGCACGTACAGGCCAGGGACGCCACAGACCACACCACCGTCATGTCTGATATGGCCGGCCCGATCGCGCACCGGGATATCCAGCCAGGAGTAATCGGGGCGAAAGCCTGTGGCCCAGATGACGGTCTTGACCTCGCCTTTTCGACGAGAGAGATCCAATTCTAGGGGCGAGCGCGGGTCGACGCGCGTCGGCTCCAGGACGCGGGGCGGCGGCAGCATCTCCTCCAGACCCGTCGCTGTGGCCCACGCGTCGGCTCGCTTCAACAAGCGATTCAGCTTGAGGTCGGCAAGAGCGCACACGTTGGGCAGCGAGCCGGAGAACTGGGCCACACCGTCAGTGATACCGCCGAGGCGGCCGACGATGCGGACCCCTTGCGCAGTGAGCGTGTTCAGATCGATGCTGCCAGCCTGGGTGGCGCCGATGAGCTGCGGCGATGGCAGGTGGCGTGCCCGTGTGAGGTCGTCGATCTGGTCGTAGCGTTCGGCGAGGACACCGCTGGTTTCCAGCCACCAGAAGATATCCCGGCCGCGGTAGGTTCGGGGCAGCCGCACATGTTCGCCCACGGACAGCGTGACCGGACGGCCCGACCGCTGGATCTCGTCAGCGAGCTGGGCACCGGTGGCTGAGGCACCCACGATGAGAATCCACCTTCGGGGAGACTGTCAGGCGCACGATAGTCGAACGGAGTGAGCGTCGTCAGCGAGCGCGGCACGCCAGTCGCGGCGGACGGAAGGGCCGGCAGGTTGCATGCGCCGCTCGCGAGCACCACCGCTTGCGCTTGCAGAACATCGTCATTGGCCTGAACTCCGAAGCCGTGCGACATGGAGCGGATGCTGTGGACCGCCGTCGAGGTGCGCACCGGCGCGTCGACGAGCTCGGAGTACCGGGTCAGGGTGTTGACGATCTCGCGGGCATGAAGCCGTCGGGGTCGTCGCCCGCATAGTCGTGGCCGGGCAGCCGCGTCTGCCAGTTCGGCGTGAGGAGCCGCAGGCCTGGCCAGCGTTGCGTCCGCCATGAATTGGCCACCTCACCGCGCTCGAGGACAACGTGGTCAATCGAGCGTTCGGTGAGGCGGCGGCTGATGGCCAGCCCGGCGTGGCCGGCCCCGATCACGACGACCGCGGTGCGATGCACGAGCGATCCGCAATGCCCCGATCAGGCCAACTCGACGAGCACCCTGGTTGGGTTTGTGACCACGTCGTAGACGGCCGAGCGCTTCTGCGACTGGGCAATAACCGCTTCGAGGTCCTCGCGGGAAGCGTCAGCGTCGATGTCGAAGCGAACGCGCACGCCCTCGAAGCCGTTGCGGATGCCCGAGTCGGCGCCGAGGATGCCGAGGATGTTCATGGCGGCTTTCGACCGTAGCGGTCACCGAGTGCAGCTGGATATTGCGCATCTGAGCGACCGCGGCGACACCCGCCGTCAGGCAGCCGGCCAGACTGACGAGCACCAGCTCCACGGGGGTAGCCCCGTTGTCCTCCGAGGCAAAGCACTCGGGATGGTCGACATCGAACTCATAGGTCGTGCGGTGGCGTTGCTCGGCCCCGAGGCCGGTGAAGCTGTCGACTGTGGAGTGGCTGTAGGTGCCTTTGCGCCAGGCGCATCTGGCGCGCCAGGTGAACTGTGCCCCCGCGGGGGCCTCGGTAAGCGCGGTGCGCGCGCCGAGCAGGGCGTCGACGTTTACGCCATTGTTGACGGGACTGTGAGCGATGGTCATCGGATTCTCCTGTACGTATGTGGATGAGATGACGCCTAGAACTGGCGAGGGCCCAGAACGACGGGCAGTGAGACGAGGCCCCGCAGGACAAGCCCGTCGCCATGCGCCCAGGCCAGCTTTCGGCGGTCGACCGCAAGTCGCACGTCCGGGTGACGCCTGAGCAGCACTTCAAACGCGACGCGCGCTTCGAGCCGGGCCAGGGGTGCGCCGAGGCAGTAATGGATCCCGTGCCCGAGGCCGAGGTTCGGTCCATCGGTGCGACGGATGTCGAACACATCGGGCGCTCGGAACCGAGCGGGATCGCGGTTGGCCGAGCCCAGGCACACCAGAACCTGTTCGTGCGGGGGGATCTGGACCCCGTCGAGGTTTACGGGTTCGGCCGTCACCCGGAACGTCGCGTGGGGGACCGGGGCGGTGAAGCGAATGAGCTCGTCGATGGCGCCCGGAAGCAGGTCGGGCTTGGCCAGTAGCTCGGCGAACTGACCGGGATGATCGAGCAGAGCCACGACGCCGTTGCCGATGAGGCTTGCCGTGGTGTCATGTCCGGCCACTACCAGCTGGAAGAGGCTCGACAGGAGCTCCTGCGTGGTGAGCGAATCGTTTTCGGCGGCGAGTAGGACGCTCACCAGGTCGTCCGCCCGGATCCGCCGCCGTAGGTCAACCAGCTCGCGGAGGTAGCTCACGATCCCGTCCGACGCCTGGATCGCCTCGGGCGGTGGATCGCCCGCCCACCCGCTGAGCAGCACCTCGAACCACGCATGCAGTCGAAGGCGGTCCTCGGCGGCGATGCCCAGCAGTTCTCCAATCACCTGGAACGGCAGCGGGTAGGCATATCCCTCGACGAGGTCGACCGCGGTCGTG